>JBGSJB010000659.1:0-15845 GCA_041742175.1 Pirellulaceae bacterium
TGATCGTGCGCAAAGTCGCTCCCTTCTTCAGCCGACGTTTCAAAGCGATGAACTGGACTATGCTAACGAAAGATGAATCGGTCAGTTGGGATCAGCGCGAACTGAGGTACTTCGAAGGTGTTGATCGCAGCGCTGCTCCGACCGCTGATGAACTTGAGGAATTGTGGTGTACTTACTATGCCAACATTTTCAATCCAGCTCGCATCAAACTCAAGGCGATGAAAGCTGAGATGCCTGTGCGACATTGGTCGACGATGCCCGAAACGCGAATCATTGAACAGATGCTTCAAGATGCGCCCGCCCGTGTTCAGCAGATGCTTGTCCACAGCGAAGGTTACGAGCAATCGGCGCGAAGTTTCTTTCCTGATGCTACTGAACCCCTCTCGCTTGATCGTCTAGCCGCAGCGGTGCAGAACTGTCGCGCGTGTGATCTCTATTGTCATGCTACACAAGCGGTATTCGGGCAGGGTCCTGCGGATGCGCGAATCGTGCTGGTCGGTGAACAACCCGGTGATCAAGAAGATCGCGTCGCTCTGCCGTTCGTCGGTCCGGCTGGCGAAGTGCTTTCCGAAGCGCTCGCGGCGGCAGGCATCGACCGTTCACAGTTATATGTGACCAATACGGTCAAGCACTTTAAATTTGAACGTCAAGGAAAGCAGCGCTTGCACAAGCGTCCCGATGCGCGTGAGATTCGAGCTTGTCGACCTTGGTTCGAAGCTGAGTGGTCTCAACTGAACGCACAAGTGCTCGTTTGTCTCGGTGCTACAGCAGCCACTGCATTAATCGCTCCAGGCTTTCGCATTCAAAAGCAGCGCGGACAATGGATCGCTTCAAAGTACTGCGATCACACTATGGCCACTTGGCACCCTTCTTCCATCCTGCGTTTGCCTGACCCGGTGCAACGTCAAGCTCGCATGCAGGAACTGATCAATGACCTTCGTCAGGTGCAATTGAAAGTTGGATAGCGACTCCTTTCGCTCGAGGTTTGTGTAATCTATAGCGTGTGCAAGTCACGGAGTTGCAATTCGAATAGAACTTTGAGCGAACGACATGCGAAAAAAACTAAGAGAAGGGCTGATGTTCTTGGTCGCTGTCGTGTTGCTATGCATCGGCTTCTACTGGTTGCAGGTAGAACCTAAGCGAACCTCCGCGTTGCTGAAGTTGACCGCCGGCGACGAGTCAGGCTTGAGGCATAGACTCGCGGTCGAGTTCGCTCGAGAAGCTGCCAGTCATGGAATCAATATTGTGGTCGAACCGATGAGTGGCTCGGAGGCTGCCATGCAAGGGGTGAATGATGGCGAGTTCGACTTGGCGTTTGTGCAAGGTGGTTTATCAAACAGTGGCCTGAGATCGGTTCGTCAATTAACGTCGATGCACATCGAACCTCTGCACTTGTTAGTGAAATCGGCGCTGCACGAACGGATCTTAAAGTTGGGCTTGGGCCAGTTAGCTGGCTGCACAGTGAATCTTGGTCCTGCCGGAGGCGGCACTAACGTACTTGCGAGCGAAGTTCTCCGCTTTGCAGGGCTTGAAGCAAGTGTAGATGGCGCTGATAGCAGCCACAACAATCCGCCGCTTGGTAACCCATCGCTCGGCGATACCGAAAGCTATCAGGCTGTATCGTTCAGCTACAGTGAGTTGCAATCCATGCCTACAGAAAGATTGCCGGACGCGATCTTTACCGTCTCGAGTCTACCATCGCCAATCGCGGACTACTTGATCGAATCGCAAGACTTTCGACTGGTCAGTCTGCCGTTTGGAGAAGCCTTGTCACTGGAAGCATTTCTGCAGCTCGGTGAGTTGCTGCCCAACGCCTCAATTGATAAGCGGCATGTATTTGAGACACAAATTCCAGCGTTCACTTACAGCGTAACTCGCGCTGAACCGCCACAATCATTGAGCACTGTTGGAACGCGTTTGTTGTTAGTAGCGAATGAACGAGTGCCAAGTGAAATTGTCTCGTTGCTGCTCGAATCGCTTTACAATTCCAACTTCGCTCATGCGGAGCGGCCGCCTTTGGACGCTTCACTGTTGGACCTACCAGCACAATATCCGATGCACATCGGTTCGGTTCATTATCGGCAACGCAACAAGCCGTTGATCGCAGGCGATGCGATCGACTATTGGGAAAAGGTCTTGGCCATTGCAGCGACATTGTGTGGCGGCACATTTTTCTTAGTGCAGTGGTATTTGCGATTGAGGCGCAGGCAGCGTGAATCGAACTTTGCGACCTACATGAACCGCGTGCTTGCCATCGAAGCGTCAGCGATGCAGAACGAATTTTCGGCTCAGTTGGATTTGTCGCAACTGATGCAACTGCAACGCGAACTTGCTGAACTCAAATCGGAAGCGGTCAGCAAATTCGCTGCAGGTGAATTGGAGGGCGAAGGGCTCGTTCACGGGTTCTTGGCGCTAGTTAACGATGCTCGCAGTCAATTGACTCGACTGATACTTCACCAACGCGACAATGTCGAGGAACAAGCCGCTCTGCAGCAGGATGCGATCCAGCAACTGTGGCCCTCGCCGTCAAAGCTTGACTGAGCTGTGCTTGGTCCGCTCTTCGGCAGATCTTAACCTGCGAAGCCTGCTGTTGGTGCAGAATCTGCTCTCGCTCCTTGCTTCACCTCAACTACAGCGACAAGGATAGCGAGGGTATGATGCAAGCAACGGTAGCCCTACCAATCGGAAAAGTGTTTGTTGCGAAATTTAAGGGCGGATTCTGCGATGGGTTAATGGTCCGTTCTGATGAGTCTGCAATGGCGGCCGAGATATGGTCCGTAACGGCCGGGGCGATCACCGGAAAGACGCTCAGCCTTCTGTCCGAAGCGGTTGCGAGCGTTTTGGAACGCGACGCAAATGGCGATCCCTACGTGTTTAATCCGCCGCCTCTGCATCGCTATGAGCTAGTGTTTCGCAGGGATTCTGAAAAGGAAGTTATGGCAGTATTTAACTTTGTTGGATACTTCACGCCGTAACTGGAATGAAGCGAACAACAGCTCTGTCATCATGCAGAACAAATTGGTCGGCGAATGACCATGAAGGATTAAGGTTCGAAAGCGCGCTTCAATTGTCACTGGAAGAAACGAGTTTCAGACAATCAGACCGTGTCGAGCGCTTGCCTCGTTTTCGAATTCAGCTCGTGCATGGAAAATGGCTTGTTGAGAAAGTTGATACCCGGATCCAGCAATCCGTTATGTACGACCACATTTTCCGTATAGCCAGAAGTATACAGCAGCTTCATCGTCGGGCGGCTTTCGAGAACACGAGCCGCCAATGCAGGACCGGTAGTTTGGTGCATGACCACATCGGTGAACATCAAATGTATCTCCTGCGGATAATTCGCAGCCAACCGAACCGCTTCAGCCGGATCACTCGTCGCAAGGACGTGGTAACCGAGCGACTCCAGCAACTGCCTGGTTACTTCCAGAATTTGCGGTTCGTCATCCACTAACAAAACGGTTTCACTCCCCCGTGAAAGGTAGTCGTCAGTATCACGCGGAGCGGCTGAGGTGACGTCGCTTTGAATACACGGCAGATAGACTCGAAACGTGGACCCTTTGTCAACTTCGCTATAGACGTTTACAAAGCCCTTGTTTTGGCGAATGATGCCATAAACAATCGACAACCCCAAGCCGGTGCCTCTACCCAATTGTTTCGAGGTGAAAAACGGTTCGAAAATCTTGGGGAGATTCTCGCGAGCAATACCGCACCCTGTATCGGAGACCGACAGTTGCACGAATTCACCCTCGATCGCATCGGGGTGAGCGAGCACGTATTGTTCGTCGACGACACAGTTGCAAGTTTCAATCGTGATCGTACCCGACTCGCCGATTGCATCCCTGGCGTTGATGCACAGATTGAGCAGCACCTGCTCGAACTGAGCAGCATCGATCAGCGTGTTATGCAGATTGGGATCCGGTGTCCAACTTGTCTTGATATTTTTTCCAATCAAGCTGCCAATAATGGGAAGCTTATCAGCGATGATGTCGTTTAAATTCACGCTTTGCGGACTGATCGTTTGCTTGCGAGCGAAGGCCAGAAGCTGTTTGGTCAAGTTGGATGAACTCTCCGCAGCGCGTTGGATTTCGCCGAGGTGTTCGCGCAATCGCGTGGCAATTTCATTGTCCATCTTAGCCAATTCGACATGACCGAGAATGACCGATAGCATGTTGTTGAAATCATGAGCAACGCCAGCGGCCAACCTGCCAATCGACTCCATCTTCTGACTTTGCCGTAGCTGGTCTTCACTTTCACGCAGTTGAGCCTCGAGCTCCTTTCGCCGCGTGATGTCAAGCGACATAATGAAAACGCCTTCTTCGATCGGCGAAATACGCAATTCGAACCAGCCTCTAGTGCCATCGGTGAACTTGAACTCGTTTTCGAGTTCGCTGGGAATCCGTTGCTCAAGGCAATCACGAATGAGTGCGAACAACGGAGTACTTTCAATTCCGGGCCAGGCATCAAAGAAACGCTGGCCAAGCAATTCGCCACTAGGGCGGCGACTCTGACGCTCGGCCGTCGCGTTCAGGTAGAGATAAATCCAATCGAACGAAAGTATCTGGCATCCTTCCAGCATGTTGTCGAGGATGCGTTTGTAGAACCCATCCGAGAAGCTCACCGTCTGCATTGCCGCCTCGATGTTTCAGTTGAAGCGCTGAGTTTCGTAGGTCGCTCGCTAAACTGGCTCACGCCAATTACTGAAAAGGCTGAGCACTTTAGCTCTAAACTACCATAAAGTTACACTTTTCGCACTTCGACTATAACGAAATCTAACTTTTCATCGGTCCCGTTCATTCGAATTCTCAATTCCACTCGTCAAGCTTTGTGTATTCGCTAGAATCCACGCTCAACCGACGCCCGTTCATTCTCAATCTGTTTCGTGAAAGCAATTTATGCCGATCGAGTACGCAATCAATTACGATTGCCAAGTGCTTGTGGTAGTGGCGACGGATATCGTTACCGTTTTTGATCGGGCGGCAATTGTGCATCAAGCTATAAGTGATCCGTCCCTGCCCGAATCGATTCCCATTTTGATCGATGTGTCCGCCGTCACAAACATCCCGGAGATCGACGATATCCCTAAGCTTGCGTTTCTCGCGGAGCAACTTGTTTCACGCTTTAAATCCAAGGTCGCTTACTTCGTCGTGCGACCTGGGATGGTTACGCCCTACCATCTGGTCGCTCTATCTGTCTTTAGCAGTGGAGCTGCGGTCAGCGTTTTCAGCATCAAGTTGGACGCGTACGACTGGCTAACATCGCAACCGTGACAGTCGAGCGCCGCTTCCAAACAGGTCAGCGTCAAAGAAAACAGCAGTGAAGTTCCTGACGCTTATAGGTAAAGACCGCCTAGTATCTAGTGGCGGTGCCGCACCCAGTTCAGTTGGCACACATTTAGCACAAGATAGTACACTTGGTAATTATGTGACCTTCTAGTTTGGTGCCCTACGCGTCCCCTCAACAACTCTGGGCGACAAACGCATAGACCCGGGTTGCGGACCGAGTTCCATGTGGCTTAATCTCAGCTTTCGCTTTTTATTGCTGCATTGACTGGAGATTTAACCAGGCCGTACTTAGCATGAAGAAGTCCGAAGCTGAGCAAACATCGACAGGCGTGGAAGGTTCCCGGTCAGTTCCTCAGGAGATCGTAAACCAACATTGGTCTGCAAATTTAGATAACGTGATTCCGTCACGCGGCTACCAGTTGCCTCCGATGGTTGGCATCGGTGGCTCAGCTGGCAGCGTCCAAGCGCTCGTCGACTTCTTCAAAGTCATGCCCGCTGATAGTGGCATGGTCTTCGTCGTGATTTTGCATTTGTCTCCGTCTCATGAATCGATCATCGCAGAACTGCTCAATCACGCTTCTCAAATGCCCGTTCATCAGGCAGAAGACAACCAGGTTGCCGAACCGAATCACGTGTACGTAATCCCACCTGGTAAATATCTCGTGGCCTTGGAAGGTCGGTTTAAGTTGTTCGCCTTGGAAAATGAACGCGGTAAGCGTGTGGCAGTGGATCTATTCTTTCGATCTCTCGCGGACACTTACGGACCTCATTCCGCAGCAGTTGTATTTTCTGGAGGAGATGGCGATGGAGCGATTGGTATCAAGCGGATAAAGGAACGTGGAGGTCTTACGATTGCGCAAGATCCTAATCAGGCAGAGCATGCCGGTATGCCTCGCGCCGCTATTGACACCGGCATGGTTGACTGGGTTTTAGAAGTTTCTCAGATTCCGGCGCGGCTGCTCACCTACTTTGCAAAGCGAAGTGATCAGAAGCTGCCTGCCGAGGACGACCCCCGGGATCGCAAAGTGGACGCAGTCTCTGATTTCAGCGAGGGAACACTGCGCGAATTGCTGATGTTTGTGCGAATGAAGACGGGGTGTGATTTTACCTGCTACAAACGAGCTACCATTCTGCGCCGCATCGCGCGTCGCATACAAGTCAATGATCTTCTCGACCTGCCCGGGTATTTGGATTTTGTAAGAACTCACCCTGGAGAAGCGGCGGCATTCGTGCAAGACGTTCTCATCTCCGTAACGAATTTCTTCCGCGACGCAGATGTTTTCCAAGCACTTAAGCCGCATATCGCTGAGTTACTTGCAGTCAAAAACTCGGGAGATCTTTTTCGGGTATGGGTACCCGCTTGCGCGACAGGTGAGGAAGCTTATTCGATTGCAATGTTGTTGCTTGAGAGTACACGCGATATGGAGAACGCGCCGACGCTTCAAGTATTCGCCTGTGATCTCGATGAAAGGGCGATCCAAACCGCTCGGGCGGGTATTTATCCGGAGGCGATTGCGGCTGATGTAAGCGAAGATCGTTTGCGTCGATTTTTCGTTAAGTCTCCGCATGGTTATCAGGTGAAACGAGAATTGCGCGAGATGGTGTTGTTCGCAAGACACGATTTGTTAAAGGACGCTCCCTTTTCTCGAATGGATTTGATCTCTTGCCGCAACCTTCTGATCTATCTCAAGCATGAAGCGCAGGTACAAGTTTTCGAGACATTTCATTTTGCGCTCAATTCCGGCGGTAAACTATTGCTGGGCACTTCAGAGTCGATCGATGAAAGCAATCCTTGCTTCACTGTGGTGGACAAGAAACATCGAATCTATGCGCATCGCGATTCCACCCGATCCGTCACTTGCTTGCCCAGCGGATCGCTCTCGTTGCAGCGGGCGGTAGCGGCACTCGAGAATTCTAGCTTCCAACCTGTGGTGCATGGCAAGCAGTTTGCCAACGATCCCGCTTCGCTTTCCAGTCGTCGCGAGCTGCCACTCGATCGGGGTACGCGAGCACAACTGCATTTTCAGTTGCTGGAGCAATATGCCCCACCGTCGGTCATCATCGATGACAATCAAAACATCTTGCACTCCTCCGAAAGTGCTGGACGGTTCTTGATGTTTGCGAGCGGCGAACCAACTTCTAATTTGCTTCACCTCATCGACAGCGCATTGCGTCCAAGCTTGAGAGCCGCGTTATTCCAAGCTGCCGAGCTTAAAGGTCAAGTCGAAACAGCACCCTGTACTGTTCAGATCGATTCCCAGAGCCGCCAATTAAAGTGTCGCGTCGCGCCGGCCGCTGACTCGGAAAGCGGCATGTACTTAGTTCTTTTTTTGGAAACGCCCCAAACCGACGAGCAGGCTACTCACTCAGAGAGTTCCCAACTACTTTCAAGCGACCATGTGTCAGGTCAATTAGAGCGCGAGTTAGAGCATGTGAAGCGCAATCTGAGTGAGATTGTCGATCAATACGAAAACTCGGTCGAGGCGCTCAAGGCCAGCAATGAAGAACTGCAGGCGATGAATGAGGAGCTGCGGTCGGCAACCGAGGAACTTGAAACCGGGCGGGAAGAACTCCAATCGATCAACGAAGAATTGACGACGGTGAATCAAGAGATGAAGAGCAATATGGATGAGCTGTCGCGTGCCAACGCAGATCTTCAGAACTTGATGGCTGCCACTTCCATCGCGACTGTGTTCCTCGATCTCGACCTTGCAATCACGCGTTTCACACCCAGCGCCGTGTCGCTTTTCAACTTCATACCCAGCGACTTGGGGCGCCCCCTTGCCCATTTGAAGCCCAGTCTCGACTATCCCGATCTTATCGCTGACGCGGAACGCGTATTGCGTACGTTGCAACCCGTAGAATTAGAAGTAAGCGTCGGTGCGCAATGGTACATCGCTAGATTGCAGCCCTATCGAACCGCCCATGATCAAATCGCAGGAATCGTTGTAACACTTGTTGATATAAGCGAACGCAAGCAAGCGGTTGAGGCACTTCGACAGTCAGAAGAACGCATGCGCATTATTATTGAGAGCGCAAAGGAGTTCGCAATATTTTCCATTGGTACCGATCGCCGCATCGCATCTTGGAATTCTGGGGCCGAAGCGATGTTTGGTTATCACGAAAGTGAAATCGTCGGGCAACTCTCTGACATGCTCTTTACCGATGAAGATCGTGCGTTAGGAATTCCCGAGAACGAAATCAAGCTGACGCAAGAACACGGTCGCGCCGAAAACGAACGTTGGCATACTCGACAAGATGGTTCAATTTTTTATGGCTCTGGAGCCGTAATGCCGCTGCTCGATCACGCGGGTGAGCTTCGTGGCTTCGTAAAGATTATGAGAGATCTTACCGAAAGCAAGCACACCCAGGAGGCGCTTTTTTCGCAGATCGATGAACTAAGGCGCTTCAATGCAGTGGCTGTTGGACGCGAGAAAAAGATGATCGAACTGAAAAGTGAAGTGAATGCGCTCTGCACGCGATTGGGTGAGCCACCAAAATACGCACTTGAGTTTGTAGAGAAAGTTGAGGAGGACGAATTATGAGTGAAGCATCGAATCCGTCGACAACTCGCAATCTAGAAATTCATGATTCCGAAAACCCGGCTGACAGTCACGATCTTCATCTCATGCGCTCCGAAGAATATTGGCGTGATAAGTTCGCGCGACTGGAAGCCGAGAACTTGAGCCTTCGAAAGTCGCTTACTCTAGCGGAATCGAACTGTAGCGCGGATCGCGACTTAAGACTGGCCGCACTGAACCTGATGGAAGACGCCGTCGAAGCTCAACTCGTTGCACAGCGAGAGAATATTGAACGCTGCCGCGTCGAAGCAGAATTGCGGAATGCGAGCCGCCTCAAGGATGAGTTTCTTGCGACGTTGGCACACGAGCTACGAAACCCGCTCGCGCCAATTCGCAACAGTCTAGAACTCTTGCGAATCACACGGTCCACACAGGATGTGGACGAAGAACAGATCCATGAAATGCTTCAGCGCCAAGTGAATCATCTCATCCGCTTAGTCGACGACCTCATGGAGATTTCACGTATCACCCGAGGACAAATCGTTCTTCGTAAACAACCGATCGCCTTGAAGGATGTGGTCCAAGCAGCTATCGAATTGAGTAGACCACAGATCGACCTGGCGCACCACCAATTGACGCTGGACCTTCCGGACGAAGACTATTTGCTGTTCGCCGACGCCACTCGCATTACGCAGGTGCTCGCCAATCTGTTAAACAACGCTGCGAAGTACACCTGCGATGGGGGGCAAATTCTGGTAACGGCACAACCGGACAACGTAGGCGTAGCCGTTTCAATCAAAGACAATGGACTTGGCATTCCGCACGAAATGTTGCCGCGAGTTTTCGATCTATTCACGCAAGTTGACCGCACACTTGGCCGAGCACAAGGTGGCTTGGGAATCGGTCTCGCACTGGTGCGAAAGCTCGTCGACTTACACGGTGGAAGCGTTGAAGCGCGTAGCGAAGGAGCCGATCGAGGTAGCGAGTTTGTGATTCGTCTACCGCTCGCTCAACCTGACGTCAATCTACCCGGGCCTTCAACCGCCAAGCCATTTTCTGCCGCTGACATCGGTCGTATTCTCGTCGTCGACGACAACCGCGACGCAGCCGAAACTCTAGCGCTTGTCTTGCGAGTCGAAGGCTTAGAGACCTACACCGCACACAGCGGGAGAGCGGCGTTGGATTGTCTTGAAGATTTGCATCCTTCGATTGTGATTCTAGACATCGGCATGCCGGAAATGGATGGCAACGAAGTCGCGCAGCAAATACGAAAAGAGCCCAAGTTCGATGAGATCTCTCTGATTGCGCTTACCGGATGGAGTCAAGTGGAGGATCGTCGCCGCTGCAAAAAGGCTGGCTTCGATCATCATCTCGTTAAGCCAGTTGCCATTGATGAACTCGAAAACGTTCTCGTTGCCATCGCAAAGTCGCGAGGGCAATCGCTTCTCGACTAGCTGAAAAATCGAGATGGACTCTCGATGGGCGGACTTCGCAAAGTGCTCGACAACGCTATTTGTTGTTGGCAACCTGGATGACGGCGTCGAATGCAAGTTTCGGGTTGTTTTCTCCGTCAAACAAAAGTGGCTTTCCCTGCGCGCGCCAGGATACCGCATCGTTCGCGCCCCAAAACGTGACGACTTCAATCGCTTCTTTATGCTTGACGAACGCGCGAAACAGACCGGCAAACGCATCCGCTAACTTGCGATCCGCTTCCGAAACCAAACCACCTTGCGTCGTGGTTGCGTTACCAGCCACGTCGGCGTTCGTGCCTCGCTGACCGCCGACTGCAGAATTTACGTCCAACTCTGTGATGTGAATCGGTAAGCCCAGCGAAGACATCTCCGTTAACGCTTCATCCATAGTTTCAAAAGTTGTGCTCACGTTGCAATGCGCCTGCGATCCGATCGCACCGATGGGCACATTCTGAGCCTGCAGAGCTTTGATCAGCGTTATCAGTTTGCTGCGCTTGGAAGCACTCTCAAGCCCATAATCGTTGTAACGCAAGATCGCATCCGGGTCGGCTTCGTGCGCATATTCAAACGCTTTAGCAATGAAGTCTGGACCAATGATCACTGACCAAGGCGATCGCCGCAGCACTTCAGGACCAGAGTCAGAGATGGCTTCGTTGACAACATCCCAAACTTTTACTTTGCCTTTGTAGCGGCCCACGACTGTGTGAATATGCTCACGCATCCGCTCCAGTAGCTCTTCACGCGACGCTCGTGGACCGCTCAAATCAAATCCGCGAAAACGACCAAAGCCGCCCTGGCCTCGCGCTCCACCCGACGCGGGCGGATTAATACTCAGTTGCCCATCCGTCGCCGTGTTCAATTCGTCGGCAGGTGGTGAATGCGTTCCTTCGAAAACCCAGTTAGGCGTTTGCGAATGCCAAACCAATGTGTGTCCTGCTAATTCCATCGAGTTGTCTTGAGCGAATGAAGCAAGTGCGTCCGCGGATGCAAAGTCGAAACCGTCTGCGCCCGGTCGCGGATGTATCAATTGCCACTTCATATCGTTCTCGGCAACGACATGGTTGAAGTGATGCTTGACCAGCGCAACGTCGCGAGCAACATCCTCCTCCGAACGACGAGTGGCCCGACCGGTGGTGATGGACCGATTGACCGCAACTCCGATTCGAAAGTCATCCTTGAACACATCCTTCAATGCGACTGTCGCAGTTGGCGAGACTGATGCAACCGGTTTATTGGTGGACGATTGGTCAGCGGCGGATGACTTAGCCGGCAATTCCGTAGCTGAATCACGTTTGGCCACAGAGTCAGAAGAACCCAATTCGCCGACCTCGCGACGAAACTTGATTTCATCTTCAGAGACGATCCCGGTATAGGTAATTCGAACTTCACGGCCCTGTGCGTCCAAGATCTCGACGAAGGTTAGCGTCTTGTCGTTCAGCTCGACGTCTTCGAATTCCACTTCGCGGCTCTGACCGTCTAGCTCCACCGATGCGCGTGCAGTAATTGACGGGCCGTCCTGTTTGAGGGTAAACGTGTACTTCTGCAAGCCGCGTTGAGTATCGAAGTCTGCTTTCCAGACACCACTAATTCCTTGGGTTGATTCAGATGATTTATCGTTGAACAGCAGTGGTGCCATTTCATGCAAGCAACGTCGCCACGACTGCCACTCATGGGCTGTGTCTTGCGAGACATAAAAGTGAGCGTTCACGCCAGCCGCTTTGAGCCCTTCGGTGGCTGCCTTGGGATCACTGCCTCTGCCCGCTCGGTCGCCTACAATCTCCTTGCTGCCGTATCCAACAAAGACCAACTTGACCTTCTGTTTGAACTCCTCCATGTTCGCAATACTGTCAGCGCTGATGCTTCCTCCGCTGAAAAGTCCGATGGCTGAGAACTTGTCAAGGTTTGCAGGAGCGATCGTTCGAGTTTGCATTCCACCCATCGACAGTCCAGCCATCGCGCGATGCGATTGATCGGCAAGCGTGCGAAAGTTGTTGTCAACGTACGGGATCAAGTCGTCGAGCAACACGCCTTGGAATGCATCGAAATTGAAAACCGGTCGTTGCCCTCCGCCGCGCGGTCCGCCACCAAGTTGCACGTCATTGGTCATTCCGTAAGTCATTACAATGATGAACGGTGTTGCTTTTCCATCAGCCAACAGGTTATCCATTATTAAGTTGGCATGGCCTTGAGCGCCCCAACCGGTTTCGTCTTCACCCCAACCGTGTTGCAAGTACAAAACCGGATAGCGTTTTTCAAGCTCTTGTTCGTAACCCGGCGGAGTGTAGACAAACGCACGGTGATGCGAGTCGGTTGTCTTCGAAAAGAACAGCACTTGCCGAAGTTGGCCGTGCGGAACATTCTTCACCGCATAGAAGTCTTGGTCGGCTGCGGGCACTTCGATGCCACTGCCCCACCGCATCGCTCCGAAAAAATAGAGACTGTTCGGATCAGGAACATCGGCTCCATCAATCTTCAAACTGTAGTAGTGAAAGCCCTCATCCAACGGCGCAGTGATTCCCGTCCAAACTCCATCCTCGTCTTTGGTCAGCGGCACTTTGCCCAAGCTGACTGAGACGCTTCGTGCTTCCGGTGCGACGATACGAAATCGCGCGCGGCGCTCCGAGTTCACTTGCGGAAAC
The DNA here is from genome assembly GCA_041742175.1 of Pirellulaceae bacterium. Taxonomy (GTDB): domain Bacteria; phylum Planctomycetota; class Planctomycetia; order Pirellulales; family Pirellulaceae; genus Aureliella. The sequence continues at coordinate 12,915 of JBGSJB010000659.1, forward strand.
TCTTTTCCTTTCTGGTTGATCGTTGAAGGCTTCCAATCATTTGCAGAGTCGGTTTCCTTTGCCGTCGATTTATATAGAGGCTTTTCAGTAACAGGCTTTGCAATAGCAGGCTTCTTAGTGGCAGACTTCTCAGCGTCCGCGTTGACATTCGCAGCTTGCTTGCCGACTTGCGGTTTGTCCTGAAAGACACTTTGGCTGAACCAATACAGACTGCTGCTCCAGTGAGCGGGATCGTGTCCGTGACCATCGACATGCCACACATGCTTAATATCATTCTTCTTCAAGAACTGATGCACGTTTTGGCTGATGCGAATCAAGCCGTCTTTGTTGCCGCAGGATATCCACAGCAGTTTCAACTTTGACTTAGCCTTCTCAACATCCGGAATCAACTCTTCGGCGGGCTTGGTATTCGGAGCTGCCGAAAACGGACCAACCCAAGCAAAAGCATCGAGATTGCCAAGGCCGAAATTGAACGACTGGCCGCCGCCCATGGAAAGACCTGCGATAGCGCGTTTCTCGCGATTGTTATCGACCGAATACTTCGCCTCGATCGCTGGAATTAGATCATTCAACAAGTCCTTTTCGAACACCGCGAACGCGGGTGCGCTTTGCATCACGTTACCCTCGGCGCGATCGTTCTTTTGAGCGCGTCCGTTAGGCATCACAACGATCATCGGAACCGCCTTACCATCAGCGATCAAGTTATCGAAAAGAGCTTTAGGATTGGCGAAACGCACCCATTCGTTTTCATCGCCGCCGATTCCATGCAACAAGTAAAGCACCGGATACTTCTTGTCCGCTGTGTAACCCGGAGGAGTGTAAACGTTGGCTTTGCGAGTCGTTCCGACAGTCTTTGACTCATACTCGATCAACTCTAACTTGCCTTGAGGCGTGCCTTCTCGCTCATCTTTAAAGCCCTCAGGCGGCGCGTCATAAAAGGCCACGTCATCTGGACCAAGTTCAATTGGCCCGCCGAATCCACCAGGGCGACGCGGCCTCTCTGGGTTGTCTTGAGCGACGCTGGCTTGCGCGATCACACAGCACGTCAGACAAACTCCAAATGACTTCACAGACAAGAATGGCATTGAAGAAACCTTTCAAGAGTAGAGGAGAATCCCTGATTTCTGTAGGCTGAGATGTCGGTCGGTCGGATTGGCGGGGTGACCAACAAAGTCAGGCCTCGTATTAAGCGAATAGCGGAACAGGTTCAAATTGAGCTCCAAGAATCGAATTGGAATCAGCCTTCAACCAATCGCTGAGCACAGAAGCATACACTTGGCGGAAGTCGTACTCATGCTTCAAATCGCCTTCTTGTAGATCCGTTAAATTTGGCAGCTTGCCGATAATGCCCGCCTTGATCGCGCCACCGCACAAGAACATCGGACCAGCAGCGCCGTGGTCCGTGCCTTCGCTTGCATTTTCTGCGACTCTGCGACCAAACTCACTGAATGTCATCGCGCACACTCGCTTGTCGTGGTCATGATCCGATAGGTCTTTCATAAAAGCGCTGATTGCGTCGCTCCACTGCCGCAACAAAATAGCGTGCGTTGGAGCTTGCTGCGCATGCGTATCGAATCCATTATGTTGCAAGTAGTAGATACGTGTGGTTAGTCCCGCGTCGATCAACTGCGCAACAACTCGCAGTTTCTTTCCCAAGTCGGTATCGGGATAGCTGACCTGCGTCTGGTAGCTCTGCGCCGCTTCCGTCACGCGTTGGCTCGCCGCAATCGCAGACGCGGTACTCGACTGCAAGAAAGCGTACAGTTCATGTTCGCGACCAGCATCGATGTCCGTTTGTTTGGACTCAAGTAACGCGCGCAACGAAAGCTTGTCGTTGCCTCGCAATTGAAACTCTGCCAGTTCTTTGATAGTTGGCACACGCACATTGGTCGAAGCGATTGCGACTGGTTGTTGTTCATGCCCTAAATGCAACGCCGGCACATCGCCACCAGCGACCGCCTTTTGCTCGTCCAAGAATCTGCCGAGCCAACCATCAGGTCGCGGTTGATCCTTGCGGCGACATGTGTGCCAGATGTCCATCGATTCAAAGTGCGATCGATTTGGGTTTTCATAGCCCACATTTCGAACAACTGCGAATTTACCCGCCTGCAGCAACTCATTCGCACCCGCCAGCGACGGGTGGAATCCCGTGTCGGCGTCAATCTTCAATACATCGCTTTGCGGAATCGCAAGCTTCGGTCTGGCTGATCGGTAGCCATCGTCGGCGTATGGGATAACGGTGTTCAGACCATCATTGCCACCTGATAACTGTACGACAACTAGAATCGAGTCCCCTTTCAATTCGCCAGCGGCTGCGGTCGCAAAGCACTTTGGAAGCGATACGCCGATGCCAAGTGCAGTCGCACCGTGAAACGAATTTCTTAGAAACGCACGTCGGTTCGAATTACTACGTATCAACATAGGTGCACCTTACACGCTTAACCGAGTTGGCAAATGGGAAGGGATGTTATCGAGTGGAGCAACGATCGCATTTGACGTTCCTTGTCACCCGCAACCGCCTCAGCCGACTCCCGCAGCTTTGTCCGCGTCATCGCATCCAAGCGAATCGCTAGCAGCAGTCGCTCGAAGTGCTCAATGGCTTGGTCGATGGTATTAACTTGCAGTTGATCCAAATACTGAGTCAACGTCGTTCCACCAAAGCGCGTCGTGTCGCTAGAAAGAATATCTGCGATCAGATTTGCACGACCAAGTAAGGTCGATGAGTTGATCCAAGCGCGACCTCCATCCCAGCCTTTTACATTCGGCGGATAGAACAGCCCTTGGCCGATCTCAAGCAGACCTTTGGCGATCATCTGCGTGTTCGTCGTCGCGTTTAAACAGCGCAAAGCGCCCACGATTAACTCAACCGGCGATTTGATTTTGCGACTGATTGCGAGAGAGGAAAAGAAAAGATTGCTGCTGAAGAGCATC
>JBGSJB010000660.1:0-14277 GCA_041742175.1 Pirellulaceae bacterium
ATTAGTCTCATTAAAACACCAATCTAGCATTTGCAAAGCGCAAAAGCTCTTTTGTGGCAAGCGATCGGAGCGTCTGTCTCGCGATTTTACTTCCGCTCCAAGCTTGGGTGGCGATTTTTCGTCCTAAAGCGGGCGGGTTTCTCAAGGCTTAGGAAGCGAATAGGTGTTCGTTGTCACGCGAACGCCTTTTTCGATAGCGGCAACCCATTCTCAATCTTTAGACTAGCCGACGGTGCCGCGCAGCTCAAGGAAATGTGGTAAATCCAGCTGGCCAAGGCCAACATCGAAGGACGTCGCCAGCGCGATCGCTATAACCGGAAGCGGCGTGAAGCAGTGGGTGAATTGCTGGGTAACAGCCGCACGAACTTTGGATTTTTGCAGCTTCCCGCAATCACTCGCTAGCAACTGGAAAATGATCTGGGCTGGCGTAAAACCGTTTGCTAAAACCGGTTCGATCGCACGATGCTAACGCTCAACCGCCAACGGACTGAAATAATGACTACAACCACCTCAACGTCCTCGCTCACTTCGATCGGTGTTCCGACTGTACTGACTCGCACACATTGCCACAGCCAGATCATCATCCCCGCCCGACTAGCGTCGACGCGCTTACCTGAAAAATTGCTGCTGCGCGAGACCGGAAAAACGGTCCTCCAACATACATTTGAATCCGCTTCCTTGGCCAAGCGTCCAGAAGGCATTGTTATCGCTGTTGACTGCGAAAAGCTTGAAAGAACGGTCAGAGGTTTCGGTGGCCGAAGCGTGCTGACCGACCCAACGCTGCAAAGCGGAACCGACCGCGTGGCAGCCGTTGCGAAGCAAATGCCCGAAGTGGATCTGTTCATCAATGTACAAGGCGATGAACCGGAGATTTCCGCGGAGGCGATCGATGAAGTGACGCGTTTGCTCGAATCCAACCCGCGTGCTGACGTCGCGACACTAGCCGCTCCGATTCGTGATCGCACTCGTCTGGAGGATCCCGCGTGCGTGAAAGTAGTTCGCGACCATTACGGTCGCGCACTGTACTTCAGTCGCAGCCCGATTCCGCATGCGCGCAGTTGGGATGAATCGCTACTGAGCAGCAATCCGCCTGCATTCCTGCAGCACATCGGTGTTTACGCCTACCGCCGTCAGTTCCTGCTCAAGTTAGCCGAGTTGCCCTCCAGTCCGCTCGAACAACTCGAAAAACTCGAGCAACTACGATTCTTACAAGCGGGCAGCGAAATTGTGTTGGGCGTCATCGAGCATGCGCCGAAAGGCATCGACACCTGGAACGACTATCGCGAATTCGTTAAGCGTCAAAGTTGTGCCGCCGCGTAGTTCCTTTCACTTGATTTGGACTTGTAAGTCCGTCATTCGACTTCAACCAGCTCAGCTCCCGAGGATTCATTCCAATGCCGTGAGTTGGCGTCCACGGCCATGAGCGACGGCGAAAAGACGCTTGCCATGCTCTACTGACTTTCGATGCTGCTTTGCGTCAGTGCTCTGTAAGCATTTACTTCTAGGGCTGCTGCGGATGCCACACCCTAAGTTCTGCGACGGGCGATGCTGTGGACCGCTGATTAAGCGTTTCTAAAAAAGCTGCGGGGAGTTGTCCGTCGCTGAGCATCTTTAAGGGGCCTGACTCACGCACTTCGAATGTAACTGATTATTAATCATACTTTCGTAGCTCTCCGCTGAATTGCATTCGAATCAACTATAGCAAAGTTAAATACCTTTATTTGTCTTAATTAATGCTTATTCGGCGACTTGTCGCCTTGGGGTGGCACGCGGAGAAGGTTGACTGACAGATGATGGCCTACTAGTAATTGGCATGTCTACAACTTGTTTTGAACGGCACGCCCCCATCTCATGACGTGCCACTTGGCAGCCTTCTTAATTTGTCGGCAGGGCTCAAACGCGTCCTGCATACACGTGAGTGTCTAGTGATGCGTTTCGAAGCGTATTGAATTACGACGTCCCCATCGATAGACGGCCGTTCGCTGTTTCAACTCAAGAAGCCTTGACTTATTGGTTCACGAACTTTTTTAGAATTTTGCTCGGAGTTTGCAATGTCTACTCATCCGTCAACGAACCGCAGAGGGTTCACGCTCGTCGAATTGTTAGTTGTGATTGCGATCATCGGAATCCTGGTTGGTCTCTTGTTACCTGCTGTTCAAGCGGCTCGTGAAGCAGCTCGCCGTATGCAATGTTCAAACAACATGAAGCAAATCGGCTTGGCGATGCACAACTACCACGACACTCACAAGGTGTTTCCAACGTTCGTGACCCGCAACGGTCAGAACGATTACTGGCGCGGTTACAGCGCGTTCACAATGATCCTGCCCTACATCGAGCAAGGCCCGCTGTACAACGCCGTCCAAACGCAGACAGTCAACTTTTTTCACAATTGGGATGATGGCCCGCACAACTCGCTCCGGTCGTCTTCGATTTCAGCGTTCTTGTGTCCGTCAGCTAAGCGTTTTCCCAGTGGCGGCGGTTGGTCAAACGGACCGGGTTGCAACTACGGCGTGAGCTTCGGCGCGACGATCGACTGGGACAATTTCAGGAACCAGAACGGCATGTTCCGGGGCCAGTCCGATGCAGCGGCGAAGTGCTCAACTCGCATGGCCGACATCACCGACGGTACCTCGAACACTTTGTTAGCTTCCGAGCATTTGTCAGGTGATGACAATGGTTCGTTCATCATGAATGGCCAGACTTCCGAGCCTCGCATCGGTGCTGCGTTTCCGAACGGCACCATTCAGTATCCATCGCAAGCTGAGCTCGAAACCTTCGGTGCAGCGTGTCAAGCAACGACCGCTCACAACTCGCAGAACGGTAATCAGTGGATGTCGCCTGAGCCAACGCAAACAGCACTTAACGCCGCTGCTCCACCGAACTGGAAATTCCCGAACTGCCAAACCAGCGGCAGCGGTTTCGCTTCAGATCGTGACGGAATCTACACTCCGCGCAGCCAACACACCGGCGGCGTTCAAGCGACAGCCGGTGACGGTTCGGTCCGCTTCGTTTCAGATTCAATCGATCTGAAAGCTTGGCAGTACTTCGGCGGTCGCGACGACGGTCAAACAACTACCGTTGAGCAATAACTTTCACTCAGTCTTTTGCTGAGCCTCTAGGTACCCCGATTCATCGGGGTACCTCAATTTTGTGAATGAGATGAAACAGTTTTTACGGATACGAATGATGATCAAGAAATTTCAATCGCTACTGAGTATTGCTCTGGTCGCTCTAGTTTTTTGTGGGTGTGATCCGGGTAGCACTGAAGTTCAACCGATCGCAGTTTCGCCCAAGGACATGCTGAAAGCGAATCTGCAAAGTCCAGCCGACACAGGCATGCTCGGCAGCGAGATGGTGGTGATCGAAGAGAACATTGAAAAGCTTGCCGTCGAAGATGCCGCCAAGGCCGAGACGCTCAGAAAAGATCTCGATGAGCTCAAGAAAGCGAACAATGCTGCCAAGGTTAAGTCGAAAGCGAAAGAGATGATTGGCAAGCTATAAATGTAGATTTCGATTGCGAGTCGAAAGCCGTGATACGCGTATCGCATAAAACGAATCAACGTGCCGGTGCAACTCACAAAGTTGTTCCGGCATTTTCGTTGGCGAATAGCGCTTCGCGTCCAAAAGTGCTGCTCGTTCTATTGACAGTTGCCCTAATCGCTTTTTACTTCGCAGGTGGTATTGTTCGCATCACCAACCAGTTTGCAGCGAATGCAATTCAAAGCCGCGACTTGGCGTCGGCCAAAGGTTGGATTGAGGCAACCCGCAACGTCCAACCCGACAATTCGCTAATGAGTTTTCTGGCCGCTCGTGTGGCACGTGTCGAAGGTGATTGGACGGCCATGGAGCGACATCTTAGCGCTGCTTCGCAAGCCGGATTTGATCACAAACGGATCGAACTGGAGCGCAAATTGAGTTACGCGCAAACCGGCCGCCTCGACGAAGTCGAAGCCGAACTTAGCGAGCGGCTTGCCACGGGTGATCCTGATTCCGCCGAAATTTGTGAGGCGTATGCCAATGGTCTGGCGATGAGCTCTCGGTTTGAAGCGGCTATTAGAATCCTGGACGCGTGGCGGATCGATCGTCCAAACGACCCACGTCCGGCGCATCGTATGGCGCGAATTCAAGAGCACCTGCAGCAGTTGGATAACGCACGCGCGAGTTATGAGCGTTCCATTGCGATCGACAATGACTACTTTCCCGCAATTTTCAGTCTTGCGCGCATGCTACTCGATGAAAACGAAGCGGAGCGATCTATTGAATTGTTTCAGCGATGCCTTGTCATGGAACGTCCAGAAGCTGCGAAAGTGGGGCTGGGCATGGGCTTCGCGAAAGTAGGTGATTCAGCGAAAGCCAAGCAGTATTTGATGGACGTTCAGGCTGCTGAACAGGAGCAAGTGCGCGAATCGTACGCGGCACTGGGTGAGCCGATGGAGCGGAACTTGGCCGCAGTCGAATTGGGCAAACTACTAATTGCAGAAGGTGATTTTAGAGAAGGACTTCGTATGCTCGATCTCGCACTTGAAGCAAATCCTCGCGACCTTACCGCTCGTTATTCGCGAGCGTTAGCACTGAAGGGGCTTGGCCGTGCGGATGAAGCGACGGCCGAGTTTGCCAAAGTTGAAGAAACCAAGCAGGCACTAGCACAAGTAAATGTGCTGCGCAACCAGATCAACCGCAACCCAGAAGACTTCGCCTCCCGCGTTGCCCTTGGCAAATTGCTCATTGAATACGAATCCGAAAGAAGCGGGTTGTTTTGGCTAAAAAGTGCGTTGCAACACGGCGATAACGACCCCGACGTACATCGCGAGTTGGCCGAATACTATGAACGGCATGTGCAAGAGTCACCCGGCTTCGCGGAACTTGCGATTGAACATAGGGAAAAGCTTGCAATGATCGAATCAAAGTAGCTGCTTTAGCGTTGTTTCACGACGTTCCTTTTGTCGAGTGACACGTCTGACTCCGTTTGTTGTTCGCCATTTGGCCATTTGATCTGCAGTTCGAATACCTTCTCGCCAAGTGGAACGCTCCAAGTTAAGGAGTACGGATTCTGGGACAGATAGCTGCCTCCTCCTACAACTGATCGCAAGTAAACATTCTTGTCCGTCTTCAACAAACACTCAGCACCAATAGCGTCTCGGTTGCTGCTCCGCCCGACAAGTTCCACTTGTAGCTGCGTGCCCAAGCGACTTGATTCATTCAGAATCACAGCTGCTGGTTCGCGGGTGTTTGAAAAAATAAGATCCAGATCCCCATCGCCATCGAGATCCCCGCTGACGACGCCGCGGCCCCGATGAAAGGCTGAAAAGTAGCTCGTTTTTTCAAACTCGTATCGTACCAAACGACGCGAAGCTCCAACTAGTTTATTTTCGAGTAAGACGCCTTGTTGTGACGATTGCGACTGAGCCGGGTGAAGCATGACGTGCCCGTTTGCTACAACAAGATCCTCATCTCCATCTTGGTCAAAGTCTCCCGAGGTCGTTCCAAAGCCGACGAACTTTCTGCCCAGCGCATTGATTCCAGCGCGTTCGGTAGCCCACAGAAACGAGCTACGACCCGCGTTTTCATAGAGCGCGTAAGTTTCGTTTTCGTAGTTCGTTACCCACAAATCCGGCCGTTGATCAAGGTTGTAGTCGAACACGACCAACCCCATGCTGCCGTTGGGTGTTCCATTACCGTCAACCGCAGTACCGCTTTCCAGCCCCGCATCCTTAAAGCAGCCGGAACCATCGCCCAAATAAAGAAAGTTATTGGTAGTGTCGTTTGCAACATAGATATCGATGTGCTGGTCGTTGTTCAAATCAGCGGTCACTACACCCAGTCCTTTGCCGCCAGGGTCCAATCCGGCTTCATCGGTTCGCTTTTCGAATGTCCAGTCGCCTTTGCTTAGAAATACGACATCTCTGAGCGGACCAAAGTCATTGGGAGTACAAACATCAAAGACTCCGGGCTGTATCGTTGGGCACTGAGGGTGCTTCTTCCACGACCAATCGACGTAATGCGCTACGTAAAGGTCCAGGTTGCCATCTTCATTGAAATCGCCCCAAGCAGCGCTTGAACTCCAGTCGCTGTCGAGCAGCGCTGAACTGGTGGTGCATTCGTAGAACGTTCCGTCGCCTTGATTGCGGAGCAACTGCAACCCGCCATATCCCGTCACCAAGACATCGATAAAGCCATCGTTGTCGATATCCGCCGCAGCGCAGCCATGAGTGAGCGTTCGAGGTTCGCTAAGTTGAGATGCGTCAGCGACATTTTCGAACTGCATCGCGCCCAGATTTCTCCAAAGCGAACTGGGCAGTCCTTCGAGCGGCTCGTTGCGAGTGATCTTTCCGCCACCAGGGAAGAACACGTCCAAGCGACCATCGCGGTCAAAGTCAATCAGCCCAACTCCGCCGCCGAGCGATTCGACGATGCTATGCTCGTGCGCCTCCTCGCCGTTTTGATAGACAGCCACAATCCCACTCTCGCGAGTAGCATCGTGAAAGCGGATCGACGTTGCCTCGATGGCAGGTGGAGGTTTTGGCGTATCGGTTTTCCAACCGCAGCCTGCGACCAAGCAAACGAAGTGAACGAAAAACAGAAAATACAAAGTCGAGTGCACGCGTATCCTCGTGAGCAGATTGTTGGAACAGACAATGTCTCTGGTCCTGAAACTACATCAACCAACCGGAGCTGTCGATTGGTTGGCACCCAGAAGATGGCTGCGCCCGTGCGCTTTATTGGTTCCAATAGATCTTGGCGTTATGTGTAGCGCGGCCGACTGCGATGATGTCCTGACCGCCATCGTTGTCTAGGTCCGCCGTAACTAGGTCTTCGACCGCAACTCCACCAGCGTCAATCAGCTGCCGAGACCATTTTCCAGCCGCAGCATCAATCGGGTCGTAAACTCTCACGCCACAGCGATGAGCTTCCGATTGATTGTCGCGGACTCCGATCACCAGTTCCTCATCGGCATCGTCATCTAAGTTGGCAACCGCAATGGCATGTCCCCAAGCCAGTTCCTCGTCGATGACGAACCTTGGCCACAAATCGCCTTCCGGGGCGTCGCTTTCCAGCCACTGCGGAGGCGCGATGTAAACAACCACTTTATTTCCGTGCCAGGGTTCAATTGTGGCAATGTAGCTGCGACCATCAGCCAGTTTGCCATGACGGATTTCGCTCGCCCCTCGCTTGGGTGCCGCTTCGAGCTGCCCTGAGCCGAGCTGTTTTGAGCCGAGCTGTTTTGAACTGGCCTCACTAGTCGTTGCACCGGAGTCTGTGAATCGCAGCCAGTTCACACCTTCGTAGCTGGCTGTGATCAAGTCGACTTGGCCGTTCGAGTCGAGATCCGTGATATCGAAGTTATGCATCACATGCAGTTCTTCGCTTAGAATACTGCGATCCCAACGCTCTTCGGTCGGATTCTTTCCAGGTTTGAACGCGAGCAAGCGGAGTGCCGTTTGATCGAATCCAGGCGGTCGCGAACCTCGTCCCTTCAGCGGCGCCACGACCAAATGCGGACGGCCGTTCCCCTCGATATCAACCCAACTCATCCGATGCGTGGTAGGCTCATTCGCGATCTCGCGATAGATCCATGGGCCAGACTCAGTGTGCTCCAACCAACCGATCGAGCCACCTGAGTCAGAGTTATTGGCTTGCCAGTCCGCGCCAAGAGCCAAATCCACTCGCCCGTCACCGTTGATGTCATGCGGTGCAAAGCAGACATTATCGAACTTCGCGTCTGGGGTTTCATAAATCACGTGAGCCGTCCAGGTCGGGTTCTCCAACCATAGAACGCGCTTGCTATCGACGATCGCCACGTCAAGTTTCCCGTCCGCATTGATATCGATCGCTCGAACCGCATAGCCGACTTGCAACTGAATAGGCAGCTCTTGGACTTCGATACTCACGACGTCCTCGGCCACGGCTTCCTGACTATGCAAAACGCCATGAAAGGAACTAAACGCAAAAAGCAGCAGCGACTGAAACAAGAGGGGCTTCGTCATTTTGTATTCCCTTTACAAAGTGGCTTGATTGTAACAGGCTGCTGTGAGTCTGGTGAAAACTGGTAGGATTCAATGTGTTGACGAAACTTGGAACGCATGGACGATGCCGATAAAACTCGACACTTGTTGCCAGCCTTTGAAATCAAGCGTAAGCTCAGTCTGAATACTTCGGCATGAGTCGTTTAGAGGAAGTCAGGCGAATGAGCTACTTTAGTGCATCCCCCGAGTCGCAGCGGCAATTCAATGATCTAGGTTATATCTTGGTCCGAAATCTATTTTCGTCGACCGAAATCGAATTGCTCAGTCGATATGCTCGCGCCGACCAGCAGGTCACTGCGCGAGCCACCAGTCGCTCGGACGCACAAGGCGGTACGACGACACTTTCACTAAGCAACGATCTTGAAGATAACCTCTATTCAGCGGTTGTGCGATCGCACCGAGTAGCAAGCAACATGGCTACGCTCCTGGGCGATGAAGTCTATCACTATCACCATAAGATGATGCTCAAGGAACCTTTCGTCGGCGGCGCTTGGGAGTGGCACCAAGATTACGGTTACTGGTACGACTTCGGTTGCTTGTATCCGGATATGGGAAGTTGCTTCATTGCAGTTGACCGGGCGACGCGCGAGAACGGTTGCTTGCAAGTACTCCCAGGTTCACATCACTTCGGCCGGATGAATCATATGAAGATCGGTGGTCAAACGGGCGCAGACCCTGAGCGTGTCGAGGCCGCACTGGAACGCTTGTCGATTGAGTACGTTGAGATGCAACCGGGTGATGCGCTGTTTTTCCACGGCAATTTGCTGCATCGTTCGGATCAAAACACCAGCCCCCATCCACGTTGGTCGCTGATTTGCTGCTACAACACTCGCCGCAACGATCCCTATAAAGTTTCCCGCCATCCGAATTATTCACCGCTGGAATTGATGGATGACGAACAGTTCGAGTCTGTCGCTGGTGACCATCTTCAACGACTAAGTGCTGATCCAAAAATCGGTTTCGCTATTTAGCCGCCGGGCGTAAGCCCCCAGTTCTTATGACGCGAACCGAAGCGAATGAGATTCGGCTGATGAAATAGGCAGCGAGCTTTGAAGTTGTTTTCAACGTCTGCTGAAAGTTTGCAGAAATTGCTTGGAAAGTTGATTTTACATGCGAGTTGTGGTTTTAGTCTTTTTTATTCTTGTCGCAGCTTGCGCACTTGGTTGTAGCAACGGCAACGCGGATGCTGATGCGAAATCTGCTAAAGCTGAATTTGCGGGGACGTACCCGATCCAAGCTACTGTAACGGTGGGAATGGTGGCGGATCTCGTTCGCGAGATTGGCGGCGAGCAAGTTGCGGTGAAACAGTTGCTGCGTTCAGGCGTCGATCCTCACTTGTACAAGCCAACTCGCGATGATGTTAGCGCCCTGATGAAAGCAGACATTGTTTTCTTCAACGGACTGCTGCTGGAAGGCAAGATGGCGGAGACTCTGCATGCGCTCGCGCGCAAAAAGAAGAGTGTCGCAGTCGCAGAGCGTCTCGCCTCAGAGCGACTAGGATTACCAACCACAGTTAGTGGTTCAAGCGAGCACGTCGACCCTCACATCTGGATGGACGTAAGTTTATGGAGCGAGGTTGCGCAGGTAATCGGTGACGAGCTGAGTCTGTACGATCCCCCGCACGCTGAAGCCTATCGAGAGCGGACAAAAAAGATGCGTTCGAAACTCGATGCTTTGCATCAATATGGTGTGCAACAAATCGGCAATATTCCAGACGACCAACGAGTGCTGGTTACTTCACATGATGCGTTTCGCTACTTTGGTAAAGCGTACAACATTGAAGTCATGGCGATTCAAGGAATCAGTACGGAGTCGGAAGCGGGCTTGCAGCGTGTCAACGAGTTGGTCGATATGTTGGTTTCGCGGAAAGTGCGCGCAGTGTTCGTCGAAAGCAGCGTTCCAAGAGAAAGTATCGAAGCGCTGTTGCTGGGCGCGAAAAGCCGCGGACATCAAGTGACCATCGCAGCAGAATTGTATTCGGACGCGATGGGCAACGACAAATACACGGGCACTTACATTGGCATGATGGACCACAATCTGACTTCGATCGCCAAGGCCTTGGGCAGCAGTACTGTTCCCGAGGGTGGTTTTCGCGAATCTCTCGGCGCTGCTCAGTAGAGTAGGTCAGTCGGATAGGCAAAAACTGGAGCGATTGGATAATATCGGCTTCGCAGCGATACTTCGCTGGCTGTGTTTCTATGTAGCGGAGCCCAATTCTGACTGAACCGAAACTGCCTACTGCACCGCTTACCGCCCGCAGTCGATTGATAGCGGACGCGTGCTTGATGGCGACCGCCTGCATGTGGGGCATCAACATTTTGGTCTTCAAGCATGGGATTCAAGAGGTGAATCCATGGGTCTTCAACGCCCTGCGTCTGCTCTTTGCGACGATGACGCTCGGCTTGTTGACGTGGGTTGAATCGCGCATTCGCCCGGTTCCCAAACGCGAGTTTTCGAAGTTGAAAGTCTTCGTGTTCGCGATGTTGACCGGTTTCTTTTACCTGCTGTTCTTCGTTCGCGGCATCTCAATGACGACCGCAGGCAACACAGCGCTGATTATGTCCGCGATGCCGATGTGGACCGCACTGATTTCATTCTTTTTCGTCAAAGAACGGTTGCCTGGAATCACTTGGATCGGGCTGTTCATCACATTTGTCGGAACAGTATTAGTAACCACTCAGAGCGGCGGTAAAGTCAGTTTTGCGTCAGAGTATTTTGTCGGTAATTTATTGATCCTCAGCGGCTCGCTAGCATGGGCAGCGGGAACGGTGCTCAGTCGTCCGTTGCTGCACGCGGTCAGCCCGCTGCAACTCGCTTTCTGGAGCGCGTTGATCACGACTCCGATGCACTTAATCATTATCGCGCCGCAGATTGCAGAGAACTGGGATAAAGCCACGCAATCGATCACGTTTCTTGAAATCGTGTATTCCGGGGTTTTCTCGACTGGTTTAGCTTACGCGTCTTGGCATGTCGGAGTCCGCATTCTCGGCGGCTCCCACGCTGCGGTCTATCAAAACGTGGTAACGCTGGTCGCCGTTATCGGTGGCTGGCTGTTCTTGCACGAGCAACCCGTGCCTGCACAGATTGGTGGCGGTGTGCTGATCGTATTCGGACTGATCGCCATGCGAAGCGGGCGAACAAAGTAATCCGCCCCCGCTGAGCCTCAGACGCTAGCCGATCTCCTCGGTCTTTACAACATTATTCAAGCGTTAATTTGATTTGAGATTAATTAAGAATGGTTTGAGTATTTGTAATGGTTGCAAATTAGAATTCTTGAAGAATAGAAATTCAAGAAGATCGGCTAGCGCTACAGACTCATGGTTTTTTTGACGCCTGTATGCAGTTACGATGGCTGCCGCACATGCAATCAATAGTCCTGAGCTTGGTTCTGGAACTGCGGTTATTCGGAGGTCGTCGAAAACTACAGTTGTTGTTCCGGTGAAATCGCGATCAAAGAACAGCAAACCAACGGAGTCAATTTGCGAATAATCGAGTCCTCCCGTTGCACCAGTGAAATCAGTATGGCTTAACGATGCGAGCGATTGGGTGATTGGTTGAAATGTGCCAGTCGCTGCGAAGAGGTCTGTATCTGCAGTTCGAACTACTGTGCCGTCTTTGTCCGCGATCCGGAATCCGATGAAGCCGCCGCTAACTAAGCCTTCCGGAATGCGAACTTGCACAGAAACGAAGTGATTAGGATCCAGGGAAAGCGAGAGCCCCACGTGCGCTGCTCCGACACCGAAGGCGTCAGCGGCATTTCCACTGAAGTTGATGACATAGAAGGCGCTGTTCGTACCTGATGTGGCACCGAAGGCATTGCTGACACCCCGATCAGAAAGTTGATCGCCGAATGAAAAATAGCCGACGGGAGTACCATCACCTGCTTCAGCCGGCTGCGAATCAAAATCATCGATGAAGATCACATCGGCTCGAATTGACGATCCGAAAAGCAAGCTACAGCCCGCCGTTAGCGTCATTGCGATGGTTCGCAGAAAGCGACGATTCAAACTCGACATAGCATTCCTTTGCTTCACACGTATTGCTGAGTGCTGGTTCCTGGATGCATAGCGGCAAGCCCGATAGACTTCAGTCTCGCGCTAGTCTTCTTCAGCACTTCGCAGTCGACCAGTCGGAAGGACCGCGACCGCTAGCAGCATGATACATGGCATCGCGGGAGCGCGCATACGCATGTTGCTCCAAAATATTGAGTGGATCGCAGTTAACGAAACGATCACTAGCAAACCGAATAGCCAATCGCGCAGTGCGCGTTTTCGCCAAAGTTGCTTGAGGCTTACGTAAGCGAGGCCAAAGACAAATGTGTACCACACAGCGATAAGAACTTCGGTAACTCCGAACGAGCCGTCGTATGGCCAGAGCGCCCACAGCCATCCCACACGGTAGAAGCAGCTTGCAACAAAAACGGTAGGCATGCGAGCGATGGTCGACAAGGCCGCGCGATAAGCCAACTGATCCTGACCAATTTCAGTGAGAGGTTCGTCTTCCAGTGAGACGCGAACCGACCAAGCCTCTTGAAACTCCTCCGCTTCCCAAGCCCGTGAAGGACCATTCTTAATGAAATGCCGATAGAGCGGGGGGTTGTTGGCGAGCAGCAATGTATAGCCGCCATGCGTAGTTGCCCAAATCGGTTTACCAAGTTCCGAATAATTGCGCAGCATCCAAGGAACGATACACACGAGCACACCAAGACAGATCAGCACGCAATCATTCACCCGACGCTTCCAACAGGTGCAACCAATGAATAAAGCTGCGATGGCACACATGAGCGCTAGAGGTGCCGCAGTCGGTCGCGCTAGAATCGAAATCCCCAGCACCAACCCGAGTCCAATGACTGCGATCCACTGCGTTGCACTGCGACTTGTTGCTGCGCGATGTGCTGCCTCACGCTGAATTGCGTCGCAATGCGAAAAACTTTTCGTCGAGTAAGCGATCAACCATAACCACCATGCCAGCACGGCGAGAAACGTGGCCAGCGTTTCCGTCATCACCAGTTGGCTTTGTCGAAGAAGAATCGGATCAAGCGTGACTGCGATAGCTGCAATTGTGGCTGAACGCAGTTGCAACTGAGATCCAATCGCGTAGGTGAGTACGACTGTCGCGCATCCCAATAGCACATGCAATATTGCGACTGCAACCTGTGAGACTTCAGCGTCATCAACGAACCAACTGAGCAACCAAGGATAGAGTGGTGGTCGAAACGCAGTCGCTGAAACTCCGGATTCACCTTCGAATCCAAACGTACCTGTAGCGGCCCATGTTACCGCGAGCCGCGAATAGGAATCTGGATCTGCCGCCAAGTCGCTGTAGCCCAGCCATGCCACGGAGCCGCGCACAATGAGCGCGAACAAAATCAGCGAACCGCATATTCGAAAGTTGAACATCATGCTCGTGGTGTGCACCACTTCGAATCGAACTCGACCATCTCCGCTTCACCACCACGCAGCTTGTCAACTTGCGCTATCAACTCGGTGACGCGCTCAGCGTGATTGATTCCCTCAAGCCGCACGTTGAACTCAATCGACTGACCAGCGGCAAGCGGCACAACGCGTCCCTGCTTTTCTTCGAACGATCGTGGGTTTGGAAAACCGGTACCCGGTTCAAGTCCGGTGACGTAACCATCCGTCGCGCCAACCGTGTTCTTCCATTGTGAGAAGTAGGGTAGGGCGTCCGTTTTGTAGTGCACCGCAAAACCGCGAGTTTGATCTTTGGAAGCGAGCAACGCAGTGGCCCACTTGTCTGGACCGGCGGTGGGCGACGAAAAATAAACCTGCTCAACGTAACCCGGTGTAGGCGGGAGGTAGGTCGGCCAAGTTGCAATGTCCTCAGCAGCGTGTTGGTCGCGAGCCACAATTCGCGTTGATGTGCAGTGCATCGTGGCGCCGTCGTCGAGCAGTGGCGCGCCGACATTGACGTGATACAGCATCTGCATCGTAGTCGGTAAATCGGAGGCGTTGCGAACGGTGTCTACAACTTCGATGGTGGGTTGGCCGTATGCAAACCGATAACTCACGCTGAGCCTCAAGTTGAACTGCAGGAAGCGCGCTTCATGAACTTCGCCGCGCACTTCCAGAAGCGAATGCTCAGGATCGACTTCCACGCTCCAGCTCGTCGCTGGAAGATTGCCGATGCGACCGTGCAGCGGAAATTTGAGTTGACCCTGCTCGCTGAATTCTGGCGCTCCGAAACTCTGCAACCCGCACCTCACCAGCAACTCGTCAAAGCCGTCCAGCCAACC
>JBGSJB010000661.1:0-23902 GCA_041742175.1 Pirellulaceae bacterium
ACTGTGTTGGGCGAACTGTGTTGGGCGAACTGTGTTGGGCGAACTGTGTTGGGCGAACTGTGTTGGGCGAACTGTGTTGGGCGAACTGTGTTGGGCGAACTGTGTTGGGCGAACTGTGGCAAGTTACTCGTCGACATTGACAATGTCACTCAAGTTTGCATCGGACGTTTGCAACACCTGAGCTTTCGCTACCATTACTTGGAGCTTGTTCTTAGTTGGCTGTACCGCAAGGTTATCGAGAAATTGACTAGCCTCATCAAAGCAGCTTTCGCAACGATAACCGTTTTGGCTGTTCGCAATGAAGTACGGGAACAGCTCGAACAGCTCACGCAGAACTTCGGGATCGTCAAACCGCTCAAGAGAAACGGGCACCGTGGGACGATTGATCTCTTTCAAAGCTTCCCGATGCCGAGTGCACCACAGAAATGCCCGCATAAGCACTTCACTGCTGGGCACTAGCTTCAGCGTAACAGCAAACTCTTCCCACGACTTCACTTTGGAAAGATCGACAAGCGAGCAATCGCCGCCAACTTCCGCATAACGTTTTGCAACCAGCTCAAAGGCTGATTCACCGTGCCGAAGTATAAAATTCTTTCTGGTTGATTCAGCAGTAACGCGCATTACAACAATCCAAAGAGAGGGAGAGGAAGATTGATGAGCTACAGCGAGCAGTCGACTTAAGGAGTGCATCCGATAGTTTCAATGCGGATGGACTGTTGTAACGCGCGAATCCAATTAGAAAAGCTGAGTTAGATTAAGAGATCGTGATGGTTCGATTAAGATCTCGGGCGAGTGTGAATTTTTGTCGCTACTGTTCGCCTAGCTGAGGGTCAACCGTTGCAATTTTTGATCGCTGTGACAACATTGGTCAACGAGTCATCGAACCTAGCAGTCGACGCCCCAACGCGAAACTCTCCCAGTTTTAGTGGCTGCTACACAAGCCCACCTCCAGCCATTCCGTTCAAAAGTTAAAGCTTGATCCTCTCCAATTCATCACAGCAAGATCTCGATCGGAAAGCGAATTTTGCTGTCCGCGCAATCAAAACCAAATTGGTCTCGCGCGTGGAAGTTGAACAACTGCTTTCAAGCCGCAAACTAGCCCCCAAAACTGACTTGGAATTTGCAACGGCTCTCGTCAATGCACATTTGCTAACGCCATTTCAAGCCGAAAGTCTAATCCACTCGAGAACACGCGGTCTTCGATTGGGCCACTTTAAGATACTGACCGGGCTTTTTCGCGGAGGTATGGGCGAAATCTATGCAGCTCGCATGCATGGCTCGGACGAACTTTTTGCGCTTAAGGCGCTGCGGCCCGAGCTGCGAACGAAGTCGCGGAGCTTGTTGCGATTTGAGTTGGAATCTTTCGCTCTTGCGAGCATATCGAGCGAAAGTATCCTTCGCTTCGTTCATTCCGGCTGGGCTGAAGATGTTTCCGCCCCCTTTCCATACATCGTTACCGAACTGGTGCAAGGTCCGAACTTGCAAGAACTGGTTGCGATTCGCGGCGGACTGCCTTGGCAGCAAGCTTGCGACGTGATTTGCCAAGCTGCCGATGGCCTCGCAGCAGCTCACGCTGCAGGTTTTATCCACCGCGACGTAAAGCCATCCAATATCGTGATTTCGCGATCTGGAATCGCGAAACTGATCGACTTCGGGCTAGCGCTTTACCTTGGTGATGCTGATCGGTTTCGAACGCTTTCGAATCGGAATCAGCGGAAGTCGATTGGAACCACAAGGTTCTCGGCGCCAGAACAATTTGTCGACGCAAACGCTGTTGGCCCGCAAGCAGACGTGTACGCGCTTGGTGCCACTTTGCTCTACGCGCTAACTGGTAAATTGCTTCCAGCCATTGCGCCATCTTCCCCCGGTGAACTCGCGCTTAGTATTCTTGACCAAGAGCGATCGCATCTCCCCGAGGTCATTCGAAACACCGTATGCAGCATGCTCGCTCGGTCACCTGCGGAACGTCTCAATTGTCCGCAGCAAGCCGTCGCGCCGCTTCGCGAACTTGCCAAGCGTTATCCGGTTGAAGTCGATTTCGACGCCTTGGTTCGATCTCGTTCAAGCATGACGAAACAGAGTCGCGAGATCACTTCAAAGTCTCGGTCATGCGAGCTTCCGATCACGCGAGACTTGTCGACCAACCCTGATGTGGAAAGCTGCTCAACTAAGATTGAGGTGGACGCAGCGGTTTCGACACAAGCGGATAGCGACTCGATTCGAAGCTGCCAGTTCGAGGGCGACATCACTGCTGAGAAGTGTGCTGAGATCGAGAGGCTGGAAGCAAGCTTGCTGGCAGCGCATACACAGTTCGCACGGGCTGAACTTGATCGAGCTCAGGACCAGCTTCGCACGCAGCAAGAGCTCGCTCGCCTGCAGTTACAACTCAACACGAGCTTGCAACAAATTGAACAAATACAGGTCGAGAGCCGCGCGAAGGATAAGCTGGTCGAATGCTCGCGCGTCAGCATGCTTGAGTCGCAAGAAGAGCTTGCCGCTGCAGTGCAGCAAAACTTTGCTCAGAAAACGCTGATCAACATTCTCAATCAGCAGCTTGAGGCCAGTCAACTTGCGGGTGAGGCAATAGGAATCGAACTTGAACTCTGCCGTCAAGAGCACGCCGCTACGCGTGAGAGAGCGATCGCAATCGCTGCTCAAGTAGGCAACACGAACCAAGCAATACTAAATCAGCTAGCCGAAGCCAAGGCGATTGCTCGATTGCGGGAACAGGAAATTGCCGATCTGTTGGACAAGCGATCAGCGCATGAAGCTTCGCTCGCGCAGAAGAACTGCGAAGTTGAGCGTTTAACGCAGCAGATGCAGGCGCAGCAAGATCACACGCTGAACCTAGAAACGAACCTGCGAGCTGAGATCGAGCAACTGAAGAGCAAGTTTGCTGAGAAATCGTCAAGCGATGCGCGAGACTCGCCGTCCCATCAACGCGAAGTACTTCGCACATTGATATGGGGCAGTGCCTTGGAGTTGCAATTGGACTCGACTACGGAGAATCGAGCTGAGCTGATCGATGCGGATTTCTTGCATGAATTGTCAGAGTGGCGAATGGTTCTGTCCGAGCCCGCGTTACACTTAGCGTAAGGACGCTGCGTGGGCAGGTCATCCGTTCGAGAGGAAGAAGTTTGGGTTTATTCGATCCATCCAGAATCGATAAGAAACGCTCACAAATAAGCGGCATGATTTCAATGAAAAGCGCAGCTACTCTTTTCGTTTTGAGCTTGCTCACTGCGCCGCTTTCGACACTGGTCGCTCAAGAGCCATTCAAACCTGTCGCGGAACTCGTTACGCCGCCACAGCTGGCCGAAAGCCAACTGTGGCACATCAATGCGAAGGGCGATGCTGTAGGTCGGTGCGAAATCTATGATGCGGCCAGCGCTTCGATTGCTGACTTTGGATGCATTGCCACTCAAGGTAACTTCTTAGCTGTGCCAAAGCTCCCAGGATATCGGCGCATGGAGTGCGTTGCGATCAGCGATACGGGAGTCGTCGTGGGCCATGCTTACTCTCCGGTTACAACTTCAGACTCAGCAGCACTTCAAGCGATCTCTTTTGATATTGCAGAGAATAGCCCGCAGCCCTTGCCAAGCCTTGAAGTGCAAACGTCCAGTATCGCCACTTCGATCTCGGCTAGTGGGGAATGGGTTGTGGGCGTTTGTCAAGGCAAAGCCTGTGTTTGGTCGCGCAAGGACAAAACACCGGTGGTACAGCGTTTGCCTGTCACGCAGCCCGATGCCGTCAGTCGACACGTGGTGATAAGCGACGACGGCCGGATTGCAGCGGCTGCAGTTCGCAACCGACAGCAAGTGCAACTGATGCTTTGGCGAAGAGACAAAAGCGATTCATGGCAAGCTGAAGTTCGCCTCGAAGCAGACTTGGCTCCTTTGGACATTAATAATGCAGGAGTGATTGTTGGAAATAAGGCGGTTCTAGCGGGGAGGATCACCGAAACACGAGGCTTCGTTCTCTTTCCGGATCAAGTCGTTCGATTGAT
Source organism: Pirellulaceae bacterium (assembly GCA_041742175.1). GTDB lineage: Bacteria > Planctomycetota > Planctomycetia > Pirellulales > Pirellulaceae > Aureliella. Next base: position 4,007 of record JBGSJB010000661.1, read on the forward strand.
CTCGCCCATCGAGGGCGACAACTTCACCACCGCGCGTTCGATCAACAATCAGAATGTGGTCGTCGGCTGGAGCGACGCCGAAGGCGACGGCGAAAAAGGGCCACGCGGTTTTTACTGGCGCAACGACCAGCTTTCCACGTTGCCCATTGAAGAAACTTTAATCTCAGGCCATCAAGCGTTTGCGATCAACGACCGCGGAGATGTCGTAGGGCTGTGCGAGAGAATCGCAGATACACACTGTGTCGGATTCAAATTGCCACTCAGGCAGTTGCTGCGAGAAGGAGCCGAAGAGTAGTGGCGTCGGATAGCCATCGAGCTTAATGTGATTTTCGGAAAATTCACTCAGACTTCATCAAATGTAGGTAGACATCCAGAGTTGATTTGAGACCCTATGCTCAACCCGACAAAAGTGGCGCTTCCCAACGTATTTGTTACACCACACGTATTTTTTACACCACACATAGAAAAGATGTAAAACATTATGAAAAGTAGTTTATGGATTTTGCTGGCGGTTGTTCTGTTTCACTCGAACGGCCTGGCACAAGTGACCGTAGATCCGAAACTTCCCGACTATCAACCAATCGCTGGTGTCGCAGGAAAGATCGACACCGTTGGCTCGGACACGATGAACAACTTAGCTCAGCTTTGGACTGAAGAGTTCAAAAAGTTCTATCCAAGTGTCGCTGCTGCGATCGATGGTAAAGGGTCTTCGAATGCGATACCCGCTTTGGTCAATGGGTCCGCTACGTTCGGTCCTATGAGCCGGGATGCCAAGGCTTCAGAGATCCAAGCGTTTAACGCAAAGTTCGGCTACGATCCGGTACTGATCCCGACCAGTATCGACATGGTCGCCGTCTACGTTAATCGGAACAATCCGCTTCAAGGCCTTTCATTTCCAGAGATTGATGCCATCTTCTCCAGCACTCGCAAAGGTGGAGCTCGCGCTCAAGCCAAGACTTGGGGGCAACTAGGCGCAACCGGTGAATTGAAGGAAAAGAAGTTTGAATGCTACGGACGCAACGCTGCATCCGGAACGTACACCTACTTCAAGGAAAACGTTCTGATGGACGGTGACTTCGGCGATTGGGTAACTGAAAACGCTGGCTCTTCGGCAGTTGTTCAATCTGTTGGTACAAACCTCGCCGGTATCGGATACAGCGGTATCGGCTACCTCACACCGAACGTCAAACCCTTGGCGCTCTCTGTCGAGCGCGGTGGGAAGTTGGTTGCGGCTGAACCCAAAAACGCCTACGACGGGTCCTACCCATTAGCGCGTCCATTGTATATCGCAGTGAACTACGACCCTAGGAAGCCACTGGATCCGCTACGCGCTGAGTTCCTGCGTTACATCTTTAGCAAGCAAGGTCAAACGCAGGTTGTTAAGGACGGTTACTTGCCAGTCACTGCTGAAGCAGCCGCGGAATCGCTTGCTTTGGTTGGACTCGAATAGTCTGCTAGCCTGCGTTTAAACTACGAAAAATGATGGTTTTGTTCTCCCAGAAACAGCCAGTCAATTGACTGGCTGTTTTAGAAGGATCCATTAGTCGCGCGAGACATCAACGATGGGCAAGGGTCGTTTCGGCGCTTACGGAGAGTGAGCTTCATGGTCAGTTGTTCCTTCCATTTCAAAATCAAATTGAATCCCAGCCAAGCGATACGCTCACGAGCCCCAGTGAGTGTTCGTCTTGCGAAAGGCAATTCGCGATGAGCGTTCGCTTCTTGTGCAGTGCGTGCGGGACCTCAATCAAGGCCAAAGACGAATATTCAGGCAAGTCGGTGCGCTGCCCGCACTGTAGAGAACGCATCCTAGTCCCGCCCGACGATCAGCCGAATGATGTACTGGAAATTGGCGAGGACTACGGTCTGGCTGCGATGAGCGTTGGCGAAATAGAAATCGACAGCCCAGAGATGCACGCGAAGCCAAGCCAGCGGCCGGGCAACGTTGCAACGGCGGCGATGCGCAATCCGATGCCAATCGATGCTCCAATCGAGCGACGAACAGAAGTTCAGGACCAAGTGCCGAGAAGTGCCGATCCGGGTGGTTTCTTGATCCTTCAGCGTGCAAGCTTGGGGTTGCTGATCATGGCGATTTGTAGTGCCATCGTGTTCCTCTATGTTCTTGGCGGCGAGCTGGTTGAATATGCGTTTGGCGAGGATCCCAACACACCGCAAACGCGAGTGTTCGGCTCGCCGCTACTGGATCTTGTGACCACATTCATCGCCGCCGGTACGATCGTGTGCTTGCTGGCAGGTGCGAGCGACGCCCTGAGGGTGTTGCTCGACATTAGAAACATTCTGAATCGGTCGAAACAACGCTAACTGGCCTGCCTTTGATCCAAAAACAATAAAGCAGCCGGACAGGCTCTAAGTGAGTTCGACGCGAAACGCCCTCTATCGGCGCTCGAAGTGAATCGCAGTAGAACCTGTGAGAATATACTGAAAGCCCTACAAGCGAACTGCCGAACCCAGCACGCGACGCACTTCGATGGGACTCGTCCTGCCCTGCCGAACTAGTTCAACCGCTTGTTCGATTAGAGGTGACATCCCGCATTCGATCGCTATGCGGTAAATCTCGCGACTATCGCCCTTGTTGAGGATAGCATTTGCCAAGTTGGCGTTTCGCAAATCAAGAAACTCGCTAATGATCGCTCGGTTTTGATAACCCGTATCATTGCAGCGAGCGCACTCGGAAGCAACACGAACCACCTCGAGGTTACCGAGACCGCAAAAATCGTTCGGATCTCGCGACTCGCGCGAACAAGTGCACAGAAGTCTGAGTAGTCGTTGGCTCAGAACCGCAATCAGCCCGCTTCGAACCAGAAACGGTTCAATCCCCATTTCAATTAGTCTGCTGATTGCGGTAGCAGTGCTATCCGCATGGAAGGTCGTCAGCAGCAATTGACCTGTCAGTGAAGCTTGGATCGCAATCTCGGCGGTTTCTCGATCCCGAATCTCGCCAACCATAATGACTTCTGGATCCTGACGCATAAGCGATCGAAGACCGGTCTTCAGATCGAACCCTCCCGCAGTGTTTACTTGACTCTGCGCAACACCATCCACGGGAACTTCGATTGGGTCTTCGATGGAGACTAAGCTTCGCGCACCGTTTGTGGAGTTGACGAGATGGCGAAGGCAAGCGTACAGCGTCGTGGACTTTCCGCTTCCTGCCGGGCCGGTGACCAGGATTGCGCCGCTTGTCTCATTCAACGCCTCACGGATCTGGCCGGTTACTTTTTGAGTATGACCCAGTTGATCAAGCGAAGAGTACTCGTCGCCATGGCCGAAAAATCTCAAAACTGCCCGCTCTCCGTGCAAGGTTGGAAAGGTGCTAACACGAATTTCCGTTCCATCTTTAGGTGACGCGACTCGACCTTCCTGCGGAACATCAGCTTGGTATGTGAGCAGATTCGCGAGAACTTTCAGTCGCGAGATAATCGAAGAGTTGGCTCCCAGCGGAAATACGCCGAGCAACTGGAGCACTCCGTTGCTTCGAAACCGAACTTCGAGACCGGAACGTGTCGGCTGCAAATGAACGTCACTAGTTCCCACTCGATGCGAAAAATCAAGCAGTGAATCAACGAACTGAGTAGCGTAAACTTCTGTGTTCGGGCGCATCGTACTTAGCCGACCGACAATGGACTCGCGCTCCAAATCCAAGTCGATGTATTTGCGCTGGACGCTTCCATTTCGATCCGAACCTGGCGCAGCAACTGGGGCAGAAGTGCTCATGCTTGGCTCACTTGTATGTTAGTTGTGTTTTGTTTTCGCGAAATTCTGAAGCTGTAACGCAAGTACGCATCTGTTTAGCTCAAGATCAATTCGGAGTACCACGGGTCATAACGGACTCGCCAACTCCTTCAATCCCGCCCAAGTAGCGCGTGAAGACACGGAAAATTACAGTGATCAGCACGGCAGCGATCAGTGCCCAAATTACGGCGGAGGCCAAATAAGTCAGCTTGGCCAACGACGACTTGACCTGTAACCGCATGTAACGATAGTGCTTGTCGAGCGTCTCGGCCAGTTTTCCTGACTCTTCTCCAAGCTGAACCGCTTCGATCGTCTCCGAACTGAACACACGAGCTTCTCTAAGAACTACGTGCAATTCTCTTCCTTGTCGCACAGAAGCTTGAGCGGCTTCGGCGCGCGATCGGAAGCGACGCGAGGAAGCACTGCCAAATGCCAAGCCAACGGATGTCCAGGCATCCATTCCGGACTCGGTTGCAAGCGCTAGCGACTGCACAAAGTTCGCTTCATCGAAAACCGAAAGCGTCTTGCCCAGGTAGGGGACATTCATCAGCAATTCTGAGACGAATCCAAGATGGCCATTGCGTCCCAAGAAGTAAAGTACGCCACAAATTGCCACGCCAATCGCAACGAGTATAAGGTACGTTCGCAAACCTTGAGCGCCAAACAATCCGATGCCGAGCAGGTCCGCTTGAGTGCCTGCGTCAGGCGCGAACACTGACGGCAAGTAGATCATGCAACCAACTACGATGATCGCCAATACAAGCTGGATCAATGGCCAGAGGATTGAGCTAGTGAACTCCGCTTTGAGATCCGCTAGCTCTTTGTAGTAGTTCGCAAGTCGGTCTAGAACTCTTTCGAGCCGACCTGTGCGCTCACCTACCTCAATCAAGTGTACAAAGTTGTCCGGGAAGTAATTGCCCTGTGCGCGAATAGCATCTGCCAGTGAACCACCGCGTTCAACATGCGAAGCAATCGACCGCATGTGCCCTGCGTACCCAAACTTCTGAGTTGCCGCTTCCCTTTGAAAAATGCGATAAGGATCTTGTCCAACGTCGAATGCAACTCCAACTCGCTCACAGAGAATACTTAGAGTCCGATTCGGAATGCGTGTGGTGTACATTGTCATAGCTCGCCCCGCAGACATGAAACGTGTCATCGTAGAGCAAGCAGTCTATACGCTTTCCGTTTTCTAGAAACGCAGGAACTGTTAGAGCTCCGTGAATTTATTGTTAAGACTGCACGAACACTCGCCGACTACGCTACAAATGCATTTCAGAACGCCGCTTCCCTGTGGGAAGCCTTGCCACCTTGAACTCGAAATCGAACTCTAAGGAGAACTGCCATGCGTATATTGTTACTCTTGTTGCTCGCTGCCTGCTGCGAGAACGCTCAAGCACAAACGATTCTTGATGCGCTCTCAAGACCCTCGCAAGCATCAGACATTCAAATGCTCAACGAGTCGAATCGAACTGCACTCGATCAAGCGAACGCAGCAGCCAAGCGCGCGTCACTGCTTACTCGACGCGCAAACGAACTCAGAAGCCAACTCGACGTTGTCGAAAAAGAGCTTGAGTCTTTGAAAACTGAACATGCGGCGCTGAAGTCCTCTGTTACTGAGTTCCACAAGCACTTCGACGCGCTTGTGAAGCTCTTCGAAAAACAAGACCTCGCGGCGGTTCCGAATCAAGTGGAAGTGATGCGAGCTTTCTTTGAGAAGTCACTCCTGCCCAAGATCGCACCTAAGCCAGTCGCTGACCCATCGTCCGAAGTGACTGATGAGAAAGTACAGCCTAAGCCCGTCCAGGAGGCACAACGCGATGGCGAAAAGCCGATCGAGCCGCCAGTTCAAAGCGAAAAAGTCGAGCCAGCGATTTCGGAACCGACAGACAAGTAGAGGTACTGATAGACAAGTGGATGTGTAGATGTTGGGAGTAAACCAAGCTCGTCGGCAGGCGTACAAGCACAGTCGACTGGTTCATGCGTGGCATTTGTACGACTAGGCTGTAAACCGACGCGGACGGTTTCCGTTGCTGTTCACTGGCAGGAATCGTCACGCTTCTCGAAATCTTCCTGAGCTCTTCACGTTTACTGCACGCTTGAAGTGACGGTCGTCGGTTAGAACTGACTGATTCCTGCAGTGCATATTCGCTAGGCAATTAGGAATCAAGTATGCGCGAGAGCAGCTCAAACGAGAAATCCAAGATACAAACGCGACGCATAAGCAGATCCAAGTCCGGATTCTCCGGCTCAAGCTTTGTTTTGGTGTTCAAATCACTTGAAGGCGACTACAGCCAGCCCCAGAAAATCCCTCGCGATGACGCGATCGAAATTGCGCGCGATTTCAGTGCAAATGCCGATCTCGCGAAAGAATACAATGTGTCAGCTAGCGTTGCCCAATTTATTCGTGGAATTGCGATTCGTCGCGGACTGCTCACTTCAGCATCATCCGATAGCGACCTTTCGCTTGCCGACCTCGATCCAAACTCTGTCGAATTTTTGCACAGTGACGAAAAATCGACGGAGGAACCAGCAGCAACCCGGCGGGGGCCTGACCGAAAGCCAAAATATTTCCCTGAAATAGACGCCTACCTGCCGCCGGTTTTGAAAGTTGAAACAACAGAAGTCATCGCTTTCATTCTCAGCGGAGTCGATCCAGCTCTGCGAGAAAAAGCTGCTAGCGACAGCGCTCATTCGACGCTCCGATATTATTTACACACTGCAACTTCACGAGTCTCGCCAGGATTGATGATGCAGGAAGATCACTGGTACATCCTATTTCACCTCCATCACATGAACCGAGACGAGTTCAAACTGGCATGGGAGGAGGGGCAATCGCAGGCAACTGGTCAAGCGAATACGGACGTTGTGAAACTGATGTCGCAATTGGATAAGTTCAGAATCGATGCAAGTGCGTCCAGCCTGAGCGATGTGGCAAACAAGAAGTTCTTCCTGTCTGTGCAAGAAAAGTCGATCGAGTTGCTCTCGCGAATATTTCGAAGGATTCGACGCAAAATTGAAACCGCAAACGAGCAACCCATCAGTGAACCTGCCCCAAAGAATTGGCTGAGCGCACTCGTCAGTCGCAAACCCAAGGAACCCGTAGCACAGAGTTTTGTGCAACCCGAAGTGATTGAACTTGTGAACGAGTACCTGAATCAAGGGATCAAACTGGGACGTATTTTAAGAAGCGACATCTTAAAGCCACATCGCTGATGACTGAAGCACATTTGCACTTTCTTTTCGTCCAACTCTTAAATAGACCCAAATGAATATACTTGCAGCCACGGAAGTTCAAGGCACTACTAATACGGTTGAGCTCACGAATGCGATTGGAAAGTTGCACCAAGGAATTGCTGAAGTGATTCGTGGTAAGGATCAAGTGATCACGGACTTTCTAACAGCAATTGTGGCCGGCGGCTCAATACTTTTGGAAGATCTACCGGGAGTGGGGAAGACAACGCTCTGCAAAACCTTCGCTCAATTGGTTGACCTGCAATTTGATCGCTTGCAGTGCACGCCTGATTTGCTACCGGCCGATGTGTTCGGCTTCTCAGTCTATAACGCACAAGACGGCTCATTCACGTTCCGGCCAGGTCCCATCTTCTGCAATGTATTGCTCGTCGATGAAATAAATCGCGCCTCTCCGCGAACCCAATCCGCACTCTTGGAGGCTATGGCTGAAAGGCAAGTCACAATCGAAGGCAGCAGTCGACGATTGAATGCGCCGTTCTTGGTCGTGGCCACTCAAAACCCAAGCGGCTTTCAAGGAACTTACCCACTGCCGGAAGCGCAGCTGGATCGCTTTCTTTTCCACATGAACATCGACTATCCCGATCACGCCAGCGAAGTTGAACTGCTGTACGGGCAATCGCACACCGATTCAACGTCAAAGCCAGCAGTCATCGACGCGGCAAGCCTTCTGCAAATTCAACAGCAAGTGCAACGCGTCGAAGTGCATCGCGACTTGGCTGACTATATGGTGCGAATAGTGAGCGCAACTCGCCAAGACGATCGCCTTCAGATAGGCAGTAGTCCACGGGGCTCGCAGATGTTATTCCGCGCCTCGCAGGCCGCTGCATTTATCGCCGGCCGCGATCACGTTCTGCCGGACGACATTCAGCATGTCGCTCCCTTGACGCTCGCACATCGGGTTGTCGCAAAACGAATGGCTCACGCGAGGCACAGTGCGAAACGCGCCCTGATTCAGGACATATTAATCAAGACTCAAGTACCAGCTTGATCGGGAAAGAGTTGGCATCGTGATTTCCAAAGCTGTAAGTCGCATCAGAAGGCAATTGAGACAAAGTCCTTTCACGGTCACCGGGCGTTTGCTGGCCGTGGCTTGGTTATTCTGTTTCTTTGCCATCTTTGACAGTACGTTAACGAAACTACTAAGCTACGTTACTTGGCTACTGCTGATTGGTTTCGGTTGCGGATTTTTCTTTCGCCCAAAATTATTGGTGAAACCGTGTTGGCTACCCGTTGTTTTCAATGGCCACAGATTCGATCTTCAGTTGAATGTAACGAATGCTGGACGCGTTGGGGCGTATGACTTGCAACTCACGCTAGAGCTACCTCCTGAGGGCCTACAGGCAAGTGTGTTGACCAACTCGATCGGTTCGCTAGCACCTGGCGAAACGGTTGCAATCAACTATTCGCTAACTCCGACGATGCGCGGTGAGTTTCAGATTGAACGATTGACCGTTGCCAGTCTGTTTCCTTTAAGCCTTTTTCGATTTCTTGCGAACTACCCGCTCAAGCACTCGATTCTTGTCGCACCCAGTTATGAATCACAACAAGAGATCATCGGACAAGTTGTTGAAGGTCTGGATCTCAGTGAGTCAGCGGGAAACAGTAAGAAGAACAGTGTGCTCGAATACATCGGTAGCCGCGAATTCAGGCCTGGTGTGCCAGTTCGAAGATGGGATTTTGCCTCCTGGGCTCGCTTAGGAACGCCTTCCGTCCGCGAGTTTTCAGAGGGTTCGGATTCGGTGGTTGTAGTAGTTGTCGACACAACACAACGAGCCGCGCCTGTCGACCCGGTTCTAGAGTCGGTCTTGACTACTGCAACGGGTATCGTCTTGCGACTCAACGAATTGGGTGAGTCCGTTATGCTGATCACTGTTGGCAAAGCCATCGAATTTTGCGAATCTCGAAACTCAGCAGACTTTCGCGAAGAGTTCCTTACGCGCATTGCCAGGCTGAAAGGAGAGGCCGCCAAGATAAATTGGACTATCGCCTGGGATCAAATCCTGCGCGAGGCACCCTCGAATGCAACTCTCGTCACTGTTCTATCCGATCCCGAGGCACAACGAATACTGGACCAATCGAACTTGGGTTCTCGGAAGGTTATCACCTGTCCCGTCGCACCTGTCCACCGTAGGCGAACTGCTGCAATTGTGCCGGGGCTCTCTGAGGAACTTATCTCGCCATGAACAGAGCGGGTGTATTCAACTTGCTGCTGATCGCCTTACAGCTCGCCATGTTCTTTGTTTGGCAAGTCGGCATGCTCGGCAGAACGGCGACCGCAGGGATCCTACTGTTGTCGCTGATTCCGCTTGCGCGACTGCATCTCTCGCAAACGGTTCATACCGGACTGCTTGTGCTATCGGCGGTCGCGTTTGCCATGGAGAGCTTCACACAACTGTCACTGCGTGGTGTGTACGGCTTGTTTGCGCTGCTAAGTGAGTTCCTGTTATTTGTTCAAGCGCTAGAACTAATCCGAGATCAACGGACCACGACGGCAAACTACGTCCCGGGACTCAGTGTGTTGACATTTTCCATGTTGCTGATGGCGTCGGAAGAGAGCATTGGACTTCAAACGTTGGGTTATCTGTGCATCGCGTTTGTCATTCTCATCGTACTGGTGATGCGCCCCGACCTGCCTTTGCTTTTGATTTCGGACCGCAGAGGCAGGCACAAAGCGCAGTTACTATTGGTGATTTTCTGTACAGCGATCCTTTCGGGGTGGCTATTTGAAGCTGAACTGAATCGCAACCTTCCGCTATTACGTCAATTAATAGGCACATTCAGTTTTTCTGGCAACGATTTCGCGGAATCAGCCGTCAGCTTGCAAAAGGCGCGACTTGTAGATCGAGCGGGACTTGGCGGTTCAGTTGGCTTGCAAGCGGAAAACCTGAATGATTTGGTCTTCGTAGTTCGCTCAAAAGAAGCACCAGGTTACATGCGCACCATTGCGTTCTCGGATTTTGATGGGTTGCAGTGGAGCAACTCTTGGTCGGAAGTGCAACGAAGAGGCTCTCCGTTCATTCGACTGGTGGAATCCACGAATCAAATTCCCGATGTCGTTGACGGGCTTAAGGAATTGACCTCCGGAGTGCGGTTGTTTGATTTAACCGGTGATACTAAAAAAGAATTGCAGAAATATATAGTCGAAATTCCTGGCGGAAGAGGGAAGCTTATTCCATTGACCTCAAATGCAAACTACGTATTTGGTGTCCCTACCAGTCGGCGTCCGCAAATACTCGTTGACGCGCATGGGGGTGTACTGCGAGGCACTTTGGAGAATCAGTCTTTCGGTATCCTTGCCGGCGGCGCGAACGCTGGACAACCTCCAACGCTGTATCTGCGGCAGTTGCTAAGTGTCCCCAGAAGCGATTCGCAATTCCTGCGAGAACTCGCCGATCAAATCTGCAAAGGGAAGCCGAGCACATCGGAAAAGCTTGTTGCTGTTCAAGATTACTTTCAAGCTAATTTCAGCTATTCGATCGATCCCAAACTTAATGCAGACTCCGGTGATCGCTCACCACTTCGAGCCTTTCTTGTTGAAAGCAGAAAGGCGCATTGCGAGTACTTTGCAACCGCCACCGCGTTACTCTTGCGCACACAAGGCATCCCCTGTCGAATGGCTGTTGGTTACCTCGTCTACGAGCAGAGCGACGAGACGGGCGATTTCGCCGCGCAAAACAGAAATGCACATGCCTGGGTGGAGGCTTATGACGAAGTGGACCAAAGCTGGAAAATTGTCGAGTCGACTCCCTCCATCGCCGAGTACATCGCAAGTCACAGTTCATCTAGCAGCGAACTTGCCAAACAGAATTCCGACTCGGCTGCATCGGATGACCAGAATCAGTTCAGCTTCCTGCTGCTTATCGATGCAATTGCGCTAGCAATCACGCAGTGGTGGTCTTGGCTCATTTCCAGCCGGTTTGCATGGACGCTTCCATTGTTGCTTGCTCTGATTTTCATTTGGATTCGTTATCGCTCGCACGCTTTACGAGCGGGGCAACTCACTTCGGTTTCGCTGGCAGTTCGAAAAGCAGACAGGCTAGCTCGCAAGTTCGGCGTTGAGCGCGGCGCAGGTGAGACTTGCCTTCAGTTTGCCACTCGCTTGGAACAGATGCAACCGGAATTGAAACCATTGGCTGATTGGTATTGCCTCTTCTCGTCGTTCCGATATCGCGAGAATGAGTTCGCAGCGCCGCGGTTGCCACGCATTGCGCAAGCGCATGTCGGCAATCGTCGCTCAACTGAATCGTTACCTACCCAAAGCGACGCATCCTCCCCGCAGGCATCTTCGAGTTAACGTTCACATTTCGATGCTGACGCCACGAATGAGCCCGAGGCGTTAGCCGAGAATTCGAATGAGCCTAAGGCGCTAGCTAGCCGAGAACTCGAATGAGCCATTGGGCGCTAGCCGAAAAATTTGCTGCTGTTGTAGAAAAATACAGGTTGCCGAAATCGGCTAGCGCGTTTGGGTTATTGAAATCGGCTAGCCAGAGCGGACCCACCACTTCCATACCACAGATGGTACAGGCAGAACTTGCTTATCGCAGAACCTCTTCAAAAGTCTTGTTGCCGATGCGGTATCGCTTCCAATCTTTAAAATCGAAGTGCCACCATTCGAATTCGTAGACAGTGAAGCCTTCTGCTTCCATGGCTTGGCGAAGCAGCTCGCGGTACCACCGCTGTCGCGATTTTCCGCCGGGGTACAGTGGAAAGGATCGCGAGGAAAACTCATCATAGCCCGCCACCATTTGGATCGGTTCGCCGCTGTCCAGATCGTACAAGGTGATATCGACTGCACAGCCGCGATTGTGTCTCGACCCGTTCGCGGGATTGGCGACGAAGTCTTTGAACTCAGCGGGCGTTGCGTCCCAGAACATTTTTGTCACGTGCCATGGACGATAAGCATCGTGAACCAAGAGGCCGAGCCCGCGTTTCTTCAGTTGTTGATGAGCGCGCGCGACCGCTTCGGCTGCAGGTCGCTGCATGAATGCTCTGGCTTGCTTATAAAATACCGAGCCCGTGAAGTTGTTTGTTGAAGCGTAGCGAATATCGAGCTTGATGGTCGGATCCAGCGAAGTCAGCTCAATCAAATCCGTAGTGAGAAAGTCGCCAGATTCGACGGGTGGAGAAGCTGATAGTGCTTCGGCGCGGAGTTCATCAATTGGTTTGACGGGACGAATCGCAAAGGTCTCGCCGTCCTTGGTTCCAACTTCGCGTCTCTTAAAATTTACTTCTGCCGCCTCAACCTGTGTTGCAATTCCGCTGGCGTCACGAGCAAACTTTAAACGCTCACCGTGATACAGACCGTAATCGGGAAACAGGAATGTATTGTCATCAACTTCCGTCAAAGGGTAGTAATAAAACCACTCAATCAGCGCGTAGAGTTGATGGTTGTCTTCGAGAATGTAAAGGGTGTTATGATCCCAGCCGTATTCGCCGATCAGGCCTTTCCAGCGCGATGGAATTTCTTTCAGCGGAGCATCCGCAGTGCGCTGATACTCGACGTCGCCAACGCGCAGCCGATCAGCGGATTCCAGCTTCACTGTCGTACCGAATCCTGTTGCATCATCTGTCAAAATGCTGCCGTCGCTTTCCGCAGCGCCCAAGCGGTAGCGAAACGTGCCTCGCTGCATAAAGGTCTCGCCATTCAAAGCTGTGATACGCGTAAAGCGATCGGAATTAGCTTCTTTGTAGTTGCCAACAAGCTCGACGGCGCGCTCGATCGGTAGCGTCTGAGTAACTTGGTACATCGGTAGCGGCTTGCCATCTTGCGTTGCGATCATCAGTCGCAGCGCGTAGTTCGCCAGTCGCTCGACCACGCCATTGCTGCCATCAAGTGACGCGGCGGCTGCAACGCCAAGTCGCCGTTCTGGCAACGCTTCTAACTGAGTTGAGAAACCGTAAATCGCGCCGCCATGGCCAATGCGGGTGTGTCCATCTAGGTCTTGAATGTGGAACCCAAGGCCGAACCCTTGCGACTTGCCACTCGCATCGCGGACTGGAGTAAGCATCTGTTCCAAAGATTCCGGCTTCAAAATTTGACCGGTGTTTGTCTTACCATTTCGGAACACGCACACCAAGAACTTTGACAGATCGAGGACGCTCGAATACATGTTGCCCGCTGGTCCAGTTCCGAGTAAAAAAGTCGGCGCTTCGAAGCGGCGACCGTCGTAAGTGTGCATCCAGCCCGTGGCGAGGTGTGGTTCGATGTCGGCGGTCACCACAAAGCTACTGCTGTGCATATGCAACGGAGCGAGGATAGTTTCGCGAACTTGCTGCGGATGGCTGACCGCGAGCTTTGATTCCAGTACTGAGCCGACAACGGAAACCGCTGCATTGGAGTACTTTGTCTTTGTCTCTGGACGATAGACAAGTGCCGTGTCGTTTAGGCTTGAAACTGTAGCTGCCAACGTCGGTTCATTCGGATCGAAATAGTTACCGACTGGTGATTCTCGCACGAGACCAGACCGGTGCGACATTAATTGTCGCAAAGTGATAGGGACACCAAACGGATTCATTGGCGCAAACGTGGGAAGGTAAGTTTGCACGGGCGCGTCCAGATCAATTTGTCCGCTCTCCACTAACTGCATGATGGCAATGTCGGTGAACAGCTTCGAGACTGAGCCGACTCGATAGACGGTATCCGCTGTCGCCGGAATTTTCTTGTCAGCGTCTTGGTGCCCAAAGCCCGCGCTCCAGACCGCTTTGTCATCGTCGATTAAGGCGATTGAAAAGGCTGGTAGCTGCTTGGAATCAACTTCGTGACGGATTGCAGTGGAGAGTTGTTGGATGGCAGCCGAGTAGTGTGGCTGAGCGTTTGCGATTGCATCTGGTGCGGCTGGTTGAACGGTTTGTACAATCTCGCGGGCGGTGTTGAGTAGCTTCAGATCTTGCAAGTTACACATTAATGCGACGACAGTTCCAGTGTCCGGCACTAGCAGCAGCACGGTTGAAGTGCCAGCTTGTCCGCCAGTGTGTGAAACGGCAAGCTGAGAATCAAGTTTGCAGATGCTCCAACCCAATCCATAGCCTGTCGATTTGCCGTCGTCGGTTTTTTGAGCGGTCCACATGAATCGCCGAGTTTCATCGCTCAGCAATCGGCCTGTGTTCACAGCGATGGCGAATCGAACCAGATCCGAGCTAGTCGATAGCAGCCCACCGCCGGGGATCTTCATGCTCGTGTCGTGCAACGCAGCGTTGTACAACGCGCCAGATTTGCGTTCTTCGCTTGTCGAATCGCCGATCAAGGTTGTGAGCGAAGTGCGTGTCGGCCTGAAGTATCCAGCGACGCGGCCCGGGATTATGGAAGCCTGCTCATCGATTCCTGTGCGCATCATGCCCGATGGTTGAAACACATTTTCAGTCAGTAGTGTCGTGAACGACTTCCCCGACGCGCCTTCTGCTACGCTTCCCAGTAAGTTGTAGCCGAAGGTCGAGTCCAAGTACTTTGAACCTGGTGGATGAAGCAGCGGCTCATCGGCGAAGGTTCGAAGCGCGCTCTTCAGATTGTAATAATGCTCGGTCGAACGTGACTCCATGGGATGCTTGTAGTGTCGAACCCCGCCAAGGTGTCCCAGCAGTTGGCGACTGGTTACTGGCCATTCTTTGACTTCGTATTCAGGACAATACTCCTGCACTTCTGCATCGAGCTTCAATGTTCCTTTTTCGGAAAGCGACAGCACTACCACGGCTGTCATCGATTTTGCAATCGAAGCAGTTCGAAACCGCGAGCTTTCCGTGACGGGCACATTGTTCTCAACATCAGCGATCCCGAAACCTTTTGAGAAGACCAGTTGATTGTTCTTGGCGATCGCCACTGATAACCCTGGCACACCTTCTTGAGTCATCAACTCTTGGACGAGCTTTTCTACCTGGGCTTGCGTCGCTGAAGTCAACGTCGGTCCGCTGGCGTTCTGTGCAGCTGCGCATCGGCTGGCAAGAACGAGAGCTGCGAAGCTTACGATGCAAAGTTTAAGAATGGATTGTTGAGTCATGATGTTACCTTCGTGAGGGAGCTCTGCGCCAGCGATGGAGTTATCTGGATGGAAGTGCTCCACGCGTTTTCGAGCGATCAACTATCGCAGCGATTATAAGCAAAGGACTGGCTGTCGGTTTATTCGTCAGCGCATTGCTGGGCAAGTGACTTATCAGCCGCAAGGTGTTAGCTCCGGTTAGCACTGGCGCGAGGGAAACCGGACGCTAACGCGTTCCGGCTAATGAACTAGCAAGCGGTTTGTGAGAAAGTAGATACGATTGGTCGTCAGCAGCCCGCTATTGGACGCTCACTGGTCGAAAAGAAACGAGGAAGAAAATGACTTGGATGGAATGGTACGACTCGCTAGCGAAGCCGAACTGGACGCCCCCGCCGGGAACGATCGGGATGATTTGGCAGATTCTCTATCCGATCATTTTGATTACATTTGGCTATGTCTTCGTGCAGGCGTTTCGGGGTAAGGTTAGTTGGATGGTTGCACTGCCATTCGCCATCAACCTTGTTGCGAACTTAATCTTCACGCCGATCCAATTCGGAATGCGCAATCTGCCGCTGGCTGCGGTGGACAGTCTGATCGTCTGGTCAACCATCCTTTGGTGCATGGTCGCTATCTGGCAGCACAGCAAGTGGATTTCGCTTGCTCAGGTGCCGTATTTGATTTGGGTTTCGCTTGCGACGGTGTTGCAATTGACCATTACGTTTTGGAACTGGGGGAAGTGACGATTTTTCGCTCGTGGCGCATTCGCGGTTCGACCGCAGCCTTCCGTTTTTGGAGCAATCGCTGCTTTGTGGTAAACTTTCTCTTGGAGTCACACTGCAGAGTGGCTCGTAACAGTCACCACGTACTTGGCACGCGAACAGCCTGAGGATCGATCATGGAAACTAATCCGCAGAGCAGCGGCAGCAAACGCAATTGGATCGTGATCCTTGTCATTGCAGCCTTCATTCTTTTGCAATGGCCGTTCGTGAAAGAGTTGTATTATCAAGTTGTTGGAGCGCCTGAGTCGAAGATTGCGTGGCAGCACGATGTTGAAGCTGCCTTCACGATTGCGAAAGAGAGCAACAAGCCGGTGCTGGCGGTGTTCGGAGCGTCTTGGTGCCCACCGTGCCGCACGATGAAGCGCGAAGTTTGGTCGGATTCGCAAGTCGCTGATGCGGTTGAGTCTGGTTTCGTCCCGCTGTACATCGACGTAGATGACCGTTCGCTAGCCGAATTCTCATCGCGCTATAACGTTGCCAGCATTCCGACGGTTTTGGTTTTGGATGGCGAAGGAGCTGTTGTACGCAAGCGTCAATCCATGTCGTCCGCCGACACGCTGGCTTTTCTAAACGCTTCGCCGAGTGAGTCGTGAGATGGAAGTGTCCTTGGGAGGAACAATAAGGATGCAATGGACGACTCGATTAATCAAGCCTTAAGTCGAAAGGATTTTCTTGAATTGCTGACCGGAATCGTCGCAGGGCTTGGTAATCACGATTTAATTTACTTGACCACATTTTACTCAGCGATATTTCACTCAGCGATTCGTTTACAGACTTGCGGTAGGCCCGCGTATTCTGATGGGACGCTCGGGATCGATGGTCCCGCAATTGAATCACATGCATCCAATTCATGCGCGCACAGATCACATACCTCTTCAACTACCCATTTGTGAGAAGGGATCTTTTTTGTAGTTGTGCGTTTCATGAGCTTCTTCTTGGTGCGTAGCGTGGCAGTACCTGGCAGCCACTCCGTCCAGAAAAACTTCTTCGGCTTCGAAAGTACTTTTTTATTAAGACCTGCCGAGCAATCGCATTCAACACAACTGCATTTCGAACACTTGGGTGTGCTTGGACCGGGAACACAAAAGTCCTCGCGCTCGCATCCCCAGCAGACCACGTCGACAGACTTTTCTTCAACGACTAGTCGGCAGACCTTCGTGCATGTCTTGGTCAATCCGCAGTGATGACAACATTGCGCGGAAGCCTGATGTGCCAATAAGATAATCGACGAAACGGCCAGCACTAATCTGTAGTGGAACGAGTGCAGCATGTGAGGGTTTCCTAAGTTGTATTGGCGGTGACCGAGAAAGAACCTTCGCGACTCTCATTACCAGTTCACATCAAATCTCATCGCAAACAAGTCGGATTCCGTCGTACCGAACACCGTCTGACTGCTAGTGACGGGATGGATCCAATCAAACATGATTCGAGTGCGATCGGACCAGTACCAATTGAAGCCAACGGTCAAATCGTTGTACTGGCCATCATCGACGTTGCTCAGGTCCAGATACGACCAACGTGCTTTCGCTTCCCAAGCACCACTGCCGATACCTCCCGGCACTGCGAAGAAGTTCGTATAGGGCTTGTTCCTACCAAACTGAGCGCCATGCTGACCGAAGCGTTCAAAGATACGATTCTCACCGGTTAGAAAGTAGCTGACGTGGGAATAGGCACCACCAACGTGTGTCGATTCCCCTGTAAGCAAGCTCACGTTTGAGAGAAACGCTTCATTCTGGAGGGTGATCGGTCCGTAAACGATAGCCAACTCCGCATTCCCGGTAGTGAACGAGTCGGCGGCAAGATTGCCGCTATCGATCAGCACGGGGCCTCGCTGGACTTGAGGGCGAGCACGAAAGCGAACGCTGTTGTCATGATCTTCCGTGTGAAGGACACCAAGCCCTGTGTGAATCAAATAGCGTCCATTCGATGGTTCATCGTAATAGGGAAGCCAAGTGAGACGGCCGCTTAAGCGAGTGCCTTGGTTGTCGTCGAAGCGAGTCTTAAAAGTGTCGTTGATATCGTCAAAAAATAGCCCGCCTGTCCAAGTGACGTTTTGGTCGGCAGTGCAATTATAAAACGCAACTCCAACTTCGCGGTCAGCGGCAAAGACGCCCTGCGTGGGGATGGAACGCTCGTTGAAAATGTTGTTGGTATCGTTGGTGACCTGTTCCAAGCTAAAGGGAACGAAGAAATTGCCGATGCGAAAACGTCCCAGCATCGGGATTTCGTTCATAGAAAAGTAGGCATCTTTGACGTCAGGCGAAGCAAACTCGTTGTCATCGGAACCCTGTCCGGGTTCAAGCGTCATCTGCAATCGGAAATCGAATTGCCCGTACCCGTTGCCGTCTGCAACGAGACGAAGTCGGCGATAGTTAAAGTAACTTTGCGTATTGGGAATAGCGGGGGCGGCGTTGACCCAGGTTATATAGTCCATTTGTATATGACCACCTAGCTTGACGGTCCACTTCTCATCTGAGACGTCCACCCAGTCGATCTTCTTTCGTTCTGTCTCGGCTTTGTCCTTCGCGGCTTTTTCTTTGTCGTCGGCTTCCTTCTTGGCACGTTTTGCTATCTCTTGCTTAGATTCCTCTAGCGCTTTCTCTAATGCCGCCACGCGCTTCGCAAGGCCTGCGTTGTTGTCGTCAATCTCAGGATTTTCATCGTCGTCAAGTGCTGTTTTGTAAGCGACCTGTAATGGCAAGTGGTGCGAAGAAGGCGCTTCGTGCGGGACTTGAGCAACGAATGGACTTGTAAGGTTAGGGTATGCCTCGATTGACGTCTCTTGAGCTCCGAGATCGCTCGCGCTAGTAACCAGCAGGATCGCAACGGTGAAGAGTTTAAAGCTCAAATGCCGTGGCGCAGTAAGCGATGCTCGCGCGGTTTGGAACTCCCAGCAGTTGACTTGGACCAGCATGCGTACCTCGGTGTATCGTTTTTATCCGACCTCCGGTTCTCCGGTCAGCCAACTGTTCCCGATCTCCTGCTGAAGCAGAAGATCGGGCATGAAAGCACTAAGGGTGCTGTATCCAGGTTTAGGTCGGATCGACGCTACGGACGTCTTTATCGGAATACTCGGCTAAGCTCAATAAATCCGAAAAATTTGGCGTCTTCGATTTGATAGCGTTGTCGAACCGCACTATTGACGAAAGGCGGACCAGTCGATGCGGAGCTTTCGCATGCGGGCGCGGAGGGTGTGCGGGTTAATGCCAAGCAGTGCGGCGGTTCCGGACTTCCCTTCAATCTGCCCACCGCTAGCTGCAAGCGCTCGTTCGATGTGCTCGCGCATGGCGCTGTCCAAGGTCGCGATCTCCGTTTGAGCGTTGACGCTACTCAGTTTGGCAGAGGCGACGGGCGTCTCGGGAACAACTTCGTAAAACGTCGGCTCGTTAGGACTCGGTGATTCAAACGTCTGATTGGGTAGCGGTTGACTGAGCCCGAGCGCGGTGGCAACTTCCAAAGTGCGGCCGTTACCTAAGATTGCAGCTCGATCGATCACTGCGCCGAGTTCACGGATGTTGCCTGGCCACGAGTAACTAGCCAGCAAGCGCAGGTCGGCGGGCGACGCGTCAACGGGAGGCAAACCAAAGCGAACGGCGGCGCGCATCGAAAAGTGTTTTACCAGTGCAGGAATGTCCTCAATCCTCTCTCGCAAACGAGGCAGCAAAATGGGAAACACGTTGATGCGATACCAGAGGTCTTCGCGAAAATTCCTTTGTTTAACCATCGTCGCGAGATCGCGATGTGTGGCAGCGACGATTCGAACATCCACATGAATAGGCTGCTTGCCGCCGACACGCTCGACTTGATGGTCTTGTAGGACGCGTAGCAAACGAACTTGGGCGGCAAGGGGCAATTCACCGATCTCGTCGAGAAACAGCGTGCCGCCGTCGGCGCGTTCGAACCAGCCTTGATGCTGATCGGCTGCGCCGGTGAAGCTACCTTTTTCGTGTCCAAACAACTGCGAGTCGATCAACTCGGCTGGAATCGCGCCACAGTTCACTCGAATAAACGGACCGTGGCTGCGCTTCGAGCGCGTGTGAATGGCGCGCGAGACGACTTCTTTGCCGGTTCCGGTTTCGCCTAAGATCAGTACTGGAACATCCGACTTAGCGACTAGTTCGCAGCGATCCATCACATGTTTGAGTCCG
>JBGSJB010000662.1:0-5292 GCA_041742175.1 Pirellulaceae bacterium
AGGTCAAATTTCTGACATTGAAATCCAAGCGACCGAAATTTTGCGATACCGTGATTTGCTAAACGGAATCCTGTCGACGCACACTGGCAAACCGATCGAACAGATTGCAAAGGACTCCGACCGCGACTTCTTCCTAACTGCGGATGCGGCCAAGGAATATGGCTTGGTGGATGAGATCCTCGCGAAGACGCCTGTCGAAGTCGAAGAGAAGGCGTAAGCGAACCGACCTGTCCGACGCATACAAACACATCCAATTAAAGTCCGGAGTTGAAATACCACTATGCCAATGATCCCGTATGTTATTGAGAAGAGCGGTCGCGAAGAACGCGTCTACGACATTTACAGTCGGCTGCTCAAAGACCGCATCATTTTTCTGGGTTCGCAAGTTGACGATGAAGTCGCCAATGCGCTGGTTGCTCAGATGTTATTCTTGCAATCAGATGATCCCAAAGCGGATATCCACCTGTATATCAACTCGCCCGGTGGCAGCGTTAGCGCTGGGCTAGCGATCTATGATACGATGCAATTCGTTTCGTGCGACGTTGCGACTTACTGCATCGGTCAAGCGGCTTCGATGGGCGCGGTGCTGCTTTGCGCCGGCGCGAAAGGCAAGCGATTTGCATTGCCTAACGCGCGGATCATGATCCACCAACCGCTGGCTGGAATGCAAGGAACCGCTGAAGAGATTTCGATTCACTTCAAAGAGTTCAAGCGTATCAAGCAGAAGCTGAACGAGATTTTGCTCAAGCACACTGGCCAAACGCTCTCGCAAATCGAAGCCGACACGGACCGTGACCGCTTTATGTCAGCCGATGAAGGTGTCGCTTATGGGCTGATCGACAAAGCCATCGAGTCGATGCCGCGAATCGGTGTACCAGGCGCAGAGGCGTAACCGGCCGCGTTTGATGCGATGAAAAATGGATTGCGCCATAGGTTGATAGGCGGTGCAGCCAGCATTGAGCCCAGGGTAGCTCGCTCCGCTCGCAACCCTGGGCTGTAAGGCGCAACTCCCTCGGAGTAGAACGCACGTGTTTATTTGGAGCAAAGCGCATGTGGGCGCGAGCGGACGCGGCCTGACGGGCGCGTTAAAAGAGGTCGCTCGGCTTGCACACGGTTATGCGACAAATGGCTATGCGGTTAGCTCGTCTGTCTGCTAATCTACCGCAGGTTTTTCAGGTGCAGATTCAGTTGCCGGGGCGGGTGGAATTTCCGGTAGCTCTTGAACTGCGGCTTGTTCATCCAAGTCGATTTCGCTCAGTTCTGTATGGTCGACGCTACGACGCAAGAGCAAGTACAGTGCGCCGCTGGCGGACCAGAAGTAGCTGAACCAGAAGGCGGCGATCAGCGACTGTGCCAACCAATTGCCTGCCGAAACGAACCTCGCGGCCGCTGGTTGGGTCATCCCGCCGCTGTAAAGGTAACTGTTACGAACCAGCGACCAACCCGCGTTGAGAGTCCAAGACACTAACTGTTCGCCAACGTATCCAGCCGCGAACAGGCCTGCCGCGAACAGGAAAGCAATCACTGGACGCTGGAAGAAATAGGCGTTCGAGCGACTGAAGCCTTCGAACGCATCCGCTTTTTTCTCCGCACCAATCGCGCAGACGCTTAGCGGAAAGCACACCGTCAGGCTCAGAACGAAGCGACCGATCCCGAACGCTATCGGGAAGAACAGAATCAGCAAAGCGCCGCCGACGATCGCTCCGGGAGATCCGAGTCTGCTGATCAGCCCCAACACGACTGGAAAGATAAGGAGTGCGCCGATGCCAACCAAGTTCATCCCGGCGGACCACAGATAGCTTTGCCAACGCTTTGCGACTAACTGAATCGAATGAAACCAGGGTGCCACGGTGCGTTGGCCCAATTCAATCATAGCCCTTCGCGCAAGCACGCCGCCGAATAGCGAAACAGTCAGCGAGGCCCAAAAGATCTCAAACGTCCAGAAGGCGAATCCTTTGACGCCGGTTGGCTGCAGAATTGCCGCTAGTATGTGCAACAGCGTACCTTGCCAAACGGCCACGTGAGAATCGAACAAACCAACCTGCGTGCCCAGAGGGCTAAAAATCTCGGGAACATCGGGATGGAAAAGCCAGATGCCCAAACGCCATCCCAAACTTACAACGACGATGGCCAGCAGACTGACACCGAGCGAAGACATGCGGATGGCTGGATGCAGGGCTCGAGTGAGCGGGTACCACCACCAGAACGAGCGCTCCCAATCAATTTCAGCTTTCGGGACGCGTCGGTCGTCAAAGGGAACTTCTTCCATGGAGTTGGTTTCGTAGCTGGTGGAACGTTACGCGCGAGGTCCGGTTTGAGCGGCTATTTTTCCAGAGATTCCCAGAAAGCATCAGAGTTTCCCAGAAAGTAGCGGTGCTCGCAAGCGTCAGGAGCGGGCCGCTGGCCGCCCGGCTCAGCCCTTCAGCTGCGGTCGTTTTTCTTCGGCCGCGCTTGCGCGAATATAATTCGGCTGAAGCAGCGAAGCTGACGTTGAGTTCCCTGCGGCCATGGCCCTGTTTCCCAAAACACCAACTTCTAGCGCCGTCGGCTGCCAGAGGTCTGGAGTTGCTACCGAGGTGTGCGGTTCTGGCAATTCGACGCTGCTAAGACCTGGTCCGGAGATCCACATGCTGACATGTCGGGAACTTTCAGTCACAACGCCCAAACTGCCGAGCGGGTCGTGCACCCACAACTGCGCGTCCAGCACGGTCGATTCCGCCACTACGACGAGCTCCCCGAACTCGTCAAACTGGACTGCGTTTGCAAAAACTTGGCTGCGGTACGCGTTGATCACTGAAACAAACAGTGTGTCTTCCAACCCGCTAGAGTCGCGCTCGCTGCGAACGGCTCCGTAGGCGCGAAGGGCGGTCGCTTGCAACGTATCCACCCGAACAACCGGAATGTTCCAAGCCAGCGCGAGCATTTTTGCGGTGGTCAAACCAACACGGAGCCCTGTAAAGGAACCTGGTCCGTTGGTCACGGAGAGGTATTTCGGTTTGTTGTGTGACCGGAAAATCGATTCGATTGCACCGGCTAGTGTTTTGACACTGCCGATCTTGGGGTCCAAATCTGTATACGCGATACAGAGATCACCATCGAATAGTGCCACACTTCCTGACGTTCCCGAGCATTCGATGGCCAGATTCGTCATGAATAAGCTACAATCTCAAATTCGTGGGAAGATTTAACAGTAAAGCGACGAAATTGCTTTTGGGCGAAATTCCCCAAGCCCTCAGTAGTTGTAACCTATCGCAGGTAGAAACTCCAACATCCAGAAAATAGCTCGGATGGTGAGAGCGTTGTAGGTTGCAAACATCGTGGAATTAGAAGTGGCGGAGAGGTCCCTGTGCGGCAAGCATTGATTAGCGACATTCACGGAAACTTGGAAGCTTTGACCGCCGTCTTGGCTGATATTCGCGAACAGAAGGTGGATCGCATTATCTGCTTGGGTGACGTGGTAGGCTACGGCCCGAACCCTTGCGAGTGCCTCGATTTGGTTATTCACAAGTGCGAGTTTACGATTTTGGGCAACCACGATCAAGCTGCGCTGTTTGATCCTGACTCTTTCAACCCGGTTGCTTTGCGGGCTATTTACTGGACCCGCGACGAACTTGACCGCGGACCCGGCGGCCCCTCTGGAATCAACCGGCGTTGGGATTTTCTAAGTGAGTTGCCTAAGGCGCATCGCGAAGCTGACATTATGTATGTCCACGGTTCGCCGCGCGACACGACGAACGAGTATGTCTTTCCAGAAGCTGTGTACGATGCGGGCCGATTGAAGTTGTTGTTTGATCGTGTCACTTCGCTGTGTTTCCAAGGTCACACGCACATGCCCGGCGTGTTCACTCAAGAAGCAGAGTTCATCACTCCGGACGATTGTGACTATCACTTTCGCATTGAGAGTGGCGAGAAACTGATGATCAATGTTGGTTCGGTAGGCCAACCGCGGGACGAAGACCGCCGCGCCTGCTATGTGATCATGGATGAGAAAAAAAACGATCTCGAATTTCGACGCGTTGAGTACGATATCGAGGCGACAGTAAAGAAGATCTATGAAATTCCCGACATCGACAACATGTTGGGTGACCGGCTTCGCAGTGGCCGTTAGCGGCGCGAAGTTGTTTCGCTGGATCCCATGCATTTTGTCGGCCGGACTTCAAAACTCATTTAAAATTTGCGGGACCTTCCGCCGCCTTACTGAAGTGGAGCCGATTGGTGCGACGGGCAATAGTAAGCGACATACATGGAAACTTGGAAGCTTTGCAGAGTGTGCTGGCGGACATCAAGCAGCAGGAGTGCGAGCAGATTATCTGCTTGGGTGACATCATCGGTTACGGTCCCGATCCGCAAGCCTGTCTTGATGTGGTTATCGGCTTCGACGCTTGCATCTTGGGCAATCACGACTTGGCGGCTTTGTTTGATCCCGAGGGCTTTAGTAACGCTGCCGAACAAGCGATTCTATGGACGCGTCAGCAGATGGAAGCCGGCGATACTTCGGAGAACTGCTTTCGCCGTTTGGAGTTCTTGGCTCATCTGCCACGAACTCGCCGCGAAGGGCAGATCATGTTTGTGCATGGTTCTGTTCGAAACCCGATCAACGAGTATGTTTTTCCTGAGGACGTCTATAACCGACGCAAAATGGAAAAACTGTTTTCGATGATTCAGAAAACATGCTTCCAGGGACACACGCATGTGCCTGGCGTTTTCACGTCAGAGATGAAGTTTCTGCGTCCGGACGAAATCAGCTATCGGTATCGATTGACCGACGACAAAGTCATGATCAATGTCGGGTCCGTTGGTCAACCTCGCGACGGCGACTGGCGCAGTTGCTACGTGATTCTCGAAGAGCCGTTTGTAACTTTCCGTCGAGTCGAGTACGACGTCGCGAAGACGGCGCAGCGGATTTACGACATCCCTGAACTGGATCGGTTCTTGGGGGATCGCTTGAAAGACGGACGCTGAGTTGTAGCTGAGGTAGCCCGAATTGGCGAAGAGTTCGGCAGAGTTCAATCGGAAGCTGTTGCGATTCACTTCGCTTTGTTTCACAATGTAAGTCTAGTCATTGAGCGGGAACTGGAACGCTGGGTAATGACCACGACAACTATCGCCTTGACCACCCGCCCAATCGCAAGCTCGTTCGACGCTCATTTGCCCCCTACGCTGTGCAAGCTACAGGATTTAGAACTCGATGCATAAGTTGACATTACGAGTAATTTCTGGGGCGGATCGAGGACGAGTTTTTCGCGAACTGAAAACGCCAATGACGATCGGCCGAGAAGAAGGCAATACAAT
>JBGSJB010000663.1:0-11991 GCA_041742175.1 Pirellulaceae bacterium
CACTTGCCCTCACCAAATCGAATCCTTCGCGATCCGCACATCCCGCGCGATCGACAGCACCAACGGGTCCGCTACCGGCGCGAGCTCAAGCTTGCCATCTGCTAACACCCACTGCTCGACGCTTTGCTCAAACGGATCAACCAACCAATACTCTTGCACACCAAACTTCTCATACAGATTTTTCTTGTGTGTACGGTCATAGTCGCTCGTCGATGGCGACAAAATTTCGACCACCAAATGCGGCGCTACCTTGATCTTCGTTGGCGTGATTTTCCTAACGTTCTCATTCAACACAACGACCAAATCCGGCTGAACAACATCGAACTCCGAAAACTGAACATCGACCGGAGCACTAAACATCACTCCGAGGCCCGCTAATTCGATCTTTGTATAGAGCTGATACTGCAACCGCTTCGAAACATGTTGATGCACAGTGCTCGGTGCCGCGTTCACAAAATGGACTCCGTCAATGATTTCATGCCGTAGCCCGTCGGCTGGTATCGTTGCATAGTCCGCATAGGTCAGCTTCGAAGTGCTATGCACAATGGTGCTCATGATTCGAAATCCTAAAATCTATCGCCAAGTCGACTGCGGTCCTCCCAAACTCTCACTCATCATCTTCGATGAACAGTCAGCGAATTGCAACCCAAACCCATTCACCACTAAGCACCGACCGCGCTTGTCGGCCGCGAAGCGAGACTTAACCCGAGCCCGACAACGGAAGCACAAACTACGGCCCAATCGATTCTCTCGGTAAGCGAAGCAGGCAAGATCATCAGCAAATTCGCTTGCGAAAAAACGACTGAGAATACCAAGTTGTGTACCACAGCCACCAACACGCAGAGCCCGACGCCACCGAGCGCAAAACTGGGTGAAGCCGCAATGCCGCGATGTAAGTAACCGATCACGCCAAGGGCTGGAGCAAGCATCGCGCTCCACACTGCAAAGTGAAAAATCGCACTCTGCACCAACGACTGATCTGCGCTCTGAATAATCGCTTCGGCGATGAACCTGCCAACGATATAACTCGCAACCGCGCCACCAATCGCCCCCGAGATCGCTCCCCACACAATCGATGTCGCTCGCCGCGGCCGATCAGCAACGCAGCCGAGCGCTGCCCCCAAACACAATCCGATGATCGCAAAATCAACCGCAAAATTCTTCGACCAAAAAGCGTAAGTCGCCGCCAAATGCTGCTGGACCAATTCCGGCTTCGGCGCGATGCCCAACTCCGGTAAATCGGCATATGCAAACAATGGCTCGATGCCGTGTACGATCGCCATCCCTAACAAACTGCCAACAACACAAACCAAGACGCTCAACGAAAGCGCCGGCGACCACGCCGTGGAAGGTTCGTTGACGGCGCTCTCCATTCGTTCCAGACTGCTTGCTTCTACACTGCTTGCAACGTGTTCTACTTCCATATTGATTCATTGACTCATCTAAGTTAAGTTCATAAAAAAACCTTGATCTGCTCACGGCAAACCAAGGTTCTTGAAGAGGACTAAAACACTTCGTTACTTTGATGTGACGTTGATGTCGATCACGTCCATTCCCTCCGACACGTCAATAACAATCCCCGACTTGTCTGGGTCGGTGAAACGCTCCGCAACCAATGGCTTCGGCGCGCTTTTCATCATCTTCGCGTACTCAGCCTCAGTGGGCATCGACTGATCAGCATTAGGATCCGGTGGCGGAGCGCTCGATAAGTCAATTTTGCTGACCGCCACTTTGTTCTTCCCCGGTGACGCACGCATCGAAAACTCACCCTTGTCGTTGCTAGTGGCCGAACTGATCGTGCCTCCACCATTACCAACGAAAGCGATGCTCGCCCCCTCTAGAGGTTTGTCGTCACTGAAGACGATACCCTTTATTCTGACCTTCTGGTCGTCCTCGCCACACCCTGAGATCAGCAGCAATGGAGCGAGCACGACGACGAACTTCAATAGATTCATAAGTCCTAATTCTCCAAACTAGCGACGGTGCCTTCAGATTTCGAACCAAGACGATTGTAGAGAAGCAAATCGATTGTCTGTGACATGAACGTCACAGAACCGTCGCCCATCAACATCTGTGCACCGCCAGCATGACGCGACTTGAAGCCTTCAGCCGTGTTCCAATTGCAACGAGCTTCGCAGCCGGTCCTGCCAGCCGCGATGGCTGATGCTGCGTCGACGAAACGTGTATCCCAGTTGATTGGAATCTGAGTGAATTTGCCCCATTGGTTCGCATGACTCCAGCCGTTGCGCACGTGTCCCGACCAATCAGCGATCGCTTCGCCCATGAAAATCGTATTCGACAATCCGTCAGTCACATCACTGAACTTGCCGCAATAGCCAACATTGGCACCGGATTCTGTCGGACGAACCGCGCCCTGACGAGTGAACGGACCAGCGGGATTGGAAACGTTCGTGCCAGCCAAGCTTCGCGCTGCAAATGTAGCTGATATCGGGCAAGAGCACGCTGAGTTATTCGAAATCGCGTTGGTCGGACCCATGCTGAAATGATAGTTCGCTGGCTGTACCCGCGAGTTCGCAATGCCGTTGACGGTTCCCGTAAAACCAGGGTTGGAATCCGACGGACAAATGTAAGTCGGAATGACAATCCCACGAATCAGTTCACCGTTCGGCAGACCAGGGGTCGGCGGTGTTCGCGCATCATTGGTCGGAAACCTATCACCCTCAAGCAAATTGTACAAAGCTGTTTGCTCGACATAGGGAAGAATACGTGCGAGCAAGTGCGTTCGATCGCCCAGGGCACCTGCAAACCGTTGAAACGGCGCAGGCGCCGCCGCGACATAAGCGCCACCGTAAAAAGCCGAACCAGGCGGAATCCGCTTAGTCGTGCCTTCATAGTTGTGGATCGCCAACCCAATCTGCTTGAGATTGTTGCTGCACTGCATACGCCGAGCCGCCTCGCGGGCCGCTTGAACTGCAGGCAACAGCAAACCCACCAGAATCCCAATGATCGCAATAACTACAAGCAACTCCACCAACGTGAAACCTCTAGACCTTACTTGTAAGTAAGCCATTAGTCCATCCTTTCATTCAAGCAACAATTCAGAAGGAAGCCTAAAAGAAGTATGCTAAAGACTGCAGAACTACGAGTCAACTAGATTGTGTGACCAGGATGCGCATTGGTGGCTTATACAGAGGTAATAGCCAACATAGCTGTTGGGCATGACACAAGGCCGCCCGTTCGCTTTGCCCGACAAGCACACACAAGCAACACACAAGGACAGGCAATGTAAGCAACACACAAGGACAGGCAATGTAATTGACGCCTGCCTAAATGAACGTTAATCGACTGAGGCCGATGGTGCCGCCTTGGGAGGTGCTCGGGTATCGGCGACCCTAACTGTGGATCGAACACACGCTGTGGATCGAACACAGGCTGGTGGATTGAACGCATGCTGAGGGAACTTGATGCGCTGTCGGCGGGTTTTCGGTGTGCCCCAACGGGGCTCCGCTTTGTAGCCCAGGGTTGCGAGCGTAGGCGAGCTACCCTGGGAGCACTGCGCGATAACACAATTTTACCCCACCGGGGTTCCGTCATAACATGAATGTGACGAAACCTCTTTGAGGTAAACCCACACTGCGTTCAATTCCCCGGGTAGCTCACCGCCGCACGCAACCCCGGGGCTATAAGACAATACTCTTTCAGAGTAGAGCTCGCCACGACACCCGCGCCGTCGGCTGCTACCGCGCGGCCGGTTCGCGGGCTTCGATCGCTCCGTGTTGACGCCTTCAGCGGTCGATTTACCTGGTACTTTCGAACTTTCTTTGCCCACGAGCAACACCCTAGCTAGTTACATTGCCTGTCCAGTCTCACAATTCTGCCAACATCTAAGCAAGCCGATGGAACAGCCGTCGTTTGACAGGCATGAAGCGATCCTCGTTAAAGATGGCGATCCAATCGTTCTGCAATCGAGAAGAAATCAGACCAAATACACTCGTACCATTGGGACCGCAGGAACTTTGCGTGGCGGCTACAGACGCCCCACGGCAACTTAAAAGTTGATTCTTGGGTATCTCGTTTCTAGCCGCTCGTATCTTTTGGTGCATATTCACCGGCGTGCCGCATCCGACTCGAGCACAACCACTGCTGTTCAGACCTTCTCATCGCCCAAACTCTTACTACTGTGCAATTCGAGACCTCGCGCGCTGGAAAGCACTTGTATATTCTGTAAGATGTAGCGTCGCAACGCCCGCTTCTAAAACCTAGTGAATTCGGCTCACTTTCTTTAAGCGAACTTCGAGGTTTCTCTTAATGGTCCTATTCATCAGTTACAGCCACGACTCCGAGCCGCATCGTGAACGTGTTTTAGCGTTATCAGAGCGATTGCGTGACGACGGCTATGACACTCGCCTGGATCGGTATGTCAACGGAACGCCGCTGGAAGGTTGGCCGCGGTGGATGCTTGATCGATTGGACGAAGCAAACTTCGTTTTAGTTATTTGCACCGAAACCTATTACAAGCGATTTCGAGGTCACGAAGTTCAGGATCAAGGGTTTGGTGTAGACTGGGAAGGAATGCTTATCACTACGGAAATTTACGATGAGAAAAGCAGAACGATCAGGTTCGTCCCAGTTCTATTCGATCCAGCCGACCAGCGGTTTATTCCAGATCCGCTACGCGCCGCGACTCGCTATACGCTAACTTCTGAACCGGACTACGAATCACTAAAGGACTTCCTTGACCAAGTTGCCGGAGTTGAGCCTCGGCAACTTGGCAAACGAATCCCGCGTGCACGTCGAAGCGGAAAGCCGCTAACCTTTGATTCGAGTGGAGATTCTCACGAGTTAACTGTTTCCAGGATCATTGGGTTGGTGCGCGAGAAAACCTCTCAGTTATTCGGTCGCGAAGGATTGGTTAGACATTTGAAGCAGTTGCTCCATGCTGGCCGCGCGCTCGTGTTTGATGTCGCGAAGGACGTTAACCTCTACCTCCGAGGCGATAGTATTGCAGCGCATTCGTCCAGCTATGCAGAAGATTCAGTCTTGACAGTCAAGCAGAAACGTTTGATAGGAATCGCTATCTGGAGCACTGCTCTTCTAATGTTGATGGTACCAGCAATCGCATTTCTTGTTCGTAGTAACGTTTCGCCGAACGAAAAAGTCGACTCTAATCATAGTAATGCTTCGCTGAATGAAGAAGTCGCAAAGAAGGAGGCCGAATCGATTGCAAAAGGAATGCGGGACCTGCTAGGACATTATATTGCATCCGTTGTAGAACCGGTGATGGGCTCCGCAAACTTAGTAGCGTCGGTTCGCAATGATCCGGATGAAGGCTGGGTTTACCCAGTTGCTAATGGAAAGGGAATTCCTGTTCCATTTAATTATATCAGATCCGCTAACGAACACTATAAGTTCGGAAATGGAAGTCGGCATCAAATCGAGGTATACAGCGACTATCCCTTCAAAAAGCCTAATGCGAAGAAGGAAGCGGGAGATCAGGAGCGGAGCGAACTTCTGAAGACACTAACAGAAACTGAAACTGAAAAAGACGAGTACTGGAATTCCAACTACCAGTACGGAAAGCTGCAAGGTCGATTCGGTCGTTATGTCAAGTTAATCAGAATGGAAGAGGGGTGCGTAGCTTGTCACAATGCTACTGGTAAAAATCTCCCTTTTTGGAATGGCAAGTTGTGGAATATAGGCGAAGTTCGCGGAATGATTGAAGTGATAGTTCTAATAGATGCTCCGGCAGGGCAAAAATAACGCAATGCGGCTGGTATGATTGAATCGCTGGTTTGAAACTGCCTAGCAGCCCAGCCGATCTCTTCGACACGTGCGCTGTCGGCGCAGCAGCGGGTTTTTTAGGCATCATTAGTCGGAGCCTGCGATCGCTGTACCGCTCGAACTCTCGACCAGTGCAACGCCAATGCAGCTCCACGCTCTTATCCCCAAAGCGTGACCTTTCAAAGGTTCCCATTCAGCACAAAGACCAAATCCGGCTGCACAATATCGAACTCTGAAAACTGAACATCGACCGGAGCACTAAACATCACGCCGAGGCCCGCTAATTCGATCTTTGAAGAACACACAAGCACACACAAGGAATGGCAATGTAATTGACGCCTGCCCAAATGAACGTTACTCGACTGAGGCCGATGGTGCCGCCTTGGGAGGTGCTCGGGTAGGCCAGCAACCTTTGCACTTCCCTGTCGAATCGCGGTCTGTCCCTTCCCACCACGCCTAAAAGGTCATCGAGTGATTTCCTTTCGATTGCGACAACATGTTCGAGTCCCTTCAGTGAGTAGTCACCAGTAGGCAACGTCGCTTGCTCGGTTCGCAACGGAGATAAGTCGAGCAACTGTTGCTCGCGCGTATCTATCAACGCTGTCACGTTTTCGGGTTTCAAAGTCGCTGGTAGCTTCACTTGGCCACCTCGCAAACTGGCTTGATTGCTTTGCAGTTCGGACAATCCCAGTTTCGCCAACCCGCTATTTCAACCTCAGCGGGAACCATGTTCGAACCGCACTCACAGCGAATCGGTTTTAGAGTCGCCTGTGGTTGGGATGGTTGCGATGGTTGGCATGTTTCCCCCGACTGCCCAGTGCTATATATGTGTGTCGCATGTGCGTATGAATGCGACACACACGTTTCGCCTGGAGTTCCGGTTGGCGCATCCCCACCATGCCCACCATCCCAACCCAACCGTTGACCGGTTTCGCTTTCCACCTAATTAGCCCACCATGCCCAGCTTCACCGGCAATTTGCCAGTTATTTGCGATTCGACCGCGGAACTTTCGCAGTTGGTAGCCAAGACGCTTTGCATCGACCACGCCACGAACCGTTGCGACTTCCGCTACAACCTCGCGTAGCGTCGGGAAGTTGTCGGCCTCAGCGTCGTTTAACCGCTTAGCAATTTCGCGTGCTGTGAGTCCTTCGCCGGTCTCATCAACTTCAAGTAAGCCACCGATTAACCCCCTGACAATTGCGCCGCTTTGGTCGTCCGCTTTCGCTGTTTCACGAGTGGCAAGGGGATCTGCAAGTCCAGCCCAAACAACCGCACCACGAACCACACTTGACCAACCTTCGAACGAACCCCACACGCCCCCGGGTTGAACTGGCTTTCCGGCAACGAAGTAAGCACGCAAGAGCGTCAACGCTGCAACGGCCAATCGCGGACGGTTCGATGCAACCCACGAAAGCAAGTCGCTATGTTCGAAGTCTGTGCGCTCTTCTGGGTTCTCTTGCATCGCGGCTAAGCGAATCGGTAGCACTCGCCTTGCAAGGTCGGAACCAAACCGGAGATTGTTCCCGGTCGCCATCCAAACGGTTAGCAATGGTAGTTCGCCCGTCGTTCGGCTCGCACCTAGAATTCGGTCACTCCAAACCGTTGCAGTGAGCGCGGCATCAAGTGACGCACCGCCCAGTGTGCAATCAACATTGTCCAGCAATACACTTGGCAACGCTTCGAGAGCTGTTGCCGTAATCGCTTTGCGTTGTTCATCGTCATCATGCGAATATGTCTTGCGCGGTGCATGTCGGCCAAAGGCGATAATGCTTGCGGCATCTGCCAGTAATGATTTACCCGACCCTCGGCAATTTGCTGTAAGTCCGAACATCGGAACGCAACCGGAAATCGCAGAGCGACCTATGAGCGATAGAACCAACGTGAGCCATGCTGAGCGGTCGGAATCTTCAACGAATGGAAAGTCCTTTACAACTTCAAGTAGTTCATCCGCTGCCCTTTGTGCGTCCGGCACCGTCGGCTTATCGGTAACTGCAGGAAACTTACTCGCACCTGGACGATAAAGTAACCCGGTTTTTATGTCGTAACCTTCAGACTGAACTACTGTTCCATCAGGTCGAATTGTTGGTGCGGTTATCACCCCCGATAAGCGACGAACCAACCGCCCCCAGTCGCCACGAGTAGCAATCCCATCAACCAACCATTTCTGCGGCGGAACAGCAACGCGCTCAATTTCGCCGTCCTTTTCAACCTCTTGAAGTAGCTGGCAAGCGTCCGCAATCCGCAACGGAATCTGACCGTTCGGCAAAGGTCGAATGCGAGCTGTACCGGCTGGAATGTCAACGCCTTGCAATTGCTGTTCGTCATCACTAACAACCACTTGCACCAATGAACCGCCACGCTGATAAACTTTGAGAGATTCGCACTTGGTTGTCGGAATCCAAGGCGAATCCCAACCTAACTGTCCAATATGCTTTGTTACTTGATCGCAGACCCAACCATAGGCAAGCGTAACTAGAACTTCAGGTCTGCCATCGTTCGGGTTGTGGTCGCCCTCGCGCGGCTTCCATGCCTCGGCTGATTCAATCGCTTGTCTTACAAGCTGTTCGCCATTTTGCCTTGCGAGAACATCGCGAACATCGTCGCCACCCTTACTAAGCACTTCACCCGGAAGCCTTGCAACGCGAACTGACGCAGCGATTCCCAAAAGTCGGCCACCGGTTAGCTGTGCGCCATCTTGTCCAGTAACGTCTAGGTCGGGAACTAAGATAATGTGAGCCAGCAAACAACCTTGCGAATTTGTCGGGCATTGTTGAACTAGGAAGCCCAGCGGCGTTGTAACCAAGTCCAATCAACGCTGCGGTATCTTTTCCACCTTCAGGAAGTAACCACGTTTCGCCTGGCTGTGGAAGTCTACCCGGCAAAAATAGGCCCGACATTCCTGAACCGCGAGCGAACCAACCTTTTTGTCCCGGCTGAAAATCAAAGTAAGAATGCTTTTCGCCGAGTTCGTTGTAAATTGGAACGCGTGCAACATCCATTCGATTGCGGCCGCGCTTCACAATAGTCGGCTCAAACTGCATGAAAGCATCGAGCGGCATTCGTTTGTCTTTGCAAACTTGCTCGATTACATCCGTCTGCACCGGAGTCGAATCACTGCTGATTCCAAGGTAGTTGGCAATTGCCTTTGCGGCTTCAAACTGGCTCAAACCTGCGAACCTTGCAACCGTAGCTATGCCGTCGCCAGTTGGCTTATTGTCGGTGCAATTCCGGCAAGTAATCGACCCGTTTTCCTCGGCGTTCGTCGCTGGCCAAATTACCGACGTGCCACTACATAGCGGGCAAGGGTGATCCTTACTGCCACGCGTTAGAACCTCAGCCCTTAGCGGCGTTAAAGCTGGAATGATGCTAGACCACTTCCCCGCTGCCGATTGCTTAATTAGCTCAAAATCCACAATGGTGCTCCTTGCTTGGAATCGGGGAATCAGTGACGAGAGCACGCACAACAACGTGCAACCGCGCTAGCTCTTGCGGCGGTCGTTTGCATTCGAGTTGCATCGCCCTGATTTCATCGAGAATCGCCAGTTCTTGCGCGAGAGAACCGATTTCCCCTGGCGCTGCCCTGTGACGATGTTGGCGATAGGCTTTGACTTTGTTTGGCTTCGTTGCCACAATAGTTCTGTCCTTTGGTGATGCTTTGGACGATTGAAAACTCAGACTCAGCCGCGCTTGCCACGCGGCTGCTGTCGTTTACTGAGATAGTTCGCTTGCTCGCTTCAGTTTGAAACCATTGCGAGCTACTTCGTCGATGATTGCTTGAACTGCGTCGGCGGTGATCATCACGCCACCTACACAATCTGCTTTGGAGCTTTGCGCTTCGCTGTGTGCGTAGCGGTCGGCTGAGTGCTTGCGGGATGTCGGCGGCCAATTAAGAATTTGCCTAGGTCGGCTTCAGCAATTCGCCATTGCGGTCGTTTGCCTTGAAGTGACTTTGCCACGTTCACAGCAGGAAGTTCGCCGCTGTGAATCCAACTAAGAATTTGCTCGTCATCAGTCCCGAGAACCTCGGCGGCTTGCTGTGGCGAGTAGTAACGCGAATCAACCATTTGCCATTGCTCCGTTGCAGTTATTTGTTCTGTTCGAACCACTGCAAACAATCCTATTACCCGCTATAGAATTGTGGCGACGGAAAGCTAGATAGCGAGAAAGTTACAAACATCAATGAAAAAACCCTTGGGTTAGTCCAAGGGTTTGTAAGTTTGTAAATTTTGAAGTTACAACAAATCGCCCGTTTCACTTACCCTTTTTCAACGGTTTGTGCCGCAAGTCGTTATTCAAATCGCCATACAACTTGTCGATTCTGGTTTCCGGAAGCCCTTTTATCTCAACGAATGCCCTTACTGCCTCTTTTGCGTTTCGGTACTTGTGAATGTTCTTGCGCACATATTTGGTCACTTCCTTTTCAGGCTGTTTTCGTGTTGGCTTCGGTGCTTCCGAACTATCTAAATCGATCGCCTCCTGCCTTATAAGCACCGCAAGATTGTTAATCTCTGACCTTGCTTTCAGAAGAAACTCCCTCGGTATGTCGTCATCGTTCAGCGCTTCAAGTAAGCAACCGCAATGTTCCATCGGACGGCGTGCTGCTATTCCAATTTGAGCGGCTTTTTCTAGGTCGTTCTGCAAGCTTTCGCGATAATCAAAGTCGGAAACCCTGACTACGTTTGCTTTTCTAAGTGCATCAATCTCGACCTTCATGGAAAAAACTTGTTCGGCTCCCTGAAGTCGAACGTACAATTCGTCCAGCCATTCGGCTACTTCCTGCAATTCCGCGAAAGTTATGTCGTTCATTTCGCACCTGCCTTTTTCTTCGCTGGCTTGCGAAACATCGGTTTGACCCACGCATAAACATGGTCAACCACGGCTTGTAATCGCTCTGGTTCTATCCACTCACGATAGGTCGCTCCCATCGAGTCGTCGCTGTGGCCCATGATGTGATTGATTGCAACCTGATCGCGGCAACCATCAGCAACGGTTCTAAACTGATGTCGAAGCGAATAGAACCCACGCCCATCAACGTGCAATTCGCAGTCGATGCACAGCTTGCGAAACTCAGCACTAAGCGGCGAGTTCTTCGAGTCCTTGTACCATGGTTGCCCGTACTTCGTGAGAAACACTAGCGGCGAGTCTGGTTGCTTGGTTTGCTGTGTCGCTGCAATCGCGGCCTTTGTTTCCTTCCACAATGGGAACTGTCGATCGACTAGCGTTTTGGGTCTAGGGTATCTGATCCAGCCGTCTTGAACGTGCTTGCGTTCGAGCTGCCCTAGGTCGCCATTACCAAGCCCACCATTCAACGCAAGCAGGATAAAAGCCTTCATCTGCTGATCGGCGGCATGATAGAGCGTTCGCAGTTCTTCGACCGTGAAAATCTTATCCGCTTTGGAGTGCTTTTCACGCTTCAACGACTTGCGACTAGGCTTCTCAAAACCCACGCCGAACTTAACCGCGCGGTCAATCAACTCGTTCTTGATTGCGAAGTTAAAGAACACTCGGCAACGCCCGATCTCGTTTCCAAGTGCAACCAACCCTAGACGCTCTGATAACTGCTTACGTAGCTTGATGAAGTCGAGCGGCGTTAAACTCTCAACCGATGTGTGACGCCCGAAAGCTTCGATCAACAGCTTGCCAGTGGCCTTGTAGTCGGCGTAGGTCCTCGCTGCCATTTCACCGGAAGCGACTTTGGTTTCACGATGCTCGAGCATGTGGTTAACCAAGTCGCCAACCGTCAACGCCATTTGATCCCTAGGTGGTGGCGTCCTGCCCTGCTGAAGATAGTTCACTTCGTACTGATAACGCTCTAGAGCACCCTGCCAATCGTCCCACTTTCCGAAAAAGTGAGTTCGGCCTCTGATCTTCTTGGCCCATCGCTTCGAGTTGTGCGAATAGAGCGGAAATTCCGGATACGGCTTATCCGGTTTAGCTGGCTTGTCAGTCGATGAATTGCCGATAGAATTTGCCACAGTTGTTACCTCGCTTTGAACGGTTTAGGTAATGACTGACGCCCTGATTCCCCCAAAGAATCGGGCGTCACTTTTGACGCCCTTTATGATACCCGCTATAGCCTGGGCGTCAAACCGGGCGTCAAAGGCGAAAGCTAGCAAACGGAAACACGCGAAAAAGCCTTGTTTTCCTTAGTCGGCGGCGTAGCTCAGTTGGTTAGAGCAGCGGAATCATAATCCGCGTGTCGGGGGTTCGAATCCCTCCGCCGCTACTTGAAACTCACTCTTCAAACC
>JBGSJB010000664.1:0-8290 GCA_041742175.1 Pirellulaceae bacterium
TCACCCGTTTCGTCTCACCTATTGTATACTGTCCGAAGTGAAAAATACTTGCCGCTAGCGCCGCATCCGCTTTACCAAACTGAATTGCATCTGCCAAATGAGCGGGACAACCGGCACCACCGCTCGCAACGACCGGAATCCCCACCGCACTGCTAACCGCCGCTGTTACTTCCAAATCGTAGCCATCGCAGGTGCCATCACAATCCATGCTGGTCAGCACAATTTCTCCAGCTCCGAGCTGTTCAATTCGCTGTGCCCACGCCACCGCTTCGAGCCCGGTGGGAGTTCTGCCGCCATGAATATGAACTTCCCATACCTCTTTACCTTCTCGCTGTACACGCTTGGGATCGATGTTCACTACGATGCATTGACTGCCAAAACGATCGGCGGCACGCGCCACAAAATCGGGGTCTTTGCAGGCTGCTGTGTTGATCGACACTTTGTCACAACCGGCCTGCAGTAGGGCGCGAATATCGTCGAGCGTCCGAATTCCACCGCCAACGGTCAGCGGCATGAAAACCTGCTCAGCCGTCCGGCGAACCACGTCCAGCATAATCCCACGCTGCTCGTGACTGGCCGTAATGTCCAAGAAAACCAACTCATCGGCTCCCTCGCGCTCGTACCGCGCCGCCACCTCGACCGGATCCCCCGCATCGCGCAGATTCAGAAAGTTCGTTCCCTTCACCACCCGCCCGCCATTCACATCCAAACACGGAATGACTCGTTTCGCTAACATCAGCTACAGCCTTAAACGCAAGTTCCGCTCGTCCTTCAAGGCGATCTAGTTTAGCCGCATTTTAGCGATTCGTTGAGCCCGTCGCGTTTCCAAGCCCAGCGTGGCCACGAGCGTGTTAATTTATGGTTTAAGCGAATCCCATCAACCATACGCTCAAGTCCCTAATGAAATTTCAACGCTTTACGCTTAGCGTCCTCGCACCTCTCCGCCTCCGCGCTAAAAACTCCCACTAGTTCATCGCATCCGCAGTTGCCTCAGCAATCTGCCTTTCGCCACGTTTCCTATCCGCCTCGATGTCTTCAACCAAGTCATTGAGCACCGTAGCCAACGTCATCAATGTGACGCCGGGAGTGCCAGCCGCCAGTACGGCCCCAGTGCCGTTGATCGTCAACCATCCACCGCCCAGTGTCCGCGTAATCGCAGTAATGATCGCGAACACAACGGCTATCCAAGTCGTCAACCACATGATCTGCCGTATGGAAAACCGCCTGTCACGAACGCCCGACGGAACGAGGATTTTACAAAGCAAAAAAATCCCAGTTGCCAGAAACAAGGCCGAAAACACAGACGCCAATCCAGTTGCAAAGAACAGCACAAAAGCCAGCGGCGCCCAAATGCCGAAGCCCATTTTCAATCCGCTTATAACCCAAAAGTTGCGGCCGAGTCGCGGCGAATAACAACACAATGCCAGGCATACATCGCTCAAAAAACTAAGCCAAACGATGAACAACGCCCCAACCAAGACATACGTTGGCAACTGTCTTGAGAACATCCACAACCAATAAACCAGCAACCCACCAGTCACCAGCGGCAGCCCAGCCGCCATCAACATATACCGCCAACGAACCTCAGTCGTCCAAGTCAAGACTCGTGACACTCGCGCAGTCGCAAAATCTTGAACACCATGTTCCAACATCTTCAACACCATGTTCCAACGCAAGTTTACCCTCAACGTCCAGTTTCTCTCTCATAACATTTTCAACTTATCACATAACGCAACCGCTCATCAAGACGCCCATCCCGACCCCGCGTCTCTCTGCAGCGCCTCGTGCCTAATGCCTTATCTATCTCTCTGCGTCCCCGCGCCTCCCCGCCTCTGCGCTAAAAATCTCCGCCGCCTTGCCGCAAGCGCCGCACCGTTAACAATGGCGAGACTGCCGCCATCAACATAAACCGCAAACGCACCTCAGCCGTCCAAGTCGAAACGCGCGAAACCCGCTCGACCAAAACAGTCTCAGCCTCAACAACTCCCCCAGCGTCCCCGCTAACGTTTCCGACCATTCCGCCCCCTCAAAAACAACTGGTGAAGCGTCGACAGTACCCCAACTCGCGCTTCACCAACACAACTCCGCCGTGCTTCCTCCGCGTCGCCGCGTCTCCCCATCTCTGCGCTAGCTTTTCCAATCTTTGGTAAGTTCAATCATCCGGCCCATTCAAAGCCCATTCACAACGCGATGATACCCATCCTTCACAAACCGCTCACCAAAGTTAACAACCAGCCCAAGTCGCAAGTCCATCAATCGCAGTTAAGTAAGCACCTGAGCTTCGAAAATATCGTTGTACTTCGAAGTTGCCTTGCACTCGACGATGACAAGCTTATCAATCAGCAGATCGAGCTTCAGATGCGTCCCGAGTAACACGCCCTTGTAGCGAATCGGAACCTCAAGCTGCCGTTGCACGCTCAACCCAGCCTGCGTTAATTCCCAACCCAGCGCCTCCTCGTAAACACTTTCCAGCAGCCCCGGTCCACCCAAAGTTCGATGCACTTCGATGGCAGAATTCAGCACGATCTTACTAACATCATTCTCACGCATAACCTGTCCCCTCAGCGTCCCCGCACCTCCCCACCTCTGCGCTAAATCTTACCGGCCCACCAACCGCGCATACCTCACCCGCCACCCAACTGATTCCTGCGAAATCGTAGCCAGCATCAGCTTCGCGGCGCGCTCAGCGTCAACCTCTTTACCGTCCAACTGCTGATTACGGATCAACCGCCAGCGCGCCCCGTAATTCAAGTCGCTAGCCACCGCACTGTTCGCAGCCAACCGCCGCGCAATCTCCGTCGACTCCTTCAATCCCGCCGCATCGAACTTGGCGAGTACATGAGCCAACTGCAACTGCACCGACCCCAGTTTCGGATTCTGCTTTACCAACTCACGCAACTTTGCAATCGCCTCCGCGCTCGCCTCACGCGACTGCAACCCATGCAACCGCCAGCCGATCGCCTGCTGCGTCGACCGCGAACTAGCCGTAAGCGACTGCAACTGCTCGTCGGTAAAGCGAACCTTGCTCGCCCATCCAGGCACCTCTTTCGTCGGCCAAGCATCGACAGACTCAACGATCGCCGCAGCGATCGGTTCGATCATCTCTTGCCTCAAAGCCGCCGAGTTCCAGACGCTCGCCGTACCGAGTGCCACCGCTTCGTCGCCAGCCCGCGCCGCCAGTATCAAATAGACCGCTGCTACCAACTGCCGATCTGTTGGAACCGAGACCGCCCCAACCAACTCGCCCGCGTCCATTCGCAAACGCTTCACCAAGATCTCATCCGACCACTCAGGGACACACTTAGCAACCAGCAATGCGACCCTCGCAGAGACTTCAATCAGCTTCAGCTTCCCATCGCTCAACGAACGCTCAAACGCATCCAACTCCGCTGCCCGTTCCTTTGCCATCAACAAAATGCCCAGCCAAGCATACAGCGCGTCGCGGGCTTTCTCCGGTGCAGTTTGTTGTTCAGCCAGCTCCCGAAAGACTGGCAATAACTCCTCTTGCCTTCCCAAAGCCACCAACCAGCTCTGCAACCATTGAACCGCCTGCTCTCCCGTTTCTGACACACACCAAACGCGAATATGGTCTCGCAGAACTTTGACGTAGCGTTCGCGCAGTAGCTGGTTTTGCGGATCAACCCTCAACGCCTGCGATAGATTCCAAGCGGCCGATAAATGTCCCGTTGCCGCTCCGTTCACTTCGGCCGCTTCGATCGTAATCGCTTCGATCGCATTCGCCGCCTCCAGCCACTTCTCTTGCTGCTGCAATAGCGCAGCAGCTTGGTTTGCGAACTGCACCGCGTTCTGCTCATGTCCAGCCGCTAGTTCGTTGCGGGCAGTAGCCAGCAACTTGGCGACTGCCGCCGACTCGTCGCCCGCAGCCAATAACTGTCGAACCTCCGCAACAACCAAGTCCACCGCCGCACTAGAACTTACATCTTCGCTCGATACCGCACTTGTCAAAATCGAATCCACACGCGCTCTCCAGTAGTCGCCATAGCCCTCACCAACCGACTTCGCACGAGCCAATAAATTGGTGATCTCAGTCTCTTTCGTTTCAGTCGGTAACTTCGCCAACTCGCTCAGCGACAGCCGCATCTCGGCCAACTCGTACTCCGGGCCACTTTCAATCTCGCGCAGCAAATCGATGAAAGCGCGAGCTTGGCTCCCCTGACCATCAGCGATCAACGCCTCGCTGGCGACCACCGCAGCTCGCACGCGGTCCGCTGTATTCCCAGCACCCAGCACAACTGCCTGCAACAGAGTGATCGCTTCGTCCTGCCGGCTGAGATCCAGCCAAGCCGCAGCGCGTGCAACTTCAAGACTCGACCGTGTCTCCCAATCCTTCGAAGTACGATCGAGTAACCCGCCCGCCTCCGCTTCCACGTTCGTCGCCGCCGCTACACGATCACGCGAACCGCTTGCATACAATCGAGCCCGAATGAGAAACGCTTCGCAGCGCATCAGCACCGTATCCAAACGCAATTGCGAGATCTGCTCGGCCGGCGCTTGCTTCGGGTCCGCAGCCGTCTGCTTCGCAGCCAACGGTTGACGAACTTTCAAGTCGTCCTCCAGCTCCGATAGATCTTCCAGAATTCGCCTTACCAACTCCAAGGCTTGATCGCGTAGCGGTTTATTCGCGGGCGCTGCTAGCCATCGCGCCAACAAGTCTTGCGCTAGCAACAATTCGCACCGCACCGCTTGCCACTCGATCCAAGGCAATCTTCGATCGCTCGCTCGCTCCAGCTTAAATCGATCCACCAACTCGCGACAACGCAGCCAATGCACGTCCGCACCATCGACGCTTCGAATAGCCGCCTGCGCCTCGCATTCGATCAAACGCTGAGTCCACCGCGCATAAGCTTCATCATCACTCTCTTCAACTCGCTTCCGCTGCACAGTCGCGTACTGCACCGCACTTTCCGTCAAACCCTGACGACACATCATCTGTAACGTCAAATCATCTGCATCGGGTTGAGTTGCAACGCACTGCGCCCCACCGTTCAGCCACAGCAACAGCAACACACTTCCAAGTGCCAGTAAAAAGTACTTCATGCTTCTCATCCTGAATTTCTCGGCCGCTCACCGAAAGCTCATTCAACGCTCAACAAGCCAAGCTTCTGCGCAGCCGCATACATCACAATGCCCGCAGCGGTTGCAAGGTTCAGACTACGCACCGGGCCGGGCATGGGTATCGACAGTTGTCGATCCGCATAGTCTGCTCGCAACTTGTCCGGCAATCCGCTTGTCTCGCGTCCGAACACGAGCGCATCGCCATACTCAAACGAAGCCGTGTGATACGAACGTTCCGCAAACTTCGTCAACAACCAGAATCGCGAAGTCGGAATGGTCGCGATCAGCTGCTCCCAGTTATCGACCGCCTCCCAATCGAGATGCTGCCAATAATCCAAACCCGCTCGCTTCAGTTGCGTATCATCCAAGCGAAAACCCATCGGCCGCACAATCCATAGCTTTGCACCCAACGCAACGCACGTTCGACCAATATTGCCCGTGTTTTGCGGAATCTCAGGCTGGTACAAGACTACGTGCAACGCCACATCCGAACGGCAATTCGGGTTGCGATTCGAGGGGCCACCAGTAGCGTGCATGGAGCGTTTTTTCTATAAAGATTTGTTCGCGCGGAGTATGCTAGAATTCGTGCCTCCCGCAGCATGCGGCTCACGTCCGAGTCGCTGTGCGTTGCCGCTGTGCGTTGCCAAGTGCGCTCGCAGCGAATCCCTCGAGATCACTTCTCATCAGCTTATCTTATGCCAATTCAAGTTACTTGTCCCGGATGCCTGAAACGTTTTACTGTCAACGACAAGTTCGCAGGCAAGAGCGGTCCGTGCCCTAGTTGTCGCAAAGTTATCAAGATTCCCGAGAAGTCGGAAGAAGTCGTCATTCACGCTCCGGAACCCACCGGACCAAAAGACTCAAAGGGCAAGAGCGTTCTCAAACCACTTCGGCGCAGCGAAGTCAAACTGAGCATGCCCGTGATGCTCGCCGCTGGTTTGTCGACGTTCATGGTTTTCGGTCTCGCGCTCGGCGTTCGCTTCACCGGTGAGGAACCACCCGTCGTCCTGCTTGCCATCGGCTCGATTCTGCTAGCGCCTCCGTTGGCATTTGTTGGCTACTGGTTCTTGCGCGATGACGAACTGGCGGGCTATCGCGGCCGCGAGTTGCTCACACGCTGCGGCATCTGCGCCGCGGTCTTTGCTGCATCTTGGTTGCTCTACGCTTTTATTCCCACCTTCGTGTCCGGGGAAAAGAGTCTCAGCGACGTATCGAATGCTTATATGCTTTTCGTCGTTCCTGTCATGATCGTTGTTGGAACCGTTGCTTCAGTTCTTGCGATGGAGCTAGAAATTGTTCAAGGCGTTTTGCACTACATGCTCTACTTTGTGATCACGCTGATTCTTGCTTTGATCATGGGAACTGACCTAAGCAGCACGTTAAGTAACAAACCAAGTTCGTCTGAAATCGTTGCCCCCGTCAAACCCAAGGGCGCCACACAAAATCAACCTGCGACCAACCAACCCGCTAACGACTCACCTCCCGAAGAAGAGCGCCCCAAAATCAACATCCTACAATAACTCTCTCGGTCTTCATCCGTGGGACCGCCATGCCATCCGTGCTAAATAAGCGTTCCTCTCACGGAATGCAAGCGACGCTATCGGACACTTCACGGCGGCTTGCGTTCAACCGCATTCAGCGCAAAATCTAACTCATCAAA
The DNA here is from genome assembly GCA_041742175.1 of Pirellulaceae bacterium. GTDB lineage: Bacteria > Planctomycetota > Planctomycetia > Pirellulales > Pirellulaceae > Aureliella. Next base: position 6,737 of record JBGSJB010000664.1, read on the forward strand.
TCACTGAATCAGCCGTCGAACTGAAACGCTTCTACAAACAAGAATCAACCATGCGACTAACCGAGGGCCAAGCTGCACCGGAATTCGAAGTTACCGACATCAGCACCGGCAAGCTGATCACGCTCGCTGATTTCCGCGGACACAAAGTGTTGCTCTCGTTTCATCGCTACGCTGCCTGCCCGTTCTGCAACTTGCATGTGCATGAACTCAGCAAAGCTCATGCGGATCTCGATCGAATGGGCTTGAAAATGGTCGCTCTGTTCCGCTCCGGTCCCGACCGCACGCTGGAACAATACGGATCGCGCGAAGTACCGTTTCAGATCGCCGCTGATCCAAAACTAAGTGCCTATCGCGCTTATGCAATCGAAAAATCACTGTTTGGAATGCTAGTTTCGTTTATTCATCCGCGCGGACTTTACGCCACGCTGAAGGGCTATTTGCCGGGCAAAGTGGACGCGGAAGTGAGATCGTTACCAGCCGATTTCCTGATCACACCCGACCAAAAAATCGCGAGGGCATACTACTCGACCAACATCACCCAGCACCTATCGCTGCGCGAGATCACTGAATTCGCTCGCAGTTGATCGAGAACTATCATGGAACTGGATGAACGTGACGAAGTGACTTTGCGTGCAGCTCAAGAGCAGGTGGACGCGTGGATTAGCAGCGTCGGCGTCCGCTACTTTTCCGAACTGACGAACTTGGCGCAGTTGATGGAGGAGGTCGGCGAGCTGGCCCGGATCGTTTCGCGAACTTACGGCGAGCAGAGCTTCAAGGAATCGGACAAGCGCGGTAACCTAAGCGATGAACTGGCCGACGTGCTGTTCGTGCTCATCTGCCTGGCCAATCAAACCGGCGTCGACTTGACCGCAGCCTTCGCAGCGAACTTGGCCAAGAAAACGGCTCGTGACTCCGAACGTCATCGAAGCAACACGAAACTAAAAGCACCGCCAGCTGAATGAGCTGGGATACAAAATAGACTGGAGTCAAAATGAGTTTAACGATCATGCGCCGCATCAAATTTTGTGCAGGCCATCGCTTGTACAAACACGGCGGCAAGTGCGAGCATTTCCACGGGCACAACTACGTTGCCGATGTTTTTGTGACCGGCGAAGAAGTGGATTCAGTTGGTCGCGTGATCGATTTCGCAGATCTGAAAGCCCGCGTGAAAGGTTGGATCGACACCAATTGGGACCACAGTTTCTTAGTCTTCGAGGGTGACGAGAACGCGAAGCAAGCGCTCAGCCTCGTGCAGCCCAGCCGCATGTACGTTCTGCCCTATAACCCAACCGCCGAAAACATGGCTCGCTACCTGTTAGAAGTCATGTGCCCCGCAGCGCTCGAAGGCACCGGCGCTCACGCGACAAAAGTTCGCATCTGGGAAACCGACGAAGCATTCGCGGAAGCAAGCATCGACTAGTGCTGCGTCACAGCTTAATCTTCGGGTAGACCGAGGTCAGTTTCATTCTCGCGTCGTCGATTTTCATTTGCCAGTCGACGCCGCGTTGAGTTTCGTTGACATCGCAAGCCCAGGCTCGTGTTTCGGATTGGAGT
>JBGSJB010000665.1:0-8975 GCA_041742175.1 Pirellulaceae bacterium
ACGCCGACAAGCCCGCACTGCGCGAACGCGACATCGATGACTTGCACAACCGCGCCAGTCGCAGCACAACGACGATTCATTCCATCCAGTTCGGCGAAGGTCCGAATCAAAACAACGGCAACTGGATTCAGACGTTAGCCGATGGAACGTCCGGCAAGTATCGCTACATCAACGTGCAGCAAATCGAAAGCGACATGGCTGAACGCTAGATAGGTGTACAAAGGTCTCGGGTGCCACCGGGCTCAGCCAGTGTAACGGAGAATTGAATTTAGAATGGCGATTACGGAAGATCACAGCATCCATGCTGCGAAGGTTTAACGCCTAGTCCAAAATCGAAGCCCACCAGACGCAAAAAAGAAAGGTGACGAGCATCACGCAATACCCTCACCACCCCGCTTCGACTTTGGCCGGGTGCCACTCGTGCCACCCTAAAACTAAATGTTGACAGAATAAGAGTAAGTTCTTGCCGAACCCTGCGCCACAGGTAAATCCGCGAGAACTTAACTTCGTAGCACGATTGACGCAGGGTTTGCGGCACCCTAAAGTGCTAGGTGGAATTTGTGGAAAAACTGTTTCGATTTAACTTGATAGGGAGAATGACATGAGAAAACAGAACGTAGTTGCAGTGGTCTTAGCACTTTCAGTCGTTGCGTCGATGGCTTACGCCTCGTCGATTTCGCTCGAGGGCGTGAAGTGTTTGATCGCTAGTGGCAAAGATGCGAAAGTAGAAAAAGCTGCCGAGTACAAGGAAGGCAAAGTCTTCTTCTGTTGCGACAATTGCAAAGGCAAATTTGAATCTGCCAGCAAAGAAGACAAAGAGAAAATGGCTCCAAAAGCGAACCATCAATTGGTTGCTACTAAGCAGTACGAACAGCAAGCTTGCCCGATGTCGGGTGGCAAGGTCGACCAAAGCACCGCCATCGAAGTGGCTGGTACGAAGATCGCTTTCTGCTGCAAGAACTGCAAAGGCACTGCTGAGCAGATGAAGCCTGAAGAGCAAGTTGAGAAGCTGTTTGGTGAAGAGGCTTTCAAGAAAGCTAAGTTCGAGAAGGTCAAAGAAAAGAAATAGTCGAAGCCGCAGCGCACGGGCTGCTAGTCGACAAATAATCGCGAGCTCGCCGAGTTTTGCCTCGACGAGCTCGATTCGTTTTCAGTTAAGCACAATTTTGCGTTGCGGCATGGTTGCCATTCTCTGCTTATGTCGAATCAACTTGGAATCGTGAACGAACAATACGAGCTGGTTGACTTTGGCGGTGGACGCAAACTGGAACGTTTTGGGCACGTCGTATTGGATCGACCTTCGCCGGCTGCCCTCGATCAACCACGGAAACTGCGCGATTGGAGCGTTGCTAACTTAAAGTTGGATGATCGCGGTGAGGTATTGCTTGGAGCGAAACCTGTCGATCCATGGCAAGTGCATATCGCAAACATCACTTTCAACCTCCGTGTTACACCCTTCGGTCACGTTGGCCTCTTTCCGGAACAAGAGGTTAATTGGAAGTGGCTTCAAGCGTTCAAATTCGCTGGTGAGCAGGCGATGCAACCGCGACCACAAGCACTCAATCTGTTTGCTTACACCGGCGGTTCGACGATGGCGCTCGCCAAAGCCGGATTCGAAGTGGTTCACGTTGATGCTTCCGCTCCGTCAGTGCGTTGGGCGCGTGAGAATGCGGAAGTGAATCAACTCAACGATCATCCTATTCGCTGGATCGTCGAAGACGCTCGTAAGTTCGCTGCTCGTGAGATCAAACGGGGTCGGCGTTACGACTTCATCGTGCTTGACCCGCCCAGCTTTGGACATGGTCCGGGCGGCGATCGTTGGGAGATCGCATCCGACCTTTTTCCGCTGCTTGAAGACTGTTTGCAGTTGCTCAGTGACGGCGGCGGCTGGCTCTTAACCGCTCATTCGACAAGCCCCACGTTGGACGAGATTACCGAGTGGATACAGCATGCACATCGCGAGTGCAAGATCGTTTCGAATCGACTCGCACTCGTCGACGCGCCAGGGCGCAAGCTGGACAGTGGATTCAGTGTTCGCTGTTTTCTGTAAACCCAGAAATCACTCTATTTGTGAAAAGAGGCTCACAAGCCTTCACGAAAGCCCAGTGGACACACGCCGCACGCAATTGTGCGGTACATGGTGTCGAACTAAACTTGAGAAAGGTGCAAGCTTGTGGAAGCACGCTTCCGAATCCTGTGGACAAAGCACTTGGCTTTGCCACCTATAATGCACCGTTTCGCTCGTCATTTGTCTCCCTGCTCGCAATCACTCCTACCTCTGCTGAATCCCATGTTCTTGAAACTACGCCGTGCTTCGTCGATCGCTGCCTTGCTGTGCCTTCTATTTGCTGCCTTCAGTGCTGCCGTCAGTTTTGCTCAGGACGAAACCAAAGAGGAACCGGAAAGCGGCGATGGCAAGCGCGCGGCCGATCAACCGCTTGGTCCGTCCGATGAAGCCCGGCAAGCGATGGCTAGTTTTCGCAAGCCAGACGGTTGGAGCGTATCGCTGTTCGCTGCCGAACCCGCGCTAGCGAACCCAGTTGCCCTAGACGTCGATAACACTGGGCGCGTCTACGTGTGCGAATCGTTTCGTCAAGACCGAGGGGTTACCGACAATCGCGGCCACGACAAAAAATGGCTGATGGCTGACTTGGCTGCCATGAGTGTTCAAGATCGAATCGATTATCACAAACGCTTGCTCGGCGCCGAAGCGGCTGAGTACACAGCGCACGATGATCGCATCCGCATGTTGGTTGACACCGACCAAGATGGTTTAAGTGACCGCATGACAATCTTCGCTGAGAACTTTAATCAGTTGGAAGACGGAACCGGCGCGGGCGTGCTCGTGCGCGGCGACCGTGCTTACTTCACTTGCATTCCAAAGCTCTGGAAACTGACCGACAGCGACCGTGACGGCGTCGCTGAAAAGCGTGAAGCGCTGCACGATGGATTCGGAGTGCGCGTTGCGTTTCGCGGTCATGACATGCATGGCTTGATCATCGGTCACGACGGAAGGCTGTACTTCAGCATCGGTGATCGTGGCTACAACGTTGACACTCCGCAAGGCAAATTGCACGACCCCGAAAGCGGCGCGGTATTTCGTTGCGAGCTCGATGGCTCCAACTTGGAAGTTTTTGCGACCGGTCTGCGCAATCCCCAAGAACTCGCGTTCGATGACTACGGATTTCTCTTCACCGGCGACAATAACTCGGACAGCGGCGATAAGGCCCGTTGGGTGAATGTGATGGAAGGCGGAGACACGGGTTGGCGGATGATGTATCAGTACCTGCCGGACCGCGGACCATTTAATCGCGAAAAGATTTGGCAACCTTTTTCAACCGACACGCCTGCGTACATCGTTCCGCCGATTGAGAACATTTCCGATGGTCCGTCCGGTTTGACCTGCTATCCGGGCACCGGCCTGACGGGCGATTACCAGAACTGTTTTTTCTTAGTTGATTTCCGCGGTGGTCCGGCGAACAGTGGCATTCGCGTCATTCGCACTCAGCCCAATGGCGCGTTTTGGAAAGTGGAGCGCAGCGAGCAACCGATTTGGAAGATTCTTGCAACCGACGCTCACTGGGGGCCAGACGGCGCGCTGTGGGTTTGTGACTGGGTCGATGGTTGGGTCGGTGAAGGTAAAGGTCGCGTGTATCGCTTCTTCGAAAATGCTGCGCTCGAAAGCGACGTTGTTAAGGAAGTTCAAGCGTTGCTAGCGCAAGGTTTCGAGTCGTTGCCCGCCGATCGCCTCGCAACGTTGCTCGCGCATGCCGATCGACGCATCCGGCTCGAATCGCAGTGGGAACTGGCCAAACGAGCCGACGCGCAGGCGTTCATTGGCGTCTTGAACAATGGAAACTCCAGCGAGCTCGCCGCGCTCCATGCTACATGGGGACTCGGTCACGTCGCCCGAGTTCATGCGGTAAAGAAAACAGAAGCCAGCAACGCACTCGGCCAAGCGCTCTCGCACAACAGCGATCGAGTCAAAGCGGCCGCTGCGACAGCGCTCTCGGAAGTTGGTGTCGCGCGATTGTCGGAAGCGATCGTGAACTTGATCAGTCACAGTAACGATCAAGTTCGCTATGCAGCCACGCTTGCCGCGGGCAAACTAAAACTCGATTCACTTGACGCAGTTTGTTCAATGTTGGCCGAAGCTGCTGATGCAGATCCAGGTCTGCGTCACGCAGGTATCATGGCGCTGAAAGGTTGCGATCCAGTACGCGTTGCAGCATTGAAACAACATGCTTCGCTCTCTGTCCGCATCGCGGCTGTGGTCGCGCTGCGAAAACTAGCTGACACGCGTGTGGCTGACTTTTTGAATGACACCGATGTCGCTGTTCAGACCGAAGCGGCGCGAGCGATCAACGATGTCGTCGCGCTCCATCCCGCAATGCCGCAGCTAGCGGCGTTGATCGGCACTCCACTCGCAAGCGATGCATTGGCTTATCGAGTTCTCAACGCGAACTTTCGAATTGGAAATGAACAAGCCGCCCAGGCCATCGCCGCTTATGCCGCTGACAACAAGAACTCGGATGCCGCGCGCATCGAAGCGCTCGACATGCTCGGTAGTTGGAGCGATCCTGGCGAACTCGACCGCGTCATGAATCGTTATTTGCCATTGCCCGATCGAGACTCCGCGCCTGCCGTGAAGGCTCTGCAAGATAACTTTACCGGTATCCTGCTCGGATCAAGCGCGATCCAGACGAAGGCGGTCGAAGTTGCTGCGAAAGTTGGTATGACTGGCGTTACCGATATCTTGCGCAGCTACGTGGTCGACAAATCGAACTCACTTCAGTTGCGCCGCCAAGCACTCGTTGGTCTCGTGGGGCTTGAAAAAGAGAAAGCCCAAGCGGACGTTGTGCGAGCACTCGATGACGACTCTGCCGAGCTGCGAGCGGAAGCGATTAAGTTGCTTGCGAAGCTCGATCCAACACATTCATTGACCGCTATCGAGAACGCGCTCGAATCACAAGCGGCAGGCGAACGGCAAGCTGCTTGGGACGCGCTGTCGATGCTCGACTCTGAACCCGCCAAAAAATTGATCGAGGGCGGACTGCGCTCCTATATTGCGGGCAAGTTGCCACCGGATGTTTGGCTGAACGTGATCGAAGCCGCCGAAGGTCGAGTCTCCAGTTCGGAAGTCGAAAAACTAACCGAATTCGAATCGACTGTTGCTCAGTCAGATCCTTTGGCCGAGTATCGTGATTGCGTTTTCGGCGGTGATGCGGAAGCTGGCAAGAAACTGTTCTTCACAAAGACCGAACTGTCGTGCGTTCGCTGTCACAAAGTCGAGCAGACGGGCGGCGAAGTTGGTCCTAACTTGACAGCGATCGCGAAAATAAAAGACAACCACTATCTGCTTGAGTCGATCGTGAATCCGGATGCGAAGATTGCTGAGAACTTTGAGACAGTCGTTTTACTTACCGAAGACGATGAGTTGATCACAGGCATTCTGCGTAAAGAAACGGAGTCTGCGATTGAGTTGATGGATGCTGACGGCAAATTGATTACCGTCGATCCGGAAGCGGTCGTTTCGCGGAAGAAAGGCAAGTCCTCCATGCCGGCTGACCTAATCAAGCATCTCACTCGACGCGAGCTGCGTGACTTAGTCGCTTACCTTTCGACGCTTAAAGGTCAGCCTTAGTAGTTTGCAAAGTTATCGCGTTAAACGATCGCGATCTGTGGAACCTTGCTATTGGCATCAACCGTTTTGTCGGTTGCGACCGGCTTCGGCTCGAGCTTGACGACCAACACGGGGCAATGGGCTAAGCGAACGACGCGTTCGGCTACTGAACCCAACATCCACCGCGCCAACCCGGAACGTCCATGCGAGCCGATAACGATCAACTCGGCGTTGAGTTCTTGCGCTCGGTCCGATACGACCGTTCCCGGATCGCCGAAACGCACTTCCACTTGCAGTCGACCGAACTGGCTTTCGGGCAATTGCTGATGCATACTTTCGAGCGCATGCTTCAGTCGCTCTTCGTCATCGATCGCGCCCCACACCACGCCAGGCTCCGTCGGTGTGATGAACGGCAAGACGTGCATGCAGTGAATCTGATGCGAGTCGCTTACCAACTCAGTCGCTTTCCGAACCGCTTGCATCGCATGCTCAGAAAAATCAAACGGTACTACAATCGGCCTTTCGATGTTCCAAGACATAGTTACTTCCCTCACGTAGTTGAACAGTTCTAAAAGTCTCTGCATTTTAATAAGTACAGCTTCTGTGCCTAAACCGCACAAAAGTTTGGGTGGGCATGTAAGTTACGCAGAAACTGTGGTTCTTAATTAAAACATTCGCGATTAGTAACGCTCGCTGCGAGCCAATCGCACTAAGGTGACTGTTTAAGCGCACTTATCGCTCACATTTGCGCGCGACCACGCTCAGCCTTCCAGTTCTACAGCGGATCGTCCAGCGGTTCTACAACTAGCAGTTTCAAAGTTCCAACTATGTCTTGGTCCGCTTGAAAACGTTGTTGAGTTCAATCGCGAAGCGATGGTATTTGAAAGCCTGTAACGCGAGTCCCAGGTGGGGTTGGAACTTTGTCCGAAGCTGGCAGCTTTCGTCGCTTCGTGACTGCGACTGGTGCGTGCGGAAAGTGCAATCCATATCTTTGAGCCTATTCGAATGCAGTGCGATGGGGGACTTCGAGTCAACAGGCGGGCCAAGTCACAGTTCGATTCGTTTTTTAACGAAAAGGACGATGGAAGTCGCGAACGCCTCGCACTCTCAGGCCGTGACGGTATGTTATGAGTCAACATCCATGTGATTTGAGTGCCATTTCGGTTAGCCAAGGAAGATCATGCCAGCCACCTCCAGCGATTCCAAGCCGCCGGGCATGGTCTATCTCGTCGGAGCTGGGCCTGGCGATCCGGGACTGATTACGATCCGCGGTCGCGAGTGCTTGGAGGCCGCTGACTATGTGCTGTATGATGGTTTGACGAACCCGCGACTGCTCGACTTTGCCACGCGAGCGGTATGCCAATCGGTTGGCAAACATGGGTCGACTGACAGTAAACATGGGTCGACTGATAGTACCCAAAGCGCCGTGAGAAAGTCGCCGGCTGAACCGATCTGGTCGCAGCAGCAAATTAACGCGCGTATCGTCGAACTGGCGAAGGCTGGGCACAACGTCGTGCGGCTGAAAGGTGGCGATCCAGCGGTTTTTGCGCGCACGGCCGAAGAGCTCGAAGTGTTGATTGCGGAACAGATTCGCTTCGAAGTTGTTCCAGGCATCACAGCGGCGTTGGCTGCGGCCAGCTACGTGGGGATTCCGATCACCCACCGTCGACATGCTTCCGCGGTCGCATTGATCACCGGTCAGCAGCAATCGGAAGACGCGCCGCAGCCGATCGACTGGGAAGCGCTGGCTCGGTTCCCTGGAACGATCGTGTTCTACATGGGCGTTACGACTGTCGCTCAGTGGAGTCGCGAGTTGCTGCGTGCGGGGAAGGCGGCGGAGACACCATCGGCGATTGTGCGAAGATGTTCGTGGAGTGACCAATCGGTGGTGCGCTGCCGCTTGGACGAAGTCGCTGAGGCGTTGACTCCGGCCAGCAAAATGCGACCGCCGGTGATTGTGATTATCGGAGCCGTTGCAGCGTTGGGCGAAGATTTCGATTGGTTCTCATCGCGACCGTTGGCTGGCTGCGGTGTGTTGGTCACGCGTTCCGCCGAGCAGTCGGACGAGTTGCTTTCGGAGCTCAGTCAATTGGGCGCTGAGACTTATCTGCAACCAGCGATCGAAGTGGTTCCGCCTAGCGACATGAATGCAGTCGACGAAGCGGTTCGCAAGATAGCTGCGGGCGAGTTTCAAGGTGTCACGTTTTCGAGCGTGAACGGAGTCGACGGCTTATTCGAACAAGTTCTGCGCAGCGGCTTCGATGCGCGCCTATTCGCCGGCGTAGCGCTTGCGACCGTTGGCCGACACACTGCCGAGCGACTGAAGCGTTACGGATTGCGGGCCGACTTTTGCCCTGCGGAAGCTAGTGAATTCAGTGCCGCCGGATTGATGGCCGCTTTGCCGAAAGAACTTGCGAATCAGCAATGGTTGGTGACCGCCACCAATCGCAGCCGCGATGAATTGCCGAAGGGACTCAGTTCGCGCGGCGCGCAGGTGACCAGCGTGATCACCTACGAAACGAAGCCCGTTGGTAAATTGAAACCAGGCATCGAATCGGCTTTGCAAGGCGGCCGCATTCAGTACGTAACGGTTACTAGCGCCGCGATCGCTGATTCGGTTTACCAGTTGCTCGAAGATTATCGTTCGCAACTTCGACCGATCAGTCTCAGCGACGCCGTTTCAACGCGGCTGAAGGAACTCGACTGGCCAGCCGCTTCGCAAGCGGCAGCGCACAGCAGCGAAGATCTGCTGGCGGCTGTTGTCGAAGCTTTTAGGAGAGATGCGAAGTAGGTGACGAGACGCCGATGCAAGCGCTTCGTCGCCATTAATCGTTATCTATTTGATCTCAGTTGATGGGCACCATCTATCATCTAACATTTGGTGGGTGGTATCGGTCTATCAACTGAGCGACCTCATCGTGCATTCTTGCGCGCTCTACTCCGAAGGAGTTGCATCTAACAGCCCAGGGTTGCGAGCGGAGCGAAGCTACCCTGGGACCCAGGCGTCGGAACTTCGTTTACCCCATCGGGTGGGTTGCACCGTCTATCGGTCTATCATCTGAGCGACCTCATCGTGCATTTTTGCGCACTCTACTCCAAAGGAGTTGCATCTAACAGCCCAGGGTTGCGAGCGGAGCGAAGCTACCCTGGGACCCAGGCGTCGGTACTTCGTTTACCCCATCGGGGTTCCGCCTGTTCGCGAATTTTTGCACAACCCCGTTGGGCAACGCTGTGAAGCATTTTTATTCAAGGAAATTGGGGTTTCGCAAATTGTGAGGGTGTGAAAAAAAAGCCAGATCCCCCCGTTCACTAACTGAAACGTATCAGTCAGAAAGGAATCTGGCCATGAGTC
>JBGSJB010000666.1:0-4390 GCA_041742175.1 Pirellulaceae bacterium
ACTCCAATCCGAAACACGAGCCTGGGCTTGCGATGTCAACGAAACTCAACGCGGCGTCGACTGGCAAATGAAAATCGACGACGCGAGAATGAAACTGACCTCGGTCTACCCGAAGATTAAGCTGTGACGCAGCACTAGCCGCTTTACGATGTCTTTCGCGGTAAAACGTTCAGCTTGAGCGGCGAAGGTGGTGATGATGCGATGCGTTAAGACAGCGGGCGCGACGTGCTTCACGTCTTCCAAGCGGACCATGTAGCTGCCTTGCAAAGCGGCGCGGGCTTTGGCACCGAGTATCAAGTTCTGAACCGCGCGTGGACCTGCACCCCAAGCCACCAAGGGCCGCAACCACTCGGGACTGGTCGATCCGGTTGGCCGCGTTTTGCGAACGAGCCGCGCGGCGTAGCTGTAAATGTGGTCGGGCACCGGTACGCGGCGAATCAGATTTTGATGATCGATAATTTGATCGGCTGTCATCAAATGATCCAGCTCGACCATATCGTCGCCCGTCGTAGTCCGCGCGATCTGAATCTCCTCCGCTTCGTTGGGGTAGTCAAGTTCGATCAGCGACATGAAGCGGTCAAGCTGAGCTTCGGGAAGCGGATAGGTGCCTTCCTGCTCAACCGGGTTCTGTGTTGCGAGCACCATGAAGGGCGCGTCCAGTTTAAACGCTTTGCCAAGCACGGTGACGCGGTGTTCCTGCATCGCTTCCAACATCGCAGCTTGTGTCTTTGGAGGAGCCCGGTTGATCTCGTCGGCTAAGACAATGTTTGCGAACACTGGTCCCGGAACAAATTGAAACTCGCGACGCCCCGATTCGCTTTCCTGCAAAATGTCAGTACCGGTAATGTCCATCGGCATCAAGTCCGGCGTGAACTGAATGCGACTGAACTTGAGCGACATCGTCTCAGCGAGCTTGCTCACCAGCAAAGTCTTGGCCAGCCCCGGCACGCCCATCAACAACGCGTGACGTCGAGCGAATAAGCAGATCGCGAGTTGCTCGATGACTTCTTGTTGACCTACGATGACTCGCGCCAGTTCAGCAGTCAGTCTTCCATACGCTTTGCGTAAACGATCGATCGCATGCACGTCGTCATCCGTCATCCGCGCAACCGCTTCACCGACCACTTGACTCATCGTTGCCTCTTCTTGTTTGCGAAAGCTCAGAGATTATTACAACCGCCACTTGCCGCCACACCACACGCTGCCGCCACAGCGATCATCGCGCAAGTCGCCAGCATGCGAAAGTAGAAATTACTGTAGCGCGAACTCGGGTTATTGTAATGCATAAAGTTTGCGAACATGATTTTACTCGAAATTACTGGCTCGCGGACGGGTTACGAGGCCTCCGTTGATGGGTGGCACCCAACGCACCCAACCTTTACCTACTATTCTCTGAATACGCATGCATTCCGTGCGACCTACCGCTTATTACCGCATTCAAAAACGCGAAATGAGTCATTACAATTTTGTTTATTGGATTCAATCAGCTACCGAAAGTGCACCGATCCCTAGTCTTTGCAGGTTAATGATGCTGTCCGATTACAAATCACTGAAGTTGAGAGGCTTACTCATTCTTCTTGTACTGGTTATTGGGCCGTTGTCCTACGGTCAAGACGCCGACTTGAACAAGCTTCTGCAATTGCCAAAACTGAAGCTGGTAACACAAGAGCGCATTGAACAACTGAATGCATCAGAGAAGTTAGCTTGGCAGACGTATATCGAGCAGTCCGACAAATTCGCCATGCGCGATCGCCAGCAGCTTTTTAGCGAACTTAAGATGGCCGGACTTCCGACAAGCCAACCTGCACCAACCAGCAGCGTTCAGTTCGAGATTTCCAGCGAGAAGCTTGACGCAGCTTGGTATCGATCCGATGAAGCGAATCAGTTGGTCGCCAATCTTCTCTCGTTTCAAACGCCTGCGGGTGGCTGGTCCAAGTCGGTCGATTTTTCGAAAGGTCCGCGCGCGAGAGGAATGCACTGGACAAGTCACAGTGGTAACGGTTGGCACTATTGTGGAACTCTTGACAATCGAGCCACTACAGAACAGATCCAATTCCTCGCCGCGCACTTCGCCGCAACTGAGCACATGCCTAGCCGACAAGGCGCGATTTCCGGAATCGAATGGTTGCTTGCGGCGCAGTATCCAACCGGCGGATGGCCTCAAGTGTATCCGCTCGAAGCAGGCTATCACGAAGCGATCACATTGAACGACGGAGCGATGCAACACGCTCTCGAATTGCTGACCTTAGTTGCCAAAGGGGCTGAGCCGTTCGCATTTGTCGATGCATCTTTGCGACAGCGGGCTCAAACGGCAACGGATCGCGGAATGGAATGCCTCTTGCGCGCGCAAGTGATTATCGACGGCCGCCGTACGGTGTGGTGCGCACAGCATGATCCCATCGATCTGCAACCGCTCGCGGCCCGCGCCAAAGAGCCCCCGTCACTAAGCGGCTCGGAGAGCGCGGATTTAGTCAAGTTTATGATGCGTAAAGCGGATGATTCTCCAGCCGCTCGGACGATGATCGAATCCGCCGTGAAGTGGCTCGACGAAAATCGAGTAACCCATATTCGCAAAACTAAAAACGCCGCTGGCAGAACCGACTACGTCGTGGACGAAACATCGACGGAGATTTACTGGGCTCGTTTTTACGATCTGAAGACCCAAAAACCGATTTTCGCCGGAGGCCAAGATGGCATCGTCTACGATAACTTCACCGAAATGGCCAAAAACAACAAAGTCAGTTATGACTACTACACGACGAGGCCACGCGATGTGGTAACAAAAGAGTTGCAGCGATGGAAAAAGCGTGTTGGGCTTTAGGCTACCGATCTCGGCAACAGCTGCGCTAACTGCCGAGTGCTGCCATCCTTGTTCGAACCTCGTTTAACCGCCTGCTCAACGAGCTGGGTTTGCCACTGCGCAGAATACTCGGCACTCCATACCGAACGAAACCACTTGGCGGATGCTCGGACCGCGCGACCAGGCCGCCGAACAGCCCGCCGACAGGCCGCCGAACAGCAATCGACTCGCGGCCTCTAGTCAGCTTCGCTATGATACAGACGTAAGGTAAACATGTGACTACGCCTCGGATTTCCTTCTGAAGAATCAACAGTTCGACCGAAACACGTCTCGCGCATGTCTTGGAGACATCCGCTGCCTTCGCTCGTTTTGAATCCGCCGACGTTAGTTCTCGTTAGATCCCAGGGTTTTTCATGGCCAACTTACAAGCTGCAGCGGGTTGGCCAGCGGACTTTTGCGGCACTGTCCGACTGTTCCCCTTGCCCAACCTTGTCCTTTTCCCCAACGTGCCACAGCCGCTGCACATTTTCGAGCCTCGATACTGCGAGATGCTGCTCGATTCCCTAGCTAGCGATCGCTTAATCGCTATGGCTCTCCTGCAACCTGGCTGGGAGAATCAGTACCAGAACCGACCAGCGATCGCTTCGACCGTCTGCGTTGGCAAAATCGTAACGCATACTCCGACTGGTGATTGCCGCCACAATATTTTGCTGGTCGGCATCAAACGTGGCCGAATTGTTGAAGAGCTTGAGGCCTCGCGGGCTTTTCGCCGTGCGAAAGTCGAGATCCTCGAGGACCACTACCCGCCGAACGAGGAGGCCGAACGGAGGGAGATGACCACAGCTCTACAAGCGGTTTTCGCAAAGTTCGTTCCGGAAGGCTTGTCATCGCAAAGCAGTTTCCAACAGTTGATCGGCGAACAAATGCCGCTCGGAATTCTGACCGACATGATCGCGTACGCGCTCAGTCTGCCGTTGACCGTAAAGCAACAATTGCTCGCCGAACCAAACGTGGACATTCGCTGCCGACTGCTGCTTCGCTGCCTCAAACAGCGACTCGAGTCCGCCTCTAGCTCCCCGCCAGCCACCGAAGGATTCCCGCCCCCATTCTCCGATAACTAACAACTCGCAACTAGGGTTGAGGGTTGTAGGATTGATCGAATTTGGGTGGCCGCTCTGGGGCTCAGAGCGTGCCACCCCCAATTTAACGTTGACGCTGCACTAGTCAGCGTCGCCAAATAGAGGGCCTAGGTAAGCCGTCCTACCCTAAGACTTAGCTGAACAAATCGCCAGCCGCTCGCTGCTTATCCACTAAGCAGCTCTGCGAATCTGCTTCGCTTGATTCACTAACGCAGACAGCGGTCCAGTTAACGCTAAACCAGCGACACCCTTCTCCATCCGATCCGCTGGCATCGGAATCGTCGCATTCAATTCAAGCTCAGTTCGCAGAATCTTCACCCCAGGCGGTGCTTGAACGCCAATTCGCACCTTGTCGTTCCCCACCGCCACAATTGTCAGCACAATGTCATCACCTAAATGAATGCACTCCGAAGCCTTACGTGACAAAATCAACACAGCCGAATCCTCCCTG
>JBGSJB010000667.1:0-11499 GCA_041742175.1 Pirellulaceae bacterium
AACGCATTTCCACCAATTCGTCCGTATTAATGCCGAGCTTCTTGGCGGCTTCTTCCAGCGTAATGAATTGGGCGGACATCGTTTGTCGGACTCCTAAAACCTGTAGCGACCTGAAATCTGTAGCGAATAGTCACACCGCATTCCGTCGCGCAGTCACCGTCCCTGGCTGAAGCAATTCGAACTCAAGCAACTAGAATAGTGCAAATCAGTGAAAAGTCAGCCATGAAAGCGGCGATTTTCGTCACCTTGGCGATCATCGCCCGACGTCAAACCGGTTCACAACTGTTCTTCTATGTTAACCAGTCGGTTCGCGAAAATGAAACGATCGCGTGCTTAAAATCCGCCGCAATGTGAATCTAGTTGCGAATCTGAGGGGAGAGGCCGCTGTATTGGCCGAGTCTCTGACAACTTCGCCGTACAATCGGCACAACGATCCGAAACCACCGGTTAGACAACTTCGCGGACTCAACCCCCAGTAGCGGTGCTTCAGTCGCCGCAGAGGGTGTTGTAAAACTTAGCCGCTGAAGACGATCGGCAGTTCGAAGTGGGACTCCAGGTTTTCATGAAGTTGAGGCTCTGATGGATTTTTCGCAAGCGTTCAAGATCGCCAATTCGGTCGCGCTGCTGAGCTGGATTCTGTTGGCGGTGCTGCCGCGACACGACTGGCTGCTGCGCGGGTTGCGGTATGGCATCATCAGCGGCTTTGCGATCGTGTACACGGTGGTGGTCGCAATGTTCTTCAACCAGATCGAAGACGGTGGCTTCAATACGCTCGAGCAAGTCAAGAATTTGATGGCGGCGGACGCGGGTGCTTTCGTAGGCTGGGTTCACTACTTGGCGTTCGATCTGTTCGTCGGACTTTGGATTGCGGAAACGGCTGATCGGTTGCGGTTGCATCGCGTGCTGCAAATTCCGATTCTGCTGGCAACGTTCATGTTCGGTCCATTCGGATTGCTGCTGTTCTATTGCGTTCATGGTTTAATGCGGTGGCGAGCGCAACTTTCAAGTGCCGATTCTGAGCAACCAAGTAATTAGTAACCTTAACGCATCTCCAGTTCAAATCCGGAACTCTGGCGAGTTCCGCTACGAGCGATGCAACCAGACAAGTTAGCGACCATTCACTTCAACGAAAGAACCATTTTGGATAACGAATCTCCGGACGTTTCGCTCACGGACTTTCAAGCGAAGATCCGTGACATGTATTACGAGAAAGATCTGCAGCGCGGTATTGATGGTACGTTCATGTGGTTGATCGAGGAGGTGGGCGAGCTCGCAACTGCGCTTCGTCAGGGAACGCATCAAGAGAAGTGCGAAGAGTTTGCGGACGTCATCGCTTGGCTAGCTACGATTGCCAACGTTGCAGGCGTTGATTTAGGCAAAGCGATTCAGGACAAGTATGGAACCGGTTGCCCAGGCTGTCGCCGCCTGGTGTGCAGCTGTCCGATGGAAGAGAAACCGTAGTGCTTGTACATTCTCTAGCGGCGCACATGCAACGGAACTCTGGCTCCACTGCGTTCGAGTCTGGAACTCTGGCGAGTTCCACTACGTTGGTTGCTCGAGCTGCTATGCGACGTGGCGGCGTGGGAATTTTTCTTCTACTTTGTCTTCGATGATTTCGCCGTTGTCGCGCACGTTCTCGAAGCGAACCGCGACCTGTTTGCTGATGCCGGATTCTTGCATGGTCACACCGTACAGTGTGTTCGCTGCGGTCATCGTTTTCTTTGAGTGCGTAACCACAATGAACTTTGTCCAATCAAGAAACTCAGTCAAAACGTTGACGAAGCGACCGATGTTGGCTTCATCGAAAGGCGCGTCAACTTCGTCCAGCACGCAAAAAGGGCTTGGGCGATATTGAAAAATCGCAAGCAGCAAAGCGACCGCTGTCAACGCTTTTTCACCACCGCTGAGCAGAGAATTGGAGAGCGCGGTTTTGCCGGGTGGGGTCGCGATAATGTCGATTCCGCATTCGAGAACATCATCAGCATCTTCGAGAATGATGTCAGCGTTTCCACCCCCGAACGATTTGCGGTAGAGTTTTTGGAAGTTCTGTCGAATGATTTCGAGCGTTTCCATGAACAGCTTGCGGCTGTCGGCATTGATTTTATGAATGATGCGTTGAAGCGATTCTTTAGCGGCTTGGACGTCTTCGTATTGGTTGGTCAAATAATCGAAGCGGTTCTGCAATTCGTCGAGCTCATTGAGTGCGGCGAGATTGACTTCGCCGATCGACGCGATGTCTTGCCGCAGCTTTGAAGATTCCGATTGCAGGGCGGTACGCTCTTCGTCGCTGGTGATGCGGGAAGCTTGGCTGAGTTGTTCGAGTCCGATTTGGTAGTCTTCGGACATACGAGTGATCAAGGCTTGTGTCGCTTCGCGCGCGCGTTGCAGTTCGCTTCCCGTGGATTGCACGCGCTGCGTCTGTTTATCTATCGCGCGGTTGATTTGGTCGAGTCGCTTGTGCGCGGCGGTTCGTTCGGCGCGAAGCGATGCAGCGTTAGTCGCGAGCTCGTCCAAGGCAGCTTCTTCGACTTCTCGGCGCAGGTACTCCTCGGCGAGTTGACTGGATAGTTGCAAAATCTGTAGTTCGGTGTCGCGAATTCGCTGAGTCAGTCGCGTGACTTCTTCGGACGTTTCTGTGACCGCTGCATTCCGCTCGCTTTGGTTGCTGAAGCATTGGTCGAGCGTCGCTTGGAGCGCTTCGAGTCGCTGTTCGGTGCGAGCTGAAGCGATCCGGCAGGAGGTCAGCTCTTCGCTCGCGAGCGTCAATTGCGAATCGTGATCGCGGCGAATCGCCTCGTGCTCACTCAGCTCCACCTCGGCAGCTTGAATGCGGCGGCGCAGTTCGTTGATCGAATTCAACTTGGTGCTTATCGTCGGCTCGATCGCCGTACGGCGCGCGACCCAACCGGCTAGTAACTCGTTCAGTCGAGACGCATCCGCTTCAAGTGCATCGAGTTTGCCGACGGCTGATTGCGCGGCGGCCTGCTGATGGGCCAGTTCCTGCGCGAGCGCCTTCGATTTGTTCTCAAGCTCTTCTAACGCGGGAACCAACTTTGTAATTCGACCTTGTAGACGTTCGATCTCGCCTTGCGATTGTTGATATTGCAAACGCAACTGTTCGATCTCTTGCTTGGCGGTCTGTATTTCGCTGCGACGCGAAACGAGCCCCACACTGGCTTGCATGGAACCGAGCGTGAGTGTGCCGTCGGCATCGATCAGTTGACAATCGGCCGTTACAAAACGCAGGCCCGCGCCGCGAAAGTGCCCCAGCTCCAGCGCCGTGTCGAGGCTATCGACCAGCCAGGTTGTGCCGAGCAGATGTCGGAACAGTGGCGTGGTGGCTTCGTCGCAGCGCACGAGCCGATCCGCGCGGCCGATCACTCCACTCACGCCGTCCAGTTGAATCTTTTCGCCGAAGCGTCGTGTGGTTAAACGATCCAATCTCATCAGGCTCAGCCGCCCGTTCACAGCAATCTCACCGGCACGAATCAGTTGCACGAGTTGGCCGTCCGTCAGCACCAGCGCGTGCGATGAATGGCCGAGCGCGGTGTCGATCAGCGGCGCGATCGCAGCGTCAACGTCCAGCAGCTCAGCGACCAATCCGAGTACCGATTTAAACGCCGGCTCGGTGCGCTCTCGAATCAGTTCGACCAGTTGTCGCGCACCAGCGTCGACGCCATCGAGATGCTGTTGCAACTGATCCAGAATCTGCAGTCGTTCCGACGCTCCTTCCAAACGTCCTAGACAGCCCGCAGCCTCCTCTTGCCGCGCGGCGAGTTTCAGACGGTAATCGTCGAGTTGCGTGCGAGTTGCGCCGACACTGTCGCTGGCGATCTTCGCTTCTTCGCGAATCTCATTCAATCGCATCGCAGCCAACTCAGCGGTCTTGCGCGCGGCTTGCTCCGAGTTCCGGTTCGCTACCAACGAAGCTTCTGTAGCGGCGATCTGCTGCACGAGTTCTTGGAGTGCATTTTCTTGCTGCGCTGCTTCTGCTGACTCAGCGGAAACTTGATGGAGCAATGCGACGTGCGTCTTACGCAATTCGTCGTGGCGCTGCGTGCGTTGTTCGAGCTCTGTTCGCAACTGATTGCATTTTGACGTTGCCAGCGCAACGCGCTCTTGAGCTTCATCGGCAGCCCGCTGCGCGTCGTCGACTTGCTTCGAAACGGAATCCAATTCCGACTGAAGAACGTCAGCTCGACTGCGCAAATTCGCTAGACGGATTTGTTGTCGACGCAACTCAGCGGTCGATTCCTCAGTGCGTTGCTGCAGCGACGATTGCTGGTTGTTGCCAACTGCAATTCGTTGCAGTGCGTCTTGAAGCGCGGTCTCGACGCGCTGACACTGTTCAGCAACGCGATGAAGCGCGAACTCGGATTTTTGTGCGTTCTGCTGGGCTTCTGCTAGATCGGATTGCCGCGCGTCGAGCTCCGATTGGGCTTCGGCCAGTTGCGCGCTGGTGGCTTGAGTTTTTTCTTCCAGTTCG
Source organism: Pirellulaceae bacterium (assembly GCA_041742175.1). Lineage (GTDB taxonomy): Bacteria > Planctomycetota > Planctomycetia > Pirellulales > Pirellulaceae > Aureliella. The sequence continues at coordinate 4,487 of JBGSJB010000667.1, forward strand.
ACGTACTCAGTCCAACCTAGTTGAAGGCGGAGTTCCTGCAATCGCTGAGTCATTTCGCGATAGCGCTGCGCCTTGTTGGCTTGGCTTTTGAGCGCGTTCAGCCGCCCGCCAACTTCGTCGACGATATCGCGCAGCCGAATCAAACTTTGATCGACCCGTTGGAGACGTTTGAGAGCTTCGGTCTTTTTCGCTTTGAAGCGACTGATACCAGCAGCTTCTTCAAAGATAACGCGGCGATCCTTCGGTGACGCTTGCAGCATCCGATCGACTTTGCCCTGTTCGATCAGACTGTAGGCGTCGACACCGACTCCGGTGCCGCGGAAGAGGTCCTTGATATCCTTCAACCGGCACGCTTGACCATTGATCAAATACTCGCCTTCACCGCTGCGAAACACGCGGCGTGTGACGTGCACTTCATTTGCATCCACCGGGAGATGCTTGCCAGAGTTATCGAAAACTAAAGTGGCTTCGGCGCTGTTACCCGGTTTTCGGCCGCTGGAAGAGGATCCTTTAAAGATCACATCGATCATGTCGGCGCCGCGCAGGCTTTTGGCGCTTTGCGCACCCAATACCCACTTGATCGCATCGACGACGTTTGACTTGCCAGATCCGTTTGGACCTACGATAACCGTGATACCGTCCGGAAAATCGAAACGCGTCTTATCCGCGAAGCTTTTGAATCCAGATAGTTCAAGAGCTGTGAGCATTGCAGGGACGTTTCCGAGCGTTAACGCGTAAGACGGTTAGTCGAATGGTGAGCGCGCGGCTCAGTTCCACCAAGTGAATGGGTTGTACCAAGCAACTGAAGATTTCGCAGTATCGATTTTCTCTTCAGCCTGGAATGTTGCGACCGGCATCGCTTCGCCTGGTTCGAGCCCTGTTTCGACCGATGTTTTTCGGATCCGATCGTACTCGCGGCCCGCGGTTGGAATTGGATTCATCGCCATCGGTTCGGACAAGTAGCCGAGTTCGCTGCATTCGCGCGTGAAGCTGACCCAGTCGCCATAGTTGCCACCGACATCCGAGATTGCCGTAAGTAAGCTCGGCAAGTCAGGCGTGCATTGCGAGATGCGATCTTCTTCGCCCGGAGCAAAGTGGCTGACATTGACCATTCCGAGCGTTTCGGACTTCAGCATGATGCGAGGATTGACGTGCATTACTGTTGGCAGATTGAGGATAGGCGGCTTACCAAAGATCACGATCTCAGGTTTTTGTTCGAGACTGACCGCAACCAACGGAGTTGAATTGCTTGGTATTTGCAAGATGCTTCCAGTTTTGCCGACTGGAATTCCAGCGACTATGGGATTGTTCGGATCACGGCTGCGAATGGCCATCAACGCTCCGAAGCGTGTTTCGGCGTCAGTCGATTGCAGCAATTCTTGCAAAGCAATTTCGGCTTCGTACTGATCGACCGCTGCGAGTGCTGTGAGGCACATCGCGCGAAATGCAGCTTGCTCGGGCGCGAGCTGCTTGAGAACTGGAATGCACTTTGGTTCGTTCAGGTAAGCGAGCGCGTGAGCGGCGTAGAAACGAACTTCGGGATCGGGATGTTCAAGCACTTCGAGTAGAACCGGAATCGCTTCTTTTCCGATCGCTTCCAGTTGCCAAGCTGCGTTGCGAACTGTGGTCGGCTCTTGCAGTTGTCTGCGACAAAGCTCAATACGCTCGACGCGCCGCGCGCTCGGCTCCGCAAATGCAAGGCTGAGCACAACGTTCACGAAGTGGAACGGATCTTTCTCGTAGCGTTTGGGCACAGCGAGATCGATGTAGTTATCCTTCATCGGCGTCGCGATGCCGTCTTTCTTTTGCCCATCGAAGACGGTGAAGCGTTCGTTGATCGCAGGCAACACTGCGGCTTGAGTGATTGCATCGGCGAACTCTTCCATGATCGCGATTCCGATTGGCCGATCCTTAAACAGCTTCGCGCCGCCGACCACTGTTCCAGTGATCTGCGCATCGGGATCCGTTTTACCAGTAATCTGCGCTTCGGTGACAATAGTCCCTTCCGCCGCTGCGAAATCAAAGCCTTCGCGACGACGACCGTCGAGGTTACGAATCTCAGCCAACTCAGTTTTGAGCAGCCATCCGGTGCGCAAGCTAGTGGCTTCAGCGAAGTTCGACTTGCGGATGCCCGCGTTGTGAATGGAACCCTTTCGCGCGCCCGGTGGCACGTTGACGAACACCACGACCATAGCTGTGCTTGGGTCGTCGAGCAATTTATTCGGCTGGTCGACATCATGCCGGCGCATAACATTCAGCATCTTTTCGCGCTGATCGCTGGCGTTGACGACGCCTCCCGTGTTTTGCAACTTGGTGACCAGCCCTAAGTTTTCGACGCGTCCAAGTGAGATCGACGGGCTGGCGGCAATTTCGAATAGCAGCCTCGGCCGATCCTCCGATTCGAGGACATCCTTAATCGCATCGCGTTTCGACTGGCGAGCTTCAGGCGAATTGGGGTCGGGCTTTTGCAGCCACGGTGCCATGCAGCCGACACTTGCCACGACCAAAATCGAGCAAGGTAGTTTGATAAATTGTCGGCGAGCAACAAACTCGAGGCTTTTCATCCTAGCTTCCCTGCTAAGCGACGTTCGTTTCCGAAGAGAGTTGGTCGGACAGTAGCTGATTACTAGCGAACCGGTCAAGGCGGAACGCCGCCAAAGCTTGTTGTCAACGCAATTGGGTGGCACCGGTGGCACCCGCGCTGCCCGCACCACCGACAAATGACTAACTCTAAAATCCCCTTGGGCTACTCTCCTTGGGATTTTTTGCAACAAGGTTTCGTGCGGAGCAACACTATCCACTGACGCATTGACGAGTTTAATTGACCAACATGACAGCCTCCATCGTGTGCGATCCATTAGAAGCATTCCCCGAGCATCAAGCTTGGCTGCGGACAACGTTGTTGTCGCGGTTGGGGTGCGCGCACGAAGTGGAAGAAGTGCTTCAAGAGGTTGCGATTGCGGCTGCAACGCAGTCGGCCAAACGCGAGCCGGTTGAACGCGTCGCACCGTGGCTGTACCGCGTCGCGATTCGGCAAGTGATGTTGTTCCGTCGCAAAGCGGGGCGTCGCAAGCGGCTGATCGAAAATGCCGCGCGATTTTCTTCTACGAATGAAACTTGCGGGCAGACGCGTGAGCCGATTGAGTGGTTGATCAGTTTGGAGCGTCAGAGCGAAGTGCGGAGGGCGATGAGCAGCATGGCGGAGCGGGATCGCCAGTTGCTGATGTTGAAATATGTCGACGGATTGTCTTACGGTGAAATCGCTCAACGGATTGGAGTGACAGCGAGCTCCGTGCAATCGCGATTGCATCGAGCGCGGGCGCAGTTGCGAGCGAAATTGTTGAGTGTAGAGAAGATAGATGCGGACTAAAAAGTCGCACACTTGAAGTCGCATCGAAAAGTTCTGGGAGGTGGAAATCATGTTGGACGAGCAAACACTTGAGGATCTCGTTGCGGGCCAGTTGACTGGCGAACGTTACCGAGCTGTATTGCGGGCGCTGGATGCCGATCCTAAGCTGTGGCGTGAGTGCGCGCTGGCTTTCCTTGAAGATCAGGCGCTACGAACCGAGCTTCGCGAGCTGGCGAAGGGAACGATCGAGTGGCGCAGCGATGAAGAAATGAACGACACCAGCGCTGAGGTTATTGGTGGTCACCTCGGCTCGTCGATTGAACCCGCTCGAGCGACTGCTGCCGGAAAGAATGCTGAAATCACTTCACTGCGTTGGAGCAGTCATCTGTTATCTACGGCCGCTTTGTTAATGGTCAGCTTTACCGTCGGCTGGTTGGGATCAGAATTGCTGGCGGAGCGAGAACAATCGCTTGCACCGAAGACCAATGGCGTCGTGACAACTGCGAATCCAGGTGGCAGTTCAACTGGTAATGCGATTGGCGATGCGACAGGTCGCATGCCGGCTCACCTGGACGCGCCGCATTCTGAAATGACACCGCAGTTTGTGCTCGACCAGTCCGGACACTTCATGCCGCTTGACCATGAAATCCCTCAACCGTTTCTTGAATTGGAGCGACAAGGCAAAGTGCATCTCGAATCCAAAGATGGCTTGGTGCCACATCGCATGGCTGACGGATCGACTGTGTTCTTCCCGGTACAAGAAGTTCGCGTTATTCCAGTTACGCTATCGTTTTAGATTTTCAGTTTTCGCGCCTTCATGACTGCTACAAACGGAATCGGCGAGCAACTATTAGCGGTTAACAAAAACGTTCAAGCGATTGAACAATCAGGGCGGAACAAAGCAGGCATTTATTTAGGAGTAACAAGCATGCGTAGAGTTTTTCGAATTGGATTAGCTGCTGGTGCAATTTGTGCTTCAGTATGCGGCCTGGGCACTTGTGGTTTGGAGAATCGCGCCCAGGCGATGCAGGCTGAGGAAGCCGTGAGTAAAGAGCTGGCGTTTGTGATCTCAGTGGATGACGAAGAAGTCACAGAAGCAGAACAAAAGCACGCACCGAAGTACTGGTTGGGTATCTCGTTGAAGCCGGTCGAGGGCGACTTGGCGGCTTACTTAGGCACGACCGATGGCGTGCTCGTGTCGTCGGTGGTGCCGGAAAGTCCCGCTGATAAAGCTGGCTTCAAGCCCGGCGATGTCTTGATCGCAGTGGGCGACGAAAAACTCGTCGCGCCTCAGGATTTGCTTGTGCAGATGAATTCCGTCGAGGCCGGTGAGGACGGAAAGGTCGCGCCACTGAAGACCTCGGTACTTCGCAAAGGCGAGAAGATTGAATTGGAGGTAACTCCAGCAGAGCGGCCTAGAGAAACGGTTATCACAGTCGAAGGAGTTAACTTAGACGGCGAGTCGGGAGTGTTGAAGTTGGACTTGCATGGTAAGTCGCCGGAAGAGATTGAGAAGATTATCAAAGGCGGTTTGCGAGTGTTCCGGTTTGGGCAGCCGATTGGTGGTTTGGAAGGCAAGGAAAAAGGTCAGTCGCAGATGCAACTGCGCCGATCGGTGAACGGTGAGAACCTTGAAATTTCGGTCCAACGCGAAGGTGACGGACCAGCAAAGATAACTGTGCAGCGCGACGGCAAAACGAAAGAGTACTCCAGCGACAAACTTGATGACATGCCAGAAGATGTTCGCAAGATGGTCGACGACTTGCTTGCGAAAAACGGACGCATCAGCGTTGAAGCTCAAGTTCTACAGAGCACCACCAGCGACAATGACGAAGCCGCGAAGGACAAGACCGGGGGTGGTAAGTCTGCAAAAGACGCTGATGGAGACAAGCAATCGAAGAAGTCTTCACAGTCGCGAAGTCGTATCGCCATTGTCGGTCCCGAGGGGCTCGACATCAATATTGATGCGCTAATCAGGGGAGAAGCTATGAACAAAGAGTTGGCCGAGAAATATCGTGCGATGGCTGAGCAGATCGCCGATCGAGCGCGTGAATCAGCAGTGTGGGCCAAAGACGCAGCCGGAATGCCAGAGGACATGAAGAAGTTGCAAGCACAGGTCGAAGAGCTGCGGGCAGAAGTAAAAGAGTTGCGAGCACAGTTGAAGTCGAAAGAGTCAAAGCAATAGTAGTACCAGAAACGCAACAGCAGGTACGCACAACTAATCGGAATGACACCGCGAGGCGTTGTTTGTGGATCGAGAGATTCATGAGCAGCGCCTTGTGGCATTTAGGATCGCGGTGTTTCAGGTAAATGCGCAATCGGCCTTCAAGTCCGCGCCGCATTTTCGGTCTGCTATGCTATGCAGAAAGTAAGGCTTTTCGTAGCTTTCGTCCCGCCACCCCATCCCGCCGTTAAAAGAGATTCATCATGATGCGTTATGCGACTGCAGCCTTGTTGTTTTTCTGTCTGTTGCCACATTTGCGAGCGCACGCTGAGTTACGCGCGGGGGCGGCGACCAGCAACATTACACCGGAGCTTGGGTCGGAAATTGTCGGCGGGTTTCTACCTTTTCCCGCAACGCAGGTTCACGATGAATTGCATGCGCGCTGCCTTGTCTTGGATGATGGCAAAACGAAGATTGCGATGGTCGTGTGCGATCTGCTGGGCATGCACCGCAGTCTGAGCGTCGAAGCGCGAAAACTGATCGCGGAGACCAGCGGTATTCCAGCCACGCATGTGATGCTAAGCGCCACGCACACACACTCTGCAGCAACGGCGTTGGGACCAAACCGCTACAGCTCGGACGAACCACTTTCCGACTATCAGAAATTCGTAGCCAGGCGCATCTCGGACGGTGTCCAACGTGCAATGAAACTGTTGCGGCCCGCTGAAGTCGCATTCGGAAAAGTGGATGTGCCTGAGCATCTTTTCAATCGCCGCTGGTTCATGAGGGAAGGCACCGTGCCGGTCAATCCTTTTGGGAAGTTCGATCGCGTTAAGATGAATCCGCCGGCTGGCAGCGAGGATTTAACTGAACAGGCCGGTGGAACAGATCCAACGGTTTCGTTTATCGGCCTTCGCGAGCGGAAGACAGCAGAAGCACCGGAAGGGAAAATGATTGCGCTCTTCTCCGCTTATTCGTTGCATTACGTCGGCGGAGTTGGCGAAGGCGCGATCTCGGCGGACTACTTTGGTTATTACTGCGAAGCGCTGAAACGTTTGCTCAGCAGCGTGGAGAGCGATCCGCCGTTTGTGGCGATCATGGCGAACGGCACCAGCGGCGACGTCAACAATATTAACTTCACTAAACCGCGCGCGCGGAAGGCGCCTTACGAGCAAATGCGTTACGTGGCGGAAGATGTTGCGCTAAAGGTGAACGCAGAGATCGCCAAAGTTGATTGGAAAGCGGAGGCTGAATTGGGAGCCGCTTACCGCGAGCTGGATTTGAAGTGGCGCGTGGTGGACGCAGAGTTGATGAGTTGGGTGCAAGCGACGGAAGCCAAGATCCCTACTTCACTGAACAAGAACGATCTCTCAGCAATCTATGCGAACCGTGTGAAACGCTTGGCAGAGGCGAGCCCAGAAACGAAGACACCAGTGCAGGTCATCAAGATCGGTGACATTTGCATCGGGACCAGCCCCTGTGAGACGTTTACGGAAACCG
>JBGSJB010000668.1:0-9138 GCA_041742175.1 Pirellulaceae bacterium
AGCTTCACCAAATCGTTTACCGAAGTCTACACAGCTCACGGTATCGACGTCGTCGTTTCTCGCCAAGGTTCCTCAGACCGGCTAAGCAGCTCCGTCGATGAAGCCTTCGCGACCCAAATCGAGCAACTCGCCGTCGTCAACCGCGCCGCCGGCGTCCTGCTCGACACCCTCTCGTTCGAAGAGCAAAGCGTCTACGGCGTCCCCACCATGGGAATCGCGCCCGGCTCCTGGCTGCTCGACGATTACCGCCTCCGCGCCGGTGACCCGCTGCCGGCCGACGAACCCCATTCAATCCTGCTTGGCGTTCACCTCGCCGAGCGACTGAAGGTCGAACCAGGTTCATCAGTTAGCCTGTTCGAGGAAAAATACCGTGTGGCCGGAGTCTTCGAGAGTGCCAGCACTTGGGAAAACGGTTCGATGATTCTGCCGCTCAGCCAATTGCAATCGCTGACCGATCGCAACGGGCAACTGACGTATATCAACGTGCAGTTACAAAGTCAGCCACCCTCCGTCAGCCCGCAGCAAGCGATCAAAGCGATCGAGTCGCTCGACCCAAAGTTGCTCGCACTCGCTACCGAAGATTTCGTCGAATCGGACACACGCATGCAGCTTTCCGGTGCCATGGCTTGGATGACGTCCGCCGTTGCGCTCTTTATCGGAGCCATCGGGACGCTCAACACGATGATGACCAGCGTCCTCGAACGCACTCGCGAAATCGGAATCTTGCGCGCCATCGGCTGGCCCCGGCGCCGCATCGTCACCATGATCCTTGCCGAATCATGCTTGATCGCCCTCCTCGCAAGCATTCTCGGCATCGCGCTCGCCATCGCCGGTACTTGGGCGCTCGCACAAGCACCCGCGGCGCGCGGAATTCTTCGCCCACAAATCGATGCGACGGTTTTCCTTGAAGGCGTTCTGCTGGCGCTATCGATCGGCGTTCTGGGCGCACTTCTTCCTGCCTTCCGGGCTGCCCGCATGCAACCGACAGAAGCCTTCCGCGAAGCGATTTAATTCCAACTAATGCGCTGCCAAATTTTTCAGCGTGTCGCTCGCACCGCATTAAGTCGCTTCCACGTTATCGTTGATTTTTGATCGAGGTAGTTCATCACTTCGGGCGATCTAAAAAGGTCCGCAATCTCTGAGTCTGCCGCTGAAAGTAAGACTCTTGTTGGATCATCCACCTCCGTTGCATCCGAATCTTGGTTGATGACTTTTCCCGGCAGTTTCGAGTCTAAGATCGCTTTCGCCAGAGCTTTCGTTTTGAAGTAAGTAAGTTCGAGGAGATTGCCTTCTTTTACGTCGATTTTACAAGGTATCAATCCATCGATGGGCTCCTCCTCTTTCCCATCAGCTTTCTCCTCCGCCTTGTTCGCCGCCTTCACTGCTTCGCGAATATCGATAAATGCAAAATCGTTCTCGCCGACATGAGTAACCGTAATGAGACCTTGGTTCATCGTAAACTTCTGCTTATCAGCTTCCCAAAACAGAACCGCAAATACTAACTCGCCAGCCTTGTTGCGTTGAACCTCATAGATCGAACTCTCATCGTTTTCAATCGACCAACGACCTAACAACTGCGACTGCTGCTTCTTGTTCCAAGCCTCCCCAATCGGCTTGTCGATGTACACCTTGGAACAACCGACTTGAAGTACTGATGCGAACAGCAACAGCGTGAGAAATGAATTCTTCATCGACCTTGCTCCGATTGTTAGACTTGGGGTGCGCTGAAACTGATTGTAGCCCGTTCATCTCCTGCCTACCATTGCGAGCGAAGAACAGTACTGATCGAGGCCGCTCTACGAAACCGTGTTCCGAGAAATCGCAGCGTCCGCAGGAAGACGGAAACGCCGCAGCAACGTTACCACGAAGACGCCAACTCCGATCAGGAACAATATGACAACCAACCCGAACGACTGCATATCAAGCGGCTTGGCTGCCATGTTCGCTTTGAAGGTGAGATGGTTGATGGAAAACGCAAACAACGACATCCAACAAGCGAAAGTAGTCATTGATCGCTGGACACGGCCAAGCGACGCATCTCGCCGCTCGGGTGCCAGCCAATATTCGCGGTGTGGAATGTTAATCGTCGAGTTCGGAAGGTGCTGCGTGGCATACGCAATGCCCACAATCGCCCAAGGCAGGACAAGCTGAATGCCCAGCATCATGAGACTTGCAACGCCCTTGTCCTCCCAACCGTCTGGCTGGCCGTTCGCACCGAAGTGCGTCGCAACTTTCTCTGGCAGAACACTCCAGTAGTACGCGTTTTGCACGCAAGCCGCCACCGATAAGATCCCCAGTATAGCTGTTTGCATGGCACTACACTTAATCGCGGACGCCTACATTAGAATTTAGGTTTGATCGATTCTGGGTGGCACGCCCTGAGGCTCTCAGGCTCTGCGGCTCTGCGAAGGGCGTGATGTGAGCGACACTCACCAGACCCTTCGCAAAACTTCGGAACGCTCCATCCAAATACAAACTGCAGACAACCACTAACTTAAACGGAAGCTCGGTTCCGTACCCAGCATCGCGTAGTATAAAAGTGCTGCTAGCGACTTGGAATCCTTGATCTGGCCAGTCGCAAGAAGTTGTTTGAGCTCTGCGATCGTGACCGGATAGTTGGAAATCAGTTCGCCACGCTCCAGTGCAGTATCGCCGCTCGTTAAACCAGTTGCAATAAAACAGTACATCCGCTCGTCAAGAATTCCAGGCGACATATAGAACTCGCACAGCGGTTCAATATTTGCGCACCGATAACCCGTCTCCTCAATCAATTCACGCCTCGCAGTTTCGATCGGTGGCTCAGGCGGTTCCAACGTCCCAGCAGGCAATTCCAACAGCTCTTGGTTCACCGAGATTCGAAAGTTTCGAATCAAACAGATCCGTCCATCATCCAACACTGGAACGATCACCACCGCACCGGGATGACGAACCACTTCGCGCTGCATCGTTGAACCGTCCGCAAGCTGCTGCGTAACCATTTCAACTGTGAACCGCGAAGCTGTGAGCAGCAACTTCTTTTCCGACTCAGGCTTGCTCGTCATGCGGCACTCTCGATTCACTTCTATCAAAGTAAAAAACACCCGCACAGTTAACTGTGCAGGTGTTTCAATGGCTTAAGTTGCTAATTCTACTTGCACACGCTCAGCTTGCGATACGGCGAACATTCTCGTCGTCCATTTCCATCTCTTCGGAACTCGGACGGTAACGAAACTGCATCAAGTATGCGTCTTCCGTCGTGTCTTCGTAAAAGTCGCGAAGTACAGAGATCGCTTTAAAACCGAATGTCTTGAAGAACAATTGCGCCTCCAAGTTCGTTTCGCGGACTTCTAGCATGATGCGGTTGCGGCGCTCGACTGACAATTTGCCAGCCAACTTTTCCATCATCGCCGATCCGATTCCGCAGCGACGCGAATCGGGATCGACCGAGAAATTCAACAAATGCAAGCGATTCTTGTGCAGTTCGTAGATCATAAAGCCAACAACTTTGTCGTCGACTTCTGCCACCATGCCGATGCAGTTACGTTGGCGCAAGCAACGAATGAACTCTTCTTCGCACCAAGGAAACTCGAAACTTGCATCTTCAATCGCCAAAACGGCTGGCATATCTCTGCGAATCATCCATCGAATATGCACACAGGATTTACTGGTTTCCGCCGCGGGCATTTAGGGCTCCCTCCGCACTCAATCGTGTAATAATTTAGTTGCACGGTGAACCTCTTGTTCCTCGCGTCAACCGGTTTCTTGCGTCTCAAATCAGTTTTTGTTGATCAGAGACCGGCACCTTGTCTTCATGTTGATCCGTCACGTGTCAACAAGGATGGCAGCAGAACTTTGCATTCCACCTCGCTCGACATACCGACTTGCCGCTGTCGTACGAAGTAGAGTACCAGATCACTTTGCACTGGCCAATATGGAAAACGTGCATCGCCATAAATGGACTTGCAATTACAGCATTGCAAGCGAAAGGAACTAGCGGAAATTCATGCTGGCTTCCACTGCCATCACATCGCAGCGCTCGTTTTCGATGTGGCCGCTATGCCCGCGAACATGGTGGTACGAAATCTTGTGCAGCGAGGCGAGCTTATCCAACTCCTGCCACTGCTCGACATTCTTTACCGGCTTTCGCTGCCGCCCTTCCATGCGTACCCAACCCTTCGCTTTCCATCCCGGCATCCATTCCATCAGTCCCTGCAACACATATTTACTGTCCGCATAAAGATGCACGTGACAGCTCTTCTTCAACGCGCGAAGCCCTTCTATGACCGCTTGCAATTCCATGCGGTTATTGGTCGAGTCGCGTTCGCCGCCGGAACCTGTTAGCTCTTTGCCAGTCTTCAATTCGCGGAGTATGTACGCCCAACCGCCTGGACCCGGATTGCGACTGCACGCTCCATCAGTGAACAACGCAACTTCACGCAGTGCCTTCGCAACCTCGACGCTATCAGAAGTCTTCTGGATCTCCTGCTCGCGAAGATCCGCTTCGCCAGACTCGAGTTCGAACTTTTCGTCGCTCATTGTTTCAGTCGCTAGTGGTGGTGCTGGTGCGAGAGATGAGCCGACTCGACCCTTCCTGCTCTCGCGACCAGTTTACGCACTTGCGTTTCAGCACGAAACCTCGCCTGCGTGCTCGAGCCAAATCAAATCACGAAAAACATCTCACTGTTCGCTTTTTGCATGTCGCTGCCGTGCAAACAGTTTGCACAGCGTCGCGAGCCAATCTGCCCATAAGCCCAACTGACCGCGCTCATCGTCGCTGACCACAGTTGCTGATTCTCGCGGAAAACCCGTTCAGTTCGCAACTTGTCAACAATCCCCACAGCTTTCAGCGCCGTGAACACATCATCGCGAATCCCTGTCAACGCAACTTGCACACCCGCGCCTTCAATCCGCTTCAGAAACTCTCCCAACTTATGCAAACAGACAGCGTCGAGATTGCGCACATGCTTTAATCGCAGCAATAGAACTTCAACGTTCGGCCTCACGTCCGACGAAGCTTCGCTCACGGCGTTTGGCTTAATCTCATGCTCAATACGATCAAGCAAATCCTCGAAGTCTGGCGCCGATCCGAAGAACAACTCGCCTTCAAAGTTGTAGATGCGGATATAGTCGCATTGCGCATCTTCCGGCATTCGATCGCGAATCAGCCGCTGCGGTGTCACCACCAACTCGTTCACATGCACCTTCGCCGCTCGCGGCACGTAACACAAGAACGACAACAGCACTCCAATCAGGATGCAGTACTCAATCGAAACGAAGACAGCCGCCAGCGCCGTCGCCACAACGATAATGGCGTCAAAGCGAGTTGCTCGCATGTGATACATCAAGTCCGGCAAGTCGATCATGCGCGTCGCTGTTAACAGCAGCACCCCTGCCAACGCGGCTTTGGGAATAAACTGAGCTAGCGGAGCTAGTCCTACGATCGTCAAGGCAACCATGATCGCGCAGATCACACCTGACCACTGCGTCACCGCGCCCGCCTGATAGTTGATGTACGACCTGGTCAACGATCCGGAACCTGGGAAGCAATGGAAGAAACTACCCGCGAGATTGGCGACACCTTCGCTTAAACACTGCTGGTTAATGTCTAACTTCTGACGGCTCCGCGCAGCCAAACTCTTCGACATTGCAATCGCTTCCAACATCCCCAGCAGAGCAATCGCCGTCGCACTGCCAATTAAACTGCGCATCAATTCCAAATCGAATTTCGGTAAGGCAAAACCCGGCAATTTCTGCGGAACGCGGTCAACCAACTTTACGCCATGCGCACCAAGATCGAACACCCAAACCGCTACCCCCGCAAACACAATCGCCAATAACAGCTCTGGTAGCAGCAATTGGAAGCGGCGATTTAGTGCTCGTAACAAAAGTGTGAAAACAACCGTGCCAGCCGCGATCGCAAACGAAATCCAGTGAACCTCACCGCCCTCGGTCATCGTCAACCAAAAACGTTTTAGAAAATGATCGTGTGGATCGCCTTGCGATTTGAGCCCCAGAGCGTTCTTGGTTTGATCAAGGATCAGTAGCACCGAAGCCCCAGCGGTAAAGCCAACGATCACCGCATGCGAGATGTACCGCGAAAGATCGCCCAAACGCATCAAGGCAATCAACGTCTGAATGGTGCCAACTAAAAAAGCCATCAAAATTGCCGCTTCGATCCAGCGATCACTAGCAACACCGTCAGGTAACACCGCCAATGCACTTAACATCGCGATCGAAATGATGTTCGTCGGTCCATTGATCAACTGCTTCGATGACGCCAGCAGCGATCCGACCACCGTCATGACGATCGCCGTATACAACCCGTACTCAGCGGGCATGTTGAAGATCATCGCATATGCAATAGATTGTGGCACCGCTACAGCCGCAACCGTTGTTCCCGCCACAAGATCGCGACGAAAGCTACTCCATGTGTAATCGCGAAGCGATCCGATGGCCGGAACGTATTTGAAAACCAATGTCTGCATCAAATTTGCTCGCTGCGTAGCGTCACAATCTTCGGGGGCTCTAGCATCCGCTCAACGCGTTATTCGCCATCGGCCGACAACCGAGCGAGATTCCCAATATAATTCAACGCATGGTCAGCTCTGATCGTAGCTACTCAGATTGCGAAGGTTGCGCGATCGGTTTTAACGATTACGACAACAAAGGATAGCCGTTCACGCGGGGCCGAGCGACAATGGCGACAATTAGGGTTTCGAAGTGTAGACGATGCGCTGCCATGGCATTGTCGTTTTCAGTTAAGTGACCTATGAAACAAGTAATAGCAATCGTTCGGCCCTACTTGGCGGAACGCGTTCTCGAGAACTTACGACTCGCCCCGCTGGAAGCACTCTCCGTTCGAGAAGTGCAAGGGTTCGGCCGTCAGAAAAACTATCTCGCTGACTACAGCGACAGCGAATACGGTCTCGCGTTTCTACCCAAAGTTGAAATCACCATGTGGGTCGAAGACCAACGCGTGGAAGAAGTCATCAAACGCGTCGTCGAAGTCGCTCGTAGCGGCCGCATGGGCGACGGCAAAATTATGGTCCTGCCCATGGCTGGCTTCATCGACGCTACCCAACATCGCGACGCCTGAATATCAGCCAAACAAAAAGTGGCGGCGACCTTTAGTCCTCATCCAAGCGAAGAGACGCCACACTACTTAGGCGGCGCCAACACACGCTGCAACTCTTGCAAACTGGTCACACCCGTAGCAACCGCTAACACGCCTTCCTCTTGAATCGACAAAAATCCTTGCTTGCGAGCCACTGGTAAAACACTCTCGACCGTCGGCTTTTGCATAAGCGCTTTGCGAATCTCATCATTGATTACTAGCAGTTCGAAAATGGCAATGCGGCCAAAGTACCCACGGCCATTGCACTTCGTACAGATCTCAATCTCGACAGGATTGCCTTTCGCATCGACCCGCTGCTCTGGCGGCGGCGGCACAAACGGTTGATACAACGCGTTCACACGACCCGGCGGAATTCCCAGCTTTTGCAGCAACTGTGGAGTTGGCTGAAAAGCTTGCTTACACTGATCACACAGCCTTCGCACCAGTCGCTGATTGATCGCACCGGATACGATCTTCACCAACCGCTTCTGCTCAGCCGGATACGCAGCCAACAGCTTAATAACAGCTTCAATCGCCGAGCCAGCTACCATCCGTGTGATACCAAAACGGTGCTGATCAATAATCTGATCGCACATCACTTCGACCGTGTTGATATCAACGAAGTCAGGAATGACCAACACATCCGGCTGCTTGAGCAACAAACTTTTCAACACTTTCATCGGCGTTTCACCGCCCGGTTTGTCGAAATGATGCGGCTGGATGTTGATCAACTCAGGTTCAGCACTCGCTTTGTCTTCGATACTGTGAAAGTCGCGAACGAATCGATCCGCTGATTCCAACCCAACTCGCCACTGCGTCGGCAACCCATGCGCAGGCGGCGCACTGAACATGAACAACGCATCGTCGCCATTCAGCAACGACTTGAGTTGCTCTTGCATCTTCTCGCGCATACCGAGATCGCTCAACGTTTTCAACACCGGTTTCTTCGGCTCAATGCGCAAAAGTATTCGCTCGCCCGTCGGAACACCTTGACTGGTCAACTCCACAATCCAGTCGCCATTGTGTCCGACGCCTAGTTTTGCGTTCTGTCGCGAACGTCGGTCCGTTGCATTCAAGTTACATAGTCGCTTCAAAATTACCACGACACCATCGCCGGTCGGCCGATCCATCGGAGGCATGTTCTCCCACAGCCCATCTACGCGACAGCGAACGGAAACGCCCTGTGCCGTGCAATCCAAGAGAATTTGATCTGCACGCACCGACAACGCTTGAGCCAGCAACATGATCGCAACCGGATACTGCTCAACCGCTCGGCAAGCAATCAAAATCCCCTGCTGAATCTGCTTGTCCGAAACCGGCGGCTTAAATTCCATCGCCGGCAGTTGCATCTCTTGGCCACTTGGAGACGCCTTACCGGTCTTCTTCTTACGCAGCATATTCAGTCCACTTGTTACTTAAATTCCAACACGAACAACACTCGTAAATCGCCTATCACCAATTGCCAATTAAATAATACCCGGCTGGCTGACCTGAATTCCCTTGAGCGCCATCTTCAGTGCATCCTTATTCGGTGCCACTTCAAACGCCGTCGGACGATCAATCAACTCTTTATCGATCAAGTCCTTGAGACTCATCGTAAAGTCCTGCATACCTTCAGCGATACCGATGCGAATCGCATCCGGCAACTTCGAATCTTTCCCTTCGAGAATCAACTTCTGCACCATCGGCGTCATCGTCATGATCTCGACCGTCGGCACTCGACCCACGCCAGGCTTAATCGAACGCAACAATTTCTGAGCGACGATCCCCTTCATATTGAACGCAATCGCACTGCGAATCGCGCCGTGCAACTCTTCTGGGAACAAGTCCAAAATACGACCGATCGTCGTCGGAGCACTCGAAGCGTGGATCGTACCGAACACCAAGTGACCCGTTTCGGCCGCATGGATCGCTGTCATAAACGTCTCTTCGTCACGCAACTCACCCACGAGAATAATGTCCGGGTCTTCCCGCACCGCGTGCTTCATACCGATCTCAAAGTTCTTGACGTCCATCCCCATCTCGCGCTGGTTGATCAAGCACTT
>JBGSJB010000669.1:0-2130 GCA_041742175.1 Pirellulaceae bacterium
TCACCGTTCGATTCGTTTTTACTTGCTCGCGGTTTAAAGACACTTGAATTGCGAGTTCAAGAGCAGTGCCGAAGCGCGGTGCGAATTGCGGAGTATCTCGAGTCGCATGTGCTGGTGAATCGTGTTCTCTACCCAGGTCTAACTTCGCATCCAGATCACGCGCGTGCCGCTCGATTGCTCTGTGGCGGTTTCGGCGCAATGATCACGTTTGAAGCGAAGTGCGATTTCGAGAGCACGCGACGGATCGTCAAGTCGACCGAGTTGTTTGGACTTGCCGTTAGCCTCGGAGCGGCCGAATCGCTGATCGAACAACCCGCGACGATGTCGCACGCCAGCTACGATGCGGCTGCCCGTGCGAAAGCTGGCATTACCGACAGTCTCATTCGGCTTTCAATCGGCCTGGAAGACGTCGACGACTTGTGTGCCGACTTGGACCAAGCGCTCCGCACCGCAGCTAATTAGTAAGCCAACGCAGAACGGTCCTTTCGAACATAATAAGTTTCTGCTGGCAGCTTATAGCAATGTATCGAGCAACAAACGCAACTTGCGCAATTCGCCGCGCTGGTCGATTTCGGGCATCGGACTGATCTGGATGCTGAGCGCGTGCGTGTAACCGACTTTGGCAAGTTGTGCGATCACTCTGCCGTATTCGATCTCACCTTGGCCAACGCGAACTTGCAATTTGTCTTTCTTCGAGTCCTTCAGGTGGACGTGAAAGACGTAAGGCATAATCTTATCGAGATTCTTGTTCGGATAGGGACCGCAGTGATAGTGGCTGGGGTCGAGCGTCAGGCCGAGTCCTTTGACGTTATCGCAGAGCACTTTTACAGTGTCCGGATCTTCGCTCAGCCGACCGATCTGGCTTTTCATAGCCACTCGCACGCCTTCCAATTCCGCGATTTCAACCAATCGCTGGAGACGTTCAACTTCGGCGTTGAAGGGCGTTCCGAGTTCGCAGGATGGAACTGTGAGAGTGACAACTTTGGTCGCTTTACCCAAACGGCACACTGCACCGAACTGCTCGAAGTAAGCTTCACCCTCAGCATCGATATGCACATCATAGCTACAGACCTCCAAACGATGACTGCCACGCGCAAAATGAATCGCCTTCTCGAACTCTGCGTCGATACGGCTGGGACTAAGAGGAGTCCCATTTTCGCGCAACGAAATCTCGACCGTGGTGAATTCCAAGTCGATGAATTGGTCAACGACGTCAGGCATTACCAAATCTGGGAAACAATCCGTCGAAGCAGCGACGTACACTGATGAACTCCTATAGCCACACGGGCTTACAAACGTTGGGCTCACGAACGACCACATCGCCTGAATCGAATCACACGTTTCAGGACAAACGCAATTTGAGTCTTCCGCGCCGCGAATCATTGCGGGCTGGTCCGGCAGCGCGTTTCGCCACTACCGACTTATCTCAAAGGTTATCGCCGTCGGGCATTTGTCGCAACAACCCGTAGCCTAGTTTGAGGATGTGAGATTCCGAACACAGGCGATTCGGGCGTGCATCGATAAGGGTTGGCTGGCACATTCTTTCGCCCAATCGTCGCCTGTAGCTCCGCCAAAACGCGAGTCTGCACCGCATTTTCGCGTGGGTCTGAAGAATTACTCAGGTGATACAGAATACAGTCGCCGCCTGGTTCGCAAACGCAAAGTTAAAAGCCGCACGTTCTCGGGACCGAAGTTCGACCAGGTCTAAGAACACTTTACCACTATTGCTCGCGACTAATCGCAGCAGCACGTCGAATCATGTTCATGCACTCACGACGCGATTCATCCGAAGCAACCGACTGAGCGGACTCAACCAAGCTGCTCCATGACGCGCTGCCTTTATGATTGCTGCCGCGGAGCAACATTGCGAACTGCGCGACGGATGCAGCCCACTTAAAATCTTGATCCGCTTCAGCGAACGGAGTTTGGCTATCGATCAGCGGAAAAGTCAGCAGCTTGCTCGTATCCCCTTCGGGCTGTTTGTAACGCAGTTTGACAGCCAGCAACTCGTCGCTCGTTTCATCAGTCGCATCGCTGGCTTCGCTCGCTGAAGCGTCGACCGCCGGTTTGCTCTTCTGATAGCGCAGCTCCTCAGTTGCTGGAACCGGCACACGCGCGGCTCCAATCGGC
>JBGSJB010000670.1:0-2803 GCA_041742175.1 Pirellulaceae bacterium
TTGCTGTTGTGCCCAGTTCGCAAAAACGCCGAGGGTGGTCCGGCTGAACCGTCTGAGCCGGAGCTGAATTCGATTCGCTTCGATGAGGACAAGCTAATCGCGATTCGCAGTCGACTGAGCGATATCTCTTGGTGGATGCGACTGCTGAGTCAACGGATCGCGCAGAAGGCTAACAAGGAAGACGAAACCGAGGGGAAATTCTGGCAGAATCGCTATCGCGCCGTGCGGCTCATCGATGAGGAAGCGATCTTGGCGTGTGCGGCTTATGTGGATCTGAATCCTATTCGAGCTGGCATCGCGCAGACGATCGAGGATAGTGAATTCACTTCAGCTCGTGCTCGATTGCAAACGATTGTTGGCGCTGTGACGGGCACAATCGAGGGCAGCGCTGGTGCGGTTAAAGCGAGTGGCTCGGAGTTGCCCGCGACCGGCTTGCCAGTTTCAGATGGCTTGCTAGCCGTTGCTGACGCGACCGGACCCGCGGGCTTAAAGGTTGCGTTCGATAGTTTCTTAGCTCCGGTCGAGATCGATGAACTCAACGATCCGCTTGGAGCTCGACCGAGTGCTAGTGGTGAGCGTTGCAGTGACAAAGGATTCCTGGCGATGCCCACGGCGGCTTACTTGGAGTTGCTCGATTGGACGGCGCGGCAGATTGCAAATGGCAAACGCGGTTCAACGCCCGCGGACGCTCCACCAATACTCGAGCGATTGAATATCAAGCCAACGGTGTGGTGCGAACTGGTGACTCGATTTGGCAAGTTGTTCAGCCTAGTCGCCGGTCAACCGCACCGCGTCGACGAGTTCCGCAGTCGGCTGCGCAAGAAACGCTATCACGTCCGCCAAGCCGCTCGAGAGTTGCTGAGTGCTTAGCGAATTCCAGATCATTGGATTCGCGCAGAGTCACGCCGTCTAAGTTATTCTCTCAACATCGGATTTGCCGACGAGCGGCCTTCTAGATCCCTTTCACTGCGCTCTGCCTCGTGAAGTGCGCCGGAGGCAGACGATAATTTTCCAGCACGACAGTCTACGTGTACGGTCACCAGCGAGTGCCCGCACATAGGTTCATTCGGCCCACCTAAAAATCATGCGTGTCCCCGTTAGCTTCCCCTCTTAGAGGCCATTGCGATATTGGTTGTGATCGTTATTAACGCTGCGATCGGGTTCTTTACTGAGTGGAAGGCAGCGCATGCACTTTCGGCCCTTCAGAAGCAGTCAGTTCGTCTTGCACACGTTGTTCGGGATGGGAAGGAGAGTGAGATTCCCGCCGCCGAATTGGTTTGCGGTAGTCTGGTCGTCCTTGTTGCCGGCGCTCGCTTACCGGCAGATGGACGAATTGTCTTGACCGTGTTTATTGCACTCATGATCGGCTGGCCGCTGCCCCTGGTCGCCTTGCAAATATTGTGGCTGAACTTAATCACCGATATTTTTCCAGCGTTCGCGCTCGCGTTAGAACCGTCGGCCCCCAACGTCATGAAATGCCCTCCAAGAGACCCAAAGGAATCACTTCTTCCTTTGCGGTTCATCATCCTGATGGTTTGGTAGGGGCTGCTTCTAACGTTGGCTACGCTTGTCGCGTTTGGCATTGGAATGCGCTGGCATGGTGATGATGGAGATGGGCTACGTCGCGCAACAACCATGGCGTTCATGACGTTGGCCCTTTCGCAAGTGTTCCACGTTTTCAACGCGAGTTCGCAAATGCGCTCGGCATCCACTTACCGCTTCTTCACTAACTCTTGGTTGTGCGGAGCCGTTGGCATCCGTCTGCACTTCAGGCAGCGGCAGTCTATGTGCCCCTCTTGCAGAGGGTACTTCGCACTGTCGCGCCAACTTTGCAGGGGGGAGTGATCGGAATCTGCTCATTGCTTCCCGTGATCGTGGTGGAGCTCGTCAAGTTAGCACAACGGATCGCGACTGGTCGCCAGCCTACTGTACAGTGAATCTCGTATCAACTGGAGAAACCAAAATGGCAATAAACCACGCAAGCACTGGAGAACGGATCGACATCTTGCCGATCGTCGAGGCTCACTCCTTTTATGCGGTGGATGCTTCATCGCTGCTTGTGTTTATCTCACTTCGCAAGAAAGCAACTTGCAATGCTTAAAACTTCGACCGATGCCGCAATGACCCGTGAGATGATTGGCATTTTGCGCGAATCCATGGAGAAAAGCCAAGCGGCAAGTGATACCCGACGTAGTGCGCACGCGAAAAGTCATGGACTCTTGAAGGCTCATTTCGTGGTGCACGACGGGATTCCAAGCGAACTGAAAGTCGGCATTTTTCGCGAGCCCAAGAGCTATGCTGCGTTGATACGTTTGTCCAATTCCAGCGCCTCCATCAAGTCAGACAAACAAAAGGACTTTCGGGGCTTTGCGATCAAGCTATTGGGTGTCCAAGGTGATCGAGTCAATCAAGACGAAAAGCAATCTCAGGATTTCGTATTGATGAGTAGCCCAACCATGCCGCTTGGAACCGTCAAGTTATTTAGGGACGCTATCTATTACGCGATCAAGTGGCATCCGCTCGTCCTGTTATTCAAGTTTATGCTAAGTGGCCATGGTTCTGCACTCGCAGCACTTAGAGCGGGTAGGAAGTTCGATACCAGCCCGTTGGACATTCAATATTGGAGTACAACGCCGTATGCTTTTGGCGAACGAGCGGTGAAGTACAGCGTTGCGCCGACATCGGAATTCAAGAGCCAACTACCCAATCCATTGACAGATGACTATTTGGCCAGGAACACTTCGAACCATTTGCGGGGTCAAACTGCATCCTTTGATTTCTTCGTCCAGTTCTTTGTCAATGA
>JBGSJB010000671.1:0-3778 GCA_041742175.1 Pirellulaceae bacterium
CATGGATGAATGATGTTGCGTCGCATCCGACCGCGTCATTCAGCCTGCAGGAGCTAGTTTGTGGACACTCGACAAGTGATTCGTAGGAGGGTTTCCAATGCGAAAATTTTTATTTGGTGCGTTTTTCGCATCAATGACCGCTACGATGCCTAGTTTGGCGTTGGGCGGTGACCGCGAGATCGCTCAAGCTGTGATGGCACAGTTGCAACAGCACAAGGCTGAGGGCAGTCTCAAAGGTTTTGATCTCGACTTGAAAGTCGAAAATGGTGTCGTTTACTTGACTGGCTCGGTGAGCTCGCCTGCACAAAAGCGACTGGTTGAAGCAGCCGCTTCGAACGCGGCCGGTGCTCGCGAACTGGTTATCGAATTGCAACTGAAGGGTCAAACTGCTCAGACTCGCAAGAGTTCTCCGATGCAGACATCAGTTGTGCCAGCTTCGACAACCGACACTGCCAAACCAAGCAGCAGCGATATGGTGGTTACCGATTCGGTGATCAGCATGTTGCAACAATCGAAGAAGGCCGGCGTTCTTCGCGGCTTTGAACTCGACGTCAGCACCGTAGGTGGCGACTGCTGGTTGCGCGGAATGGTTGCAACTCAAGAACAAAAGGAACTGGTCCTCGATCAAGTTCGTCGCGTTCGCGGTGTTTCGCGTGTTATTGACGACATCACCGTCGCTCATAACGGCGTTCGCCAAGCATCCAACGGTGAACTGATGCCTTCACCGGTTCCAACACCACTGCCAGTCGCTCAAGGCGGCAGCATGCCCGTGATGAACAGCAGCAACGGCATGGGCCCACGCGCTTTCGCTCCAAGCGGACTCGCGGGTTATGTTGAGAACAGCGGTGTACCTGGTGGTCGCCCAGTCGCAATGCAAGGCGGACAACCGTACGGTGCCGGCGCACCACGCTACGACCAACCGAACTTGCCATCGTACGCTTGGCCAAGCTACGCTGCGTATCCAAACTCCGCAGCCGTAACCTATCCAAAGCAGTACAGCCCTTCGGCGTGGCCGTACATCGGACCGTTCTATCCCTATCCACAAGTTCCACTCGGCTGGCGCAAAGTCGCCCTCGAATGGGATGACGGACTGTGGTACCTGGACTTCACCAGCAAGTAATGAATCTGAATCAGTTGGGTGCGGTTTGACCCTCCGCGCATGACTTGTCCAAGAAAGCCTGAGCCAGTTGCGAAACTGATCTCAGGCTTTTTTCGTTCCAAGAACCGCTTCCACCAAAAGTTGAATTCTGCAGGCTGGTGGATTAGTCTGAAGCTGTTGAAATCGCAGCCCCGCGCGACTTCATTTCGACTGAGTTTACTTTTCCGAGCGCTGATAAAATGCCAATTGTCTGGTCGAGTTTGTGGATCCTAGCGATGTTGGTACTGACCATCGCTACCATTATCGCTGGCGTGCGCGAGAAAAAAGCGCGTGTAAAAGCGGCTCCGCAAGGGATGCAGCCCATGCCGATGGCTCAGGATGATGTCGCTCCCTTGGACGGAAACGCTGACGGCTTCGGCGATAGCTTCGGGTCCAACGACAATTTCGGTGACGATCCGTTCAAGTAGGGTGTGCTCTGTCACCATGCAATTCAAGAGTGGCACAGGTGCCGCTCAACGCCACAAACCTAAAGTTAAATGTTGACGAAGCACTCGTTTTAGCTTGCTGGTTCCGTCAAACAGCGAACCAGCAAACTCGCTAAGTGTCGCTCAACTCGCTATCGATCATGTTGATCGGATCGCAAGTTTTGAGACTGACCTTCGCCTTATCCAACTCGTGGTCTGTCCCCGTAACAATCAATATCGCGCCGCCATTCTTCAAGCGGTCCGCATAGGTTGGTTCTCGATCTTCATCGTCGTCCACGACCTTTTCAGCATCAAACATCCCGCCAATTACCGCGCCTAATCCAGCACCGAGCATTGGTCCTACAATAAAGAGCGGAAAGACCAGCGACCCGAGGGCAATGGGCGCCGCTACCGCTCCACCGACTCCCGCTCCCAAACCCGTTGCCGTGCCGACGGAACTTCCACTATCACTTGTTGGGGAGTCGCTGTGTGATCGCGCGTCCTCAGCTTGCAGACCGAAGAGCTTCGGCGAAGCATCACCAGACAAAAAACTGACATTGTCTTTCCCATAACCAGCTTTGAACAAAACTTCCCACGCGATCAGCCCTTTGCGAACGGTTTCAAAGACTGCCACAACGCATTTTTCACTCATCGGAATACCTCCGGTTGAAGACACAATTTCCCTTCCAGCCGCCACCTACCCGAAGGCTGTGGTAATGCAAGTTACGTGCCTCGCAAATTGTTAAGCGATGAAGACATTTGACGCGGATAAAATCACGAATTGATTCGCTTGACGCTGACGCGACTTCACTCTGGATGAACCCTACCAGCCAAGCGACCGCGAAGGGTTTCTAAACGGATGTTATTAGCCGTCCTGTTCTAACTTCGCTGGCAAGCTTATACTGGCCGAAATTTTGTTTTGGAAAGGCTTTTGGGCTCTGGAGGACTCGTGACGTTGTCTCGCTCGACGCAAACTGCTTATTTGGCACTTGAAGACGGTTCCATATTCAAGGGCATCTCCATCGGT
This sequence comes from Pirellulaceae bacterium, assembly GCA_041742175.1. Lineage (GTDB taxonomy): Bacteria > Planctomycetota > Planctomycetia > Pirellulales > Pirellulaceae > Aureliella. The sequence goes on from JBGSJB010000671.1 coordinate 2,591, forward strand.
GCATCTGGGGAAACGACCGGCGAAGTTGTCTTCAATACTTCGATGACTGGATATCAAGAAATCTTGACGGACCCCAGTTATCGAGGGCAAATTGTCGCTATGACTTACACCGAAATTGGCAACTACGGTTGCAATGAAGTCGATGTTGAAAGCGAACGGCCTCAGGTCTCGGGCTTTATTGTTCGATCGGAGAGTCGCCTGCATAGCAACTATAGGTCGTCGGAAGCGCTCACGAACTATCTGAAACGCCATAACATTGTCGCCATCGCTGGAATCGATACGCGAGCGCTCGTGCGCTTGATACGCAACTCGGGTGCGATGAAAGGAATCATCTCGCAGAGCGACGATACCGCTTCGCTTGTACAGCAGGCTAAGGCGAGTCCAGGTCTCGTGGGCCGCGATCTCGTGCGCGAAGTCATTCCAGAACGCGCTCGCCAATGGAACGAAACGCTTTACCGAGTTGAAATGAATCGTTCCGGAGACGCAGCGACCAGCCAATCGAAGCCGCATGTGGTGTGTCTCGACTTCGGCATGAAATGGAATATCGCCCGGCATCTGTTTGATCGCGGCAATCGCGTGACCATACTTCCCGGTACAGCCACCGCCGCCGAAGTCATGCAAGAGAACCCTGATGGCATTTTCTTATCCAACGGCCCGGGCGATCCAGAACCACTTACTTACGCAATCTCAACCATTCGTGACCTGATAGGCAAACGCCCGATCTTCGGAATCTGTCTCGGCCATCAACTGCTTAGTCTCGCTTGCGGAGCCACGACGTTTAAGATGAAGTTTGGACACCGCGGTGCCAACCAACCAGTGCTCAATACTGACAGCGGTCGTATCGAAATTACTTGTCAGAATCACGGATTCGCAGTCGATGAAGAGTCGTTGCCAAGTACTTTGCGAATCACTCATCGCAACTTGAATGACAATACGATCGCTGGCGTAACGCATCGAACCGCAAGCGCCTTTAGCGTCCAGTACCATCCAGAAGCATCGGCCGGACCTCACGACAGCCAATATCTGTTCGATGATTTCCAAAAGTTGCTCACGAAATAGCGATCGCCCACCCAGCCAAACACAACCAAGCATCTCGCTGCAAGATCCCTGATTAAAGTCATGGAGCAGCTTAATAGTGCTTGAGTTTTTCGCTAAACAGCCAACTGAGCCAATCTTCGCCGTCGCGAT
>JBGSJB010000672.1:0-2404 GCA_041742175.1 Pirellulaceae bacterium
GATCGACCGACGGAGCTGGGAACTGGCGCGCGGCGATGGGCTGGGCTATGTACAGACAGCGCGAAACGTATTACTTCCTCAAACTGGCCGCAGTTGGGTTATCGCTTGGTTGATTCTAGCGCTGGTGAGTGTCGGCGAACTTAGTACGACCATACTGGTGTTGCCGCCGGGTGTCACAACGTTGTCGAAGCGCTTGTTCGAGATGCTGCACTTTGGAATGCGGCATCAAGACTCGGGTCTCTGTTTAGTTTTGATTTTCCTAGGCTGGTTGGCAGCGTTCTCCGCGTGGAAGACTCTGATCGAACGAAAGACTTCAGAGTCCTGAGTGGCTTCCATCAATCCAACCAACTGATTGTTTGAATCAACGACTGCGATCCGTGCTTTGCTTGAATGTTCGGTCAGTTGCAAAGGAACTCCATTGCGCAAGTCGATCACCTGCTGCACGTCGAGCGCGACAATTGGCCAATCATGAACCAATTTTTGCGGAGCGTGCAGATTCTGCTGCACTTCGATTCGGTTGTAAAGCGCGCGAGCATCGACACAATCGTCCAGCGTGAACGGTCCGACTTTCGTCCGCGTTAGTTCTGTCATAATCGCTTGCGTTCCCAGTCCTTGTGCAATGTCGCGACCAATCGCGCGGACATAAGTACCGCTGCCGCACTCGATTTGCACTTTCAAAAGCGGGAAGTTGTAGTCGAGCAGTTCGAGTTTATTGATTTCAACATCACGCGGGGCGAGATCGAAATCGACACCCTTGCGTGCGAGTTTATAGGCTCGCTTGCCATCAATGAACAGAGCCGAGAAGTTCGGCGGAACCTGCTGCACAAGTCCTCGCCACTTGCTCAGTTCCAACTGAATCTGCTCGACAGTTGGCGGCGATTCGATAGCGCACGCAGTAACTTGACCCGTTACATCCAGCGTGTCGCTCGACTTGCCGAATTCGAAAGTCGCCTCATAAGCCTTCTCCAGTTCATGTGAAAACTCAACGAGCTTGGTCGCATTGCCAATCGCCATCAGCAAGACACCGGTGGCCATTGGATCGAGTGTTCCTGTGTGACCGACTCTTTCGAAGTGAACCAACCTTTGAATACGATTTACCACTACACGACTGGAAATCCCAGGCCGCTTGTTGACTGGCAAAACTCCGAACAGAGCCATCTAGCATGATCTCAAAAGGGCGACAAACAGTTCCCGCAGTACGCATCGCAGTTGTACCACAGGCCGTTCAAACGCAACATTGTGCTGTCGACGACATTAGCGAAGTTACTTGGGCCGCGATCGATTTTCGATCGCAAGCGACACGAGAATACAGCTGCCATCATCGATAACGGTCATTCCGGCTTTGCGAGCCGCCCTCGACGCTTCTTCGTCTTCCGCGCCTGGCTGCATCCAGACTTGTTTTACGCCCGCTTCAATGGCTGCGGCAACGACCACGCGAGTTGCAGTTGGCGGAGTGACGATCGACAGCGATTCGACAAGCTCGGGCGCGTCGCCAACCGACGAAAAAGCTGTGTGGCCTTCGACTGTGGAAGTTGTCGGATTGATGGGGAACACCGTTCGTCCAGTCGCCGCAAGAGCGCGGAAGACTTTGTTTCCGTACTTTGCGCGATCCTGCGATGCACCAGCAACGGCGAAAGTGGACGCAGCCAAGAATTGTTGTGTTGCGTTCATAAGATCAAACTGAGTTTGCAAAATTGGTTTTCAAAGTATTCGCGAATCACTCACGACACTCTGGGCAGCGACCCTTGAGTAGAACGTCTTCGATCTGGCCAACTGAGCGAGCAGCCTTCAATTCAACTTGGTTATCGTCCAAGCACTGGATGCTGCCGCAATCGATGCACAGCAGATGCGGATGCGCGGTCTCACCCGCTTCAGAACCGACACGTTCGAATCGCCAAACGTGATCGCCCAATTCCATTTTGCGAAGCAGACCTGCTTCGGTAAGATCGCCAAGCGCCCGAAAAATTGTCGACTTTTCGAAACCGCTTTTCACCAGCTTTTCGGTCACTTCCAAGTGCGTCCGCGGATGACCGGAACCGTCCAGGAAGTTGACCACAGCGATTCGAGCTGGTGTTGCGCGCAGACCTTTCGCGCGCAGCAGTTCGCGAATTCCATCGACGTCCATCTGTTTCTTGCTCATCGTTCACTACATGAATCAAGGGCCATCGGAATTGGGTAAGGTGTCGCTCTAGCTCTTGCTTGCAATGGTAATCGGACCGTGATCATCGCAATGTCCATTGTGCTGATGGTGCAGATGACCATCAACGAGATAGTCGATGTGATCGCCATGCGGCACCGCTTCATGCCCACAGCCTGGACCATGTACGTGATCCGCAGGATGGCTGCTGCAAGCGTGTCCCGAAGTGCAAGTGTCGGGATTCTGGGCAGTCACTTCCAGCGTATG
>JBGSJB010000673.1:0-10875 GCA_041742175.1 Pirellulaceae bacterium
CTTCAGAGGATGAGTTAACACGCGATGCCCGCTTCAAGAAGATTTTTGCCTCCTGAGGCAGTCAAGCGGGTCGCGCGGCTTGAATTGCGAGCCCGTCATATTGTCGAAGGCTTTTTATCTGGTGCTCACCGCAGCCCGTACTTCGGGCAATCGGTTGAGTTTGTGCAGCATCGTCAATACGTGGCTGGAGATGATGTTCGCCACGTCGATTGGAAAGTTTGGGCTCGACAAGACAAGTTAGTGATCAAGCAATACGAAGAAGACACCAACTTACGCTGCTCGCTGTTGGTCGATAGCTCGGCGAGTATGTTGTACGGTCACGGCGAGAACACCAAGTTTGATTACGCGTGCACACTGGCAGCTTGCTTGGCGATGCTGGTGCTGAAGCAGCAGGATGCGGTTGGCAGTGTGTTGTTCGACAACCGCATTCGATCGCGCGTGCCGTTGCGTGCGAGTCAAAATCATTTGAACGATGTGCTCGTAGCACTTGAGAACTCGAAGCCAGCGGACAAGACCAATCTTGATACCGTCTTTCGCGACGTTGTTCAGACGTTTCCGAAACGCGGATTGATGGTCTTAATCAGCGATTTGCTGGGAGCTGAAGAGAGCTCGCTGCGCGGTATCGATACGTTGCGTCGTGCGGGGCATGATGTGATGGTGCTGCATGTGCTCGATGACGACGAGCTTGATTTTCCGTTTGCGGACCCGACGCGGTTTGAGGGTCTCGAGACGATGGACTCGTTGACTTGCAATCCGCGGGCGCTTCGCGATGGATACATGGAAGCGCTTGAACGGTTCCTGCAGCGCGTGCGGCGCGCGTGTGCAGCGTCGAAGAGCGACTATTTGTTGATACGAACTAGCGATGCCCCGGATGCGGTTCTCTCCAAAATTTTGACTGGAAGAATGCATGCGGTGCGCAAATAACGTCCAACGAACGAACCGCTTGCGAAACGAATTTCGTAACGAAATAAATTGAATGCCAACCAATGGGCGAAAGCCAAACTGCTGAGTAGATAACGAATGCAATTCCTTTTCCAGCCTTTAACTTGGGGCTTTTTGTTGGTCGCGGTGCCGATCTTGGTGCACTTGATCAACATGCTCCGTCATCGCAAGCAGCCATGGGCGGCGATGGATTTTTTGCTGGAAAGCTACCGGCGGAATCGCCGTTGGGTGATGCTCAAGCAATGGCTGTTGCTCGCATCGCGCATCCTGATCATGTTGCTATTGGTTGCCATGTTGGCCAAGTGGGTTAGCGCGGCCAAATGGCTAAGTTGGTTTGGTGGTCAGACAACTCATCATTACGTGTTGCTGGACGATAGTTTTTCGATGGGCGAAGTCGAGCAGAATGAGACTTGTTATGGGCGCGGTTTGAAAGCACTTAATGGTTTGGTTCGTTCAATAGCAAATCAACCCGGCCAGCATCAGATAACGCTCGTTCGCTGGAGTCGTGCGTTGCTGGCTTCGCAGAACGCTGACGAAGCGCGAGTTGATGCAGCAGCGGATTTGATCGCCCAATCGGTACCGCGCGACCCAGCGAGGTTGCTGGATCGATTGAGTGCGACGCAACCGACTTCGTTGCAGCTGTCGCCAGATGCGGTGCTGGATCTTGTTGGTCCGATGATCACTCAGGACTCGGGTGAGCAAGCAGAAGTCTATTTACTGAGCGATCTACGGCGCAATGAGTGGGGTGAGCCGGAAGCGCTTCGCAATAAATTGCAGCAGTTGACCAGTAGCGGCGCGAAGATTCAGGTGATTGACTGTGCGCGAGCGGCTTCGAACAATCTGTCCGTCGTGATGATTGAGCCTGAGCAAGAAGTCTGGGCGGCTGGCGTTCCACTGATTGTACGTTTTCAAGTCCGGAATCAATCAACTCAGACGGCGCGCAATGTTGTCGTCAAAGTTCGCACGATCAGCTATGCGGATGGTAGTGTGCGGCCGCAACCAGAACTGAATTATTCAGGACAAGCCGAAGATCTTCCATCAGTTGTTATTGAACAGATTGCAGGCGGCGAGACCATTACGCGGCAGGTGCAGGTGCTGTTCGGATTGCCTGGTCAGCATGTGGTTGAAGTCGCGCTGCCCGATGACCCGCTTCCGATCGATAACCGGCGGTGGTGCGTGATCGATATTCAGCAATCGCAGCGCGTGTTGTTGGTTGATGGTGCCATCGATCAATCGAATGCGTTCTATTTTAAGACCGCGTTAAATCCGGATGCGAAGTTAGCAACCGGGATGACTCTGGAAACGGTCGATTCATCATTTCTGAGAGATGTGCCCGAAGAACAACTGTCGACTTGGAGTGCAGTGGCTTTGTTGGATGTGCCGCGATTAGATCCGCAAGCAGTCAGCAAACTCGAGAGCTACTGCAGGGCTGGCGGTGGCGTGTTCATTTGCGCCGGACCCAACACCAGTATCAACGCAATGAATGAGCAACTGTTCCGCGACGGAAGCGGATTGCTGCCGGTTGCGATAACGGGTATTGCTGAAATTGAACAACCTGTTGGAGAAGGACCGCCCCCGGTAGCCGCGACAGAGCATCCGATTTTGATGCCGATGACGAAGCTAACCTCTTCGCCGTTTTTTTTGATTCGCGTAAGGCAGATGCTGACTGTCGACACGAAGGATTTTCCGCCTGCAGGCACAGAAGTCGTCGCGGTTGGACCAGGAAAGCGGCCGTTGATTATTGATAATACTTTCGGCGAAGGTCATGCCGTCACGATGCTCACAGGTTTACATAACACGTGGAGTAATTGGTCGACGGATCCAACCTTTGTCGTGTTTGCATTGCGTTCGATGGGATACCTTGGGAGTTTTCGTCATGAAGAAACGAGTGTGAGTGTCGGCAGCGAGGTCGAAATGGTTGTCACCGGCCAAGCTGTATTGCCTGAGGCTGAAGTTTTCATCCCTTCGCGCGAAACCGGAACACGATTACGGTTGCAACCGAAAGTTCAAGTGAACGACGCAGGCGATGTATCTCGAGTGAGACTAAGTATTGATCTTGAACAGGGCAATCGAGATTTGATTGACGATCTGTTGCGACCAGGGTTATTCGAGAGTTGGATGATTGGTGCGAACGGCGAGTATCTCGTTGACAATGCCGCGCACAACGTCTCAGCTGCCGAAGGTGATTTAACGCGTGTCGGTGAAAATGAGCTTCAACAGAAGTTGCCTATCAAAGTGCGAACCGCTGATTCGCTCAGCGAACTTGGGTTGAGTTCGCAGGATGCTGCGCAGAGCACTTTGTTGATGGTGCTGTTGGCGTTGCTGTTGCTTGGCGAACAAGCGTTGGCTTACTCAGCGAGTTTCCATCCGCAGCGGTTGGCGGCAGGAGTCGGTCGATGAATTTACTGCCACTTAGTATGCAATCGGTGTTGGCTCAAACCCGCGTGACGTATCAATGGGCGCGGTTTGAAGAATTGGATCAATGGTGGCATTGGGCGTTAGTTGGCTGCGTCACCCTGTTCGTGCTGACCTACGTCGTGCTGTGGTATCGCAGAGATGCAATCGAGCAGCAGCGTCCCGTTGGCTGGGCATTAATGTTGCTGAGGATAGCGGCGTTGGCTGGGATTTTGCTGTATTTTCTGCAGTTTGATCGTCGGACGGAGCAGCGTGTGGTGCGCGATTCGAGAGTTGCGGTCTTGGTCGATGCTTCATTGAGCATGACTTTGCCAGCGGAGCCATCGGACAGTGGAGTAGTGAATAGCAATACGCGAGCAGAAGAGGTCGCGCGGCTGTTGGGGCAATCTGATTTTTTGCAGCAGATGGCTAGCCAACATGACGTGACTGTTTATCGATTTGATCAAGCCTCGCGGCCTGCGGCAGTGGCTGCGATTGAAAAGTCAGATGCATCGGAGTTGGCGGCCGTGGCTTCTGATGGCGACTCGGAAACGCTAAGGAGTGGACGGCAGTTCATGTACCTTGCTATCGCTTTGGGTGTCATAGCGCTGCTGTTGATTATGATTTCGCTTGGCAAGCAGTTGATTGGAGCGCAGAAGTCGGTGAGTGGCGGTTGGATGCTGTTGGTCGGTTCGTCGCTGGCATTAGTCGCGCTTGTTGTGGCGGCGCGCGCGATCGTTCCGACATCGCGCTATCCGCTGGTTGCATTGTTCGGCGCTGAAGCCCCGCCTCTGACCAAAACGCAGTTTGAATTGCCAGCAGTTGGCGAGTCGGAAGGTGCTGAGACTCCAAGCAAGCCGAGCGTTCCGCAAGACTGGTCGCTCGCATTGCAACCCACTGGAATTGAGACTCGGTTGGGTGACGCGGTGAAGTTCATCCTGGATCGCGAGCTAGGCAACCCGCTTGCCGGTGTCATTGTCATGACAGACGGACGCAGCAATGCGGGGTTGGATCCGAAGTCCGTGATTGCAAGTGCGAAGAGTGCGCGCGTGCCTTTATACGTTGTGGGGCTTGGCTCGGAGCGCAGTCCGCCGAACCTACGAATGCTGGAAGTCGACGTGCCGCAGCGATTGTATCCGGGCGATAAATTCTCGCTTTCAGCCATACTTGGATCGAGTGGATTCGCAGGCAAGACAGCGACTGTGCAAGTACTAGCTGGTCCGGAAGGAGCTGATCCGGCTTCGCTGTCGATTGAGAATGAACAGCAGGTGTTTCTGCCGGATCAGGAAGCGGTCGCTACGGCAAAGTTCGAGTTGGAGCCGAAGGCGGTTGGTAAGTGGCAGTACTTGGTGAAAGTCATTCCGCTCGAAGGTGACGCGGATGAACGCGATAATGTTGTTAGGTCGACTGTTGAAGTGATCGAGCGCAAGAATCGCGTACTCATCTTTGCTGGTGGTCCGACGCGTGAGTATCAATTCGTTCGCAATTTGCTTTACCGCGATCGCGATGTTGAATCACATGTGTTATTGCAGACCGGCAAAGAAGGAACCAGCCAGGAATCGAGCCAGTTGTTGCAAGAGTTCCCTGCCGATCGAGCAGCGCTTAGTCAGTATGATGCGATCTTAGCTTTCGATGTAGACTGGACCAGTGTGCCTGAGAGTTCAGTTGCGGCGATGGAACAATGGGTCGCTGAGCAGGCGGGCGGCTTGATGATTGTGGCGGGGTCGGTTGAAATGCCGAAGTGGGTTGCACGCTCGGCCAGCGGGTTAAGAACTCAATTGTTGCGATCGCTTTCACCGGTGCAGCTTGAGCAACGCGGCAGTCGGCTGTTGGCTGACGGACGTGTTGAGTCTGAAAATGCTTGGCCACTTAAGCTGACTGCGGACGGCGAGCAGACCGAGTTTCTTTGGCTTAACGATGATCCCGAATCGAGCAAGAAACTTTGGGATTCGTTTGAAGGTGTGTTTAGTTTTTATGCCGCGTACGAGTTGAAGCCGGGCGCGAAAGCGCTGGCAACTTTCGGAGATCCAAGTGCGGCGATTGATGGCCAACAACCGATCTATCTCGCCAGTCAGTTCTATGGTGCGGGCCGAGTTGTATTCCAGGGTGGCGGTGAAATGTGGCGTATTCGTCAACTCGGTGATCAATACTTTGATCGCTACTACACGAAGTTGGTGCGGTGGGTTTCACAGGGTCGTTTGTTGCTCGATTCCGATCGCGGAGTGCTGCTGGTCGATCGCGAGCAAGCGTTGCTGGGAGATCAAGTTATCGTTCGAGCGGTATTGAAAGACGAGCGTTACCAACCTTTAATTCAGAGTGAAGTTATTGCGAGGTTGATCGATCCGCAGCGTCGCAATGTTCCGCTTTCGCTCAAGCCGTTTGCGGACGGTTCGCAACCGGGCGTTTATACGGGGCAATTTCCAGTTCTCATGTCAGGTGACTATTCGATTCAGTTGCAATTGGGTGGCATCGCTTCTGAGGAGGTCTTAACGACAAGTGTTAAAGCGAAGGTGCCGGCAATCGAAATGCAACGCGGTGAGCGAAATGATCCATTGTTAGCTCAATTGGCGCTCGATACCGGTGGTCGATATTGGACTGGGATTCCAAAAGCTATCGCGCTGGAAGAACCCGTGATAGACGGCTTGACTGAGATTGCTTCCAAACCGAAGCCGGCGATTGTCGCTGCGATCACTCCACAAGATCAAGTATCGTTTTTGCCCGGCGCTCCTGACCGCGTGTTCCAGCTGCGGTGGCTCACTTGGCTGATGGCTTGGATAGCAGGTAGCCTGTCGCTCGAGTGGCTAGCCCGACGCCTTCACCGACTTGCTTAGTGAGTGCTATCAGTAAGAACTTATCAGGGAGGGATAATTCGCAGTTAGTGCTGCTAGAATCGGGGCTAACGCCCAATGGCTAATGGGCGAATAAGATTTTGGATAATTATCTAACGAGGCGATGCCTATCTTCGTATGTTCAGCAGTTCGTCGAACAGTTGCTGAGTGGCGGTGATCACCCGCGCGTTACTTCGGTACATGGTTGAGGCCAGTACGAGATCCACTAAGTCGCCACCGACGTCGGTGTTGGACAACTCAAGTGCACCTGCAGCAACGGTACCGATACCGTTTTCGCCGGGACCGCCGAGCACAGGCAAGCCGGTGTTGATGCCTTGCGCGTACATGTTCTGGCCGCGTTGTTCGAGACCTTCTGGATTGCTGAATCGCGCGAGGCGGAGTTGACCGAGATTGCGAGCGATACCGTTGCTGAATACACCACGGATGGCACCGTCTTCACCGATTACGTAGCTAGTTAGCTTGCCGGGAGGGGAACCGTCCTGGCGCGATGCAGCTAGAGTCGACTTGGTAGCTGCCAGTCCCGATAACGAACTAAAGTCGATATTGAATTCCAGGGGCGACACGCTGGGCAGCCCAAGTCGATCGACTGCGACCGAAGTGTTTGAAGACGTAACGTAGTTTCCATTGCCGTCGAAAGTCAGCAGTCCACTACCAACTGCGATACTCGAACCATCGCGCGTTGAGTTGTCCGCTGAATCTGCGAACCAGCGGTAGACCGTTGCCGTGTCCGAACGACTTTCGAGTACTGCGGTCACGCGCATACGAATTGGCAAGCCAAGCGAATCGTAAGCAACGAAGTCCGCAACAGCACTCTGCCCTGCAGCCTTCTGAGCGGATCCGAATGCAAGATTCGGAGTCGTCACGACGCCACTATCATCGGTGATGCGGAAGCTGGTTAAGTCGATATCAACTGCGTTATCAACGCCGTTGTTCGAAACGAAACGCAACTGGCCGTTACGAATATAGGCACCAGGCAGAATCGTGCCGGGCTCGCCAGTGATTGTATTGATCGAACTGGGGATTGGATTTTCGGAATCGGTCGATGCCGTCTGAATTCCGAGTGCATTCTCCATAAAGTCAGTGAGCTCTTGAATCGTTGTAGTGCTGGTAATCTCGAAATCTTTCGCCTCTAAGCTGCGTCCACCCTTGCGTGCCTTGAACGACAGAGTGCCTTCAGTGAATACATTCTCGTAGTCAAAGCCATCGCGTTTGACGACGTTGATCAACAGCGTGTTACTATCAATTTGCGGTCCATCGAGATCGAGAGCTTTGTTACCAGAAGTTGCGAGGTTGCTGATTGCGGCGTCGCTTTTGGTATCTGTATAATCTTGACCGATCGCTACCGTATCGACCAAATAGAATGAGTTCTGATCGCTGGCGGTGTTCCGATAGATCCGAATACTATCGTAGGCAGGGAATCCGCCACCAGGCGGCGGAGCAGGTGGAGTCGGTAAGTCGGACAACAGCACGCGTCCATTCACAATGTTTGTTGGCCCTACCGCCGCAGATGGTCTCGTTTCGGGATCACCTGCTCGAAAGTAGGTGATCATGTAACTGTAGTTGCCATTGAGCACGCTGGTGTTGAGGCTATCGGATGAAAGCGCGGTCGCGCCGGTGTCCGTGTAGGATCCGCCTGTTGGGACAGTTGCAAGTCGAAAGTATTCAGATCCACCTGGTTCGGTTCGGTAGATCGCAAGCTGACTATAGTCGGTTGAGGTCGGCAAGTTGTCGAGCGTGATCGTGTTGTCAGCGAGTCCATTGCCCGCAGGTATGGTGACGTTGATCGCTGTGCTGGCCGGGCTCTCCATACCCGACGAATCGACGAATACAATACGGTAGCCATAAACATCGCCTTCGGTCAGGCTGCCCGCACCTTGATTGTGTCCAATGCTAACGCCGGTGATCGATGGAGTACCGGAAGCGCCAGCGTCCATACCAGAAGAATCTGGACGCGGAACGAGGCTGTCACCAAGCACAGCGCTCTGAATGATTTCGGCGGTGTTCGCGAGGTCGCCGCTGGGCGTTAAAGTCCCTTCCATGACCACATTTTGAGTGGCTTGCGCGACGGCTTCCGATCCAAGTGGAATCGAAAGTGGTTGCAACTGTGTCGTCTGGATATTGAACTGATCGTCGATTCCGTAACCAAGTACGCGGTTGCCCGTTGTGGTCACCAACTGATTTTCGCTATTCAGTTTGAAGATACCGTTACGGGTATACAACTGTTCGCTCGACGTGCTTTCGACGATGAAAAATCCATCGCCTTGGATCGCTAAGTCCGATGGACTGGAACTAATTTGAATGGTTCCCTGCGAGAATTTTGGTGTGATGGCTGCGACTTGCACACCCAAGCCGGTCTGGCGTGGATTCGTACCACCGTTATCTGCAGTGGGTGCAGCGCCAAGCGAAAGCGTTTGCAGAAATTGATTTGCGAAGAGAACGTCAGACGCTTTGAAGCCGATGGTTTGCGAGTTAGCAAGGTTGTTACCAAGTACGTCAATCTGCGTTTCTGCTGCACCCATACCTGTGAGAGCTGTGCTCAGCGAGGATGCGAGTCCCATGGTAACTGCCTTTTGCTAGCGTCAACCTTCGATATCAACGATCTCCCGAATATTCTTGATATCGACGATTGAAGCTCCAATATGCACCTGGACTGTCCGATTATTTCCGTCATTTGAGTCAGTTAACACCGACACTCGATCAACAACACCAGTTACATCTTTAGCATTATTGTCCAGCGCATTAATTTCTTTGCCGATCAAGCCGCTTGCCATCGACAGTTCTTGACCAATTGCCAGCGAAGTGAGTGTCTCGGTAAGTTTCGTTGTGGAGCCAATTTCTCGAATCTGGCCAATCTGCTCCATCATCTGCGCATTATCCATCGGGTTGAGCGGATCCTGGTTTTGCAGTTCAGTAATCAACAGCCCCAAGAACTGATCGAGACTAACATCCTCGAGTGCATTGCTGTTGGATGCAGATGAGTTACTGTTGGAACCGCTCACACCAGGAATGCTTGTCATAATTTGAACCCCATTTATTTAGATGATGTCGACGCGAGTAGACGCTTAACAGAAACCGCGCTAGTGCTTCGTATAGTTTGGAAACACTCGCGTCAATATGAACCATCACGCAGAATGCTAGCAAAGGTGAATGCTAGTGAATGTGATCGGTGCTAGCAGGTGTTATTGCGTTTTCTTAGTTCGGATGAAAGAGATAACGGCAGAGTCATCGCCTGCTTCTTTGTACATGAAACCAGCGATTGCGCCATCTTGATTGATTGTTAGCGCGGCGCTTTCGCCCTCACTTTCACGTAACAGACGTAGCGGCGAGACAACTCCTTTTTCCACAATGAAGGCTTGCGGCGCACCGTCGTTGCCGGGCGGGTCGTCGCTCATTCCGACAATGGTTCCAGCGTTATTGATTCCGTAGGCGACACTCGATAGATCGCCGGGCAGCAACTCGATCTGTTCGATTTTTCCAGCGCGGTCAATCCAGCAGGCGCGAGGTTGGCCCTGTCCGCTTGTTGATCCGACAATAATTCCCGAGTCGTTCATGTCTTTGAGTTTTGGTTGTTCATCCGAGAGTTTCTTTCGTTCCCATTTACCGTCAGCGGAGCGATCCCAGGCCACTAGAGCACTGTCGAAGATGAACTGCGAAAGCTGTTTCTCAGTAATGCACGCGGCGATTCGATTACCGTCGGGACTAATGATTACTTGGCTAGCGAGCAGAAACGGATTGTTCACGACAAAGGTCGAAAGCTCCTCAGGGATGTATTTCTTGGATTCTTCGTTCCATTGCCAGACACAAGGGCGCACGCGCGGCGGTTCGCTGCCGGTTATGTATCCAGTAATGCGTTTTCCGTCAGCGGAAATATCCTGCGCGTGTCCCGAGGAATCGGTAGGCAAAGGTTCAAGCAACGTTATTTCGTTTGTCTCTGGCGTCCAATAAAAGCCTTGCAGGCTGCCGTTTGGATGACCGATGGTACGACTGACATAGCCAACTACGATGCCGGTTTCACTGAGTGCGAGCGGTTCGACGTTCGTAAAATCCTTCGGCGCCTTGATCTCAAGATCCTCATCTCCACTTCGGAAAAAGGATTTGAGTTGTCCTATATCTCCTTCCATGACTTCGCGACTTCCGAGAGCTTGCAGCTTTGAGTTGAGCGCGGTTATTTGACTGAAAGTCTTCGAGTTCGCGATCATTCGCAATTCATAGTTGTCAGGAGGCGCGACAGCCGGTGGTTCCACTTGTGCTCCAATACTTTGGAGGTTAACAAGAAAGATGAAGCCTATGAGTAAACAGAGGGTGGGCAGACGCGCAGACATATAGATCAGCTCCAAAAAAGGCTGCCGGAGCGACTGAATGTCGCCGAACTGGCTAAGCCGACAGAAGTGATAATAGGCCAGAGCGAGCGATTCTGCCACGGGCGAGCTCTCGCTGGATGTCACCGTTTGTACTCCGGCCAACTTTTGAGTAACAAGGAATTTGACGAAAACAGAGCGGAAACAAAGCTATTTAGCTGCGGAACGTTCGAGTGGTTCTCGTACGTCTTGATCGATCGGTAGGTTTTGTGGTAACCTAAGCCCTTGCTGCCAGCGGCATGTGCTAGAATGGCCGCTAAATCGTTACAAACCAAGTTGAATGCTGGAGAGAACCTCGTGGGCGTGAAGAAGACGGGCAAAGGTAGAAGGAA
>JBGSJB010000674.1:0-6095 GCA_041742175.1 Pirellulaceae bacterium
GCACATTATCAATCATATATTTGGCTCCACCGATGACGCTCGCATTCCGATTGTTTGCGTCGCTGGTTCGCATGGCAAAACGGCGGTGACGCGCGCGTTGCATCGGATGCTCAAGTTGCAGTTTCCTGCAGTGGGGCTGGCGGATAGCTTGGGTATCAAAGTGGGCGATTGGGACGTTTCGTCGTCGCCGAGCGATGATGCGGCGAGTGCGCGTGATTTACTTGCGAACCCGGATGTCACCGCCGCAGTGTTTGAAGCGAGTATCGAAAGCTTGCTGCGCGACGGCTTGGGTTTTGATAAGTGTGATGTGGCAATTGTCACGAACTTGACGGACGTCGATCGTGGCGGTGAATTTGACATGTGGAGCGAGGAGAAAATCTACGCTGTAGAACGCACGCCAGTGGACGTCGTGCTCGAGCGTGGTGCTGCGATTCTTAACGCTGCTGATTCTCAGGTGATGCAGATGAAGCCCCTGTGCAAGGGCGACGTGATCCTGTTTGCTAGTGACGGAACGCTGGGAAGTGTCGCACAGCACTTGGCCGAAGGCCGACGCGCGGTAGTTGTTTCTGAAAATTCGATTTGGCTCTGTACGGGCGATCAACGTGAGTGCTTGTCGCATCTTGGAGCTCTCGGGCACTTAACCGAGTTTCAGATGGAAAACACGCTGCCCGCCATCGCCGCCGCTTGGCATCTCAAGATTAACTTTGAACACATTCGTTCAGCGATTTGTTAGATGCACCTTCGGCAAGAATACTGTCTTGAGCAGCTCGCAGCCTAACGGACCTTAGGCTTTGCTTGTGAGGGAGGTTCCGAAGTTTCGGTGCAGCAGGTAACTTAAAGCCCGCGATTGATTGCCCGCAATTATTTCTAAGCCGTACAGTTCATTTCACAAAGTCACCACTATGCAGTACGAAATCGATTTGCGCAGCGACACTGTTACCAAGCCATGTCAGGCGATGCGAGCTGCGATGGCTGGGGCGGACGTTGGCGACGATGTGATTGGTTCGGATCCAACGGTCGAGGCGCTGCAAGACTATGTGGCTGAATTGCTTGGCAAGGAAGCGGCGTTGTTTATGCCGAGCGGCTCGATGACGAATCAGATAGCGATTCGGTTGCATTGTCAGCCGGGTGATGAGTTCTTATGCGAAGCCGATTGTCATGTTTACAACTACGAACAAGCTGCATTTGCGCAGTTGAGCGGTGTGGTGGCTCGGACCATTCAGGGCCAGCACGGAGTTCTTGAGCCGGATCAATTGCTGGGGAAGGTGCGGCCGGCGGGCGATCACATGGTTCGGACGAAACTGGTTTGCCTTGAGAACACTCACAATCGAGGAGGCGGCACGATCCAGCCGCTGGAGAATGTTGATGCGATTTGCGAGTGGGCGCACGCAAATGACTTGGCCACGCATCTGGATGGGGCTCGGCTGTTCAACGCAGTAGCAGCGACGGGTATTGACGCCAAGCGTTGGTCGCGAGGCTTTGACTCGGTGAGTGTTTGTTTTTCGAAGGGGCTTGGTGCGCCGGTCGGTTCTGCTTTGGCTGGAACGCGGGAGTTTATTCAAAAAGCGCGGCGAGCGCGCAAGTTGTTTGGAGGCGGAATGCGTCAGGTCGGAATCCTAGCTGCGGGTGCTTTGTATGCTGTGCAGCACAATCGCGAGCGGTTGGTTGAAGATCATGCGAACGCTTGTCTGCTGGCGGATTATGTCGAGCGTTCGCTAGGGTTAAATTTGGAGCCGAAGCCCGAAACGAACATACTTGTCATTCGAATTGATCGTTCGTTAGGCAGTTCAGTTGAATTTACCCGAGCGCTGGCCGGGCGGGGTATCGGCGTCTTGCCGTTCGGGTCTGAGCATATTCGTTTAGTCACGCATCTTGATGTCACTCGGGCACAAGCTAACCAAGCTGGCCAAATACTCCTCGAGCTTGCAAGTTCGGTAGTCCCCAGTGTCGCACATGAAGATTAGGTAATTAATGCGCGCAAAGTCGCCATTGTTAACGATCGGTAACGTTAAGTAGATTTAATCTGAATGGCGTGTTTTCTTCCGCCAACACGCCAAAACAACTATTGAAGTAATTCAACCCGCTCTTACGATGATTCGCAATGACAAGCGCCCGCTTGTTGGGGTTCGCGAGGCCCCTTTCTTGGAAACTAGGCTTTTGTGCGGCGACGGAGTTCGAAGTTAGCCAGCACTAATCTGAACTGTTAGCGGTAGGGGTGTTTCATTTTCATTCGCAAGTCCTCTGCTTAAAGGTGTTCTACATGACAGTCGATTTTCGAGGTCTTGGGCGGCGGTCGCGCCAAGCGGCTTTTACGCTCGTTGAGTTGTTAGTTGTTATCGCCATTATTGGCATCTTGGTTGGTCTTCTTCTTCCCGCAGTTCAAGCGGCTCGCGAAGCAGCTCGTCGTGCGCAATGTGTCAACAATCTCAAGCAGCAAGCGCTTGCGATGCACAATCACCACGACACTTTCCGTCGATTTCCGTCAGCACATCAGTTGGGAAACACCTGGTACACGACCTACAAGCGTCAGCAAGCGCCCGGCGGCATTGCGGCAAATGGTTATCCAAATGAGGGTCCGTTCTGGAGTTGGATGACTCGGATTTCGCCATTTATCGAAATGACGAATTTGTACAACGCCTTTGATAGGCGCGCCGACTCTGCAGCTTGGCCGTGGTTCCAAAAGCCGAATGGTGTGGACCTGCACGCGACGCTGTGTCCGACATTTGTTTGTCCTTCTGACTTCCGCGGTGGTGCCAAATGGACCGATGGAGTCGATTCGTCGGCTCTAACTTCCTACTTGGGTGTTAGTGGCCGTAACCAGTTTCAAGAGGCAAATGGCCAGGACGGGGTGTTGTATGTGAACTCAGGCGTAAAGATGGGTCACATTACGGACGGCACCAGCAACACGTTGATGGTCGGCGAGCGTCCACCGTCCAGCCGGCTTGAATACGGATGGCAATGGGCCGGTTCAGGCGATTCGCCTTACTTCGGCGCTTGCGACGTAGTATTGGGTGTGCACGAACGAGCAGGCCTTCCGACTGCTGACCCCGATTTCTTCCGTCCCGGTGCGGTTCAGGATCCTAACGATGCTCACCGCTATCACTTTTGGAGCTTGCATCCAGGTGGTTCGAATTGGGCGATTGGTGATGGTAGCGTGCGATTCCTATCGTATTCGTCGGGCGGACCGCAAGCGGTCGGCACCACGGCGACTCCGGCGGTTCCCACCGTTGTTGAAGCGATGTCGACACGGGCTGGTGGAGAGATCTTCGAACTGCCTGATTAGTTCGGCTTATTCTTAGTTTGCTCACCGACCTGCTTCCGCATTGGAAGCAGGTTTTCTATTTCATCGCACCAGTATTTATTGAGTCATCATGCAAAGTCGTTTTTTAGGCTCCGCGCTCCCGATCGCTTGTCTTTTCGTGGTTCTCGTCGGTTGTGGACCGGCGGAAGTGCAGCCAGCACCCGAGTCGATTCCAAACATACCGCCGCCGCGCGGTGCTGAGGCTACACCGGCCTCTGGAGGTGGTGGCCCGGCCGCACCCGCTGGCCGGACACCAGCAAAGCCCTAACTGAATTCGAACCGCTTGTTCGTCTATCACAGCGAATTCGAAACGAATAAAACGCGTTCACCTCTCCAGGTGAACGCGTTTTTCTATAGGCGGAGTTGCGAGCGTTGGTCGGTACGGGGCTGATTGCGGCAGGCGATGAATTCCATCGCGGCGTATCAAAACTGGAATATTGGCATCAGCGTTGGTTGTGCGACCATTTGCCACGGTGGTAATTGAGCGAGAAAGTCAGGGAATCGCAAGCACCCTTAAAGAAAAATGGGGGGTGCTACAGTGCCGAAGCTTGCTTTTTGGTGAGCAATGGCGAGTTCTTGCCGGGAGAATGTTTAAAAAAGTTAATAAATTTGCTTGTATTAATTGCGCCAATTCTTAATATTAGCCGATGACAACTTTCTGTTTGTTGAGGTTCGCGAGGCCTCTTTCGGTAGATCGGACCTTGCTGTTCGAGTTGGAGGGGCGAAGGAGAAGTCCGAACAGCATTTGAAAGTGCAAGCGGTAGGGGGGGTTTTTCTTCATTCTGTCTGTCCTCTGCTTAAAGGTGTCTACATGAGAACCGGTTCGTTATTGATCGGACGCCGCTCGCGAAATGCAGCGTTCACGTTAGTTGAGCTTTTGGTGGTGATCGCCATCTCGGAATTTTGGTCGGCCTTCTCTTGCCGGCCGTGCAGGCCGCTCGCGAAGCAGCCCGGCGTACACAGTGCGTCAATAATATGAAGCAGCAAGCGCTTGCGATGCACAATCACCACGACACTTTCCGTCGTTTTCCATCTGCCCATCAGATGGGTCAGGCTTGGTACACGAGCTATAGGCGTCAACCGCCTCCTGGCGGAACTGTTCCAAATCCGGCCCAACCGAATCAAGCTATGTGGTATCCGGCAGAAGGGCCTTGGTGGAGCTGGATGACGCGTATTGCTCCGTTCATTGAAATGAACAACTTGTATAACGCGTTCGACAAGCGCGGCGTTGCGGCCGCGTGGGCCTGGTTCCAAAAACCGGATGGCGTAGATCTTCATGCAACGCTTTGCCCAACATTTGTTTGTCCATCGGACGTTCGTGGCGGTTCGAAATGGACCGACGGAACAGATTCAGCGGCGTTGACGTCGTATCTTGGCGTTTCCGGTCGCAACCAGTTCCAAGAAGCGAACGGTCAAGACGGCATCCTCTTTGTGAATTCTGGCGTGAAGATGGGCCATATTACCGACGGAACCAGCAACACGTTGATGGTCGGTGAGCGTCCGCCATCCAGCCGACTTGAGTATGGTTGGCAATGGGCTGGGTCGGGCGATGCGCCTTACTTCGGTGCATGCGACGTGGTACTCGGCGTTCACGAACGAGCAGGTGTTCCGACTGCGGACCCTGATTTCTTCCGTCCCGGCGTTGTTCAAGATCCTGCCGATGCTCATCGTTATCACTTCTGGAGTTTGCATCCAGGTGGTTCAAACTGGGCGATCGCCGATGGCAGCGTTCGATTCATTTCTTACTCATCCGGCGGTCCACAAGCAGTTGGCACAACAACTACACCAGCTAGACCGACGGTTGTCGAAGCGATGGCGACTCGCAGCGGTGGCGAGGTTTTCGAACTGCCTGATTAGTCGCTTGTCTTGAAGTAATTTCGGCTTTGCCTGCTTAAACCTGCTCCTTCGGGAGCAGGTTCTTTCATATTCACACCTTAGTTCATTGGACAAAACATGTATCGATCGTTTCTCGGTTTCGCTCTCTCAATCGCATTTGTCGTTGTAGTTGGTTGCAGCCCAGCGGAAGTTCAACCACCACCGGAATCGATTCCAAGCATTCCACCACCTCGCGGCGCTGATGCCGGGGCGACTGCAGCAAGTGGAACTGGTGCCGCGGCTCCGGCTGGACGTACTCCAGCAATGCAGAAGTAGAATTTTCGCTGACAGCTCGCGTCCAACCTCGTCGCCTTGATGAGGTTGGACGCAGCGGCTTAACTTCATGTTTATGACAAGAATCCAGTTATCTCCAGTGCTTGGTTCGATCCCCGCTTCATCGTCAGTCCGCGCACGCTTATCTCGATGCCGACCGCTAGTGAGTTAAGTGCGTGAAGGCGACGGTCAGCGCGCCGTCGTATTGTCGACTTCGTGCATCGAGCGGCGTGCCATACGCAACGACCAACTGCGAGCGTTGCCCAAACTCGAAGGTCGAACCGGCAACTAAATTCGTGAAGCCTGGAGTGCCGTCGAAGTTGCCAACTTGATACGCTCCCGCGCGAACCACATCGCCAGCTTGAGCAGCCAAAGTATGATGCAACTCGACGGTCGGTATGATGCCGGTCAAAGCTCTGCGGTGTTTGAGCGTTGAGTCATCGCGGTAGAGCCAATAGCCTACGCCTGCATCCAAGTAAAGTTGGTTGGCGTCTGTCAAACTTCCGACTGTCTGCAGACCATGACCGGTACTGTCCAGCGAAACTGGATTGCCAGACGCAGCCGCATCGAACTGCGCGAACCCATGTGCGAACCAACGTTCACTGGGCGTCAGCAGCGCGCCCAAGAACGGCTGCAAACGAACCGC
>JBGSJB010000675.1:0-6106 GCA_041742175.1 Pirellulaceae bacterium
ACTCAGACTCAGCGTTCAGCAGATGCACTCGAAACACCGGTTCGTCCGCATCGCCTTCGCGCGACGAGCCCAACAACTGCGCTGCAATCACCACCCAAAGAAACATCAAACGTTGCATGCTTGCCACTCCCCACCATCAAATCACGCCCGCCCGAACCGCGGTAACTCACAACGCACCAAGCCATCGTTCGTGAGTATAAACAAATACCCATTCAAATACCCTTGCGACAATTGACGCACCTAATCTTTGGGTATGTTCTCATCCTGCCCATCGTGTCCATCCATGTCAAAATGTCGCGCTAACATCCTCGCATAAGTCACGAAAGTATCGTTTTGTCGGACTGAGCGATTTGGCGCTGCACGAACCGCTCCACGCCGCCCACCGCGCACTGGACTACTTGGTAAAATGGCTCATGGCGGTAAGCTTATGACACAGTTTGCACAGCAGACAGCGAATCTCGGCAGCGAACGCTGAACTGCAGCGGGTCCTAGGAAACAGACAAGATAATCAATGATTGACAAGACTTCGGTTCGAGCCCACAAACGCGTGGCAGTGATCGGCAGCGGGCTCGGTGGACTTTCAGCCGCGTGTGTACTCGCCGCTCGCGGTCATGAAGTCACCCTTTTCGAAAAGAACGAATGGCTCGGCGGCAAAGCTGCGGAGCATCGCGCCGATGGCTTTCGCTTCGACATGGGCCCCACCATCCTAACTCTTCCCGGAGTGCTCAAACGCATCTTCGAAGAAGCGGGCAAACGCATCGAAGACTATCTTCAGTTGATCGAACTCGACCCGCAGTGGCGATGCTTCTTCGACGACGGTTCTTCGCTCGACCTGGTATCAGATACCGAGCGCATGAAGCAGAACTTGCGGGAACTCTCCGGCAACGAAAAATCTGCTGACGGATACGCTAAGTTCATCGACATGTCGCGCGGCTTGCACGATGTCTCGGAACGCTTCTTCTTCTGGAAAAGCGTCGGAGGGATAGCCGACACATTCCAAGCGACCGGCGCTTTCAACTTGAAAGTGCTCAAAGACGTGCTGTCGCTCCGCATGGGACAATCCGTCGCTGCGGTAGTGCGCAAACACGTGCCCGATGCGCGAGCCGCACAAATGATCGATCACTTCACGCAGTACGTTGGCTCGTCGCCCGACGCCTCGCCAGCGGTACTTTGCGGAATCGCTCATATGCAAACCAAAGAAGGCGTGTGGTATCCGATGGGCGGAACACGCGCTGTTCCAAACGCACTGGCGAAACTCGCCACCGACCTCGGCGTCACCATGCATTGCAACGCTGACGTCGATGCCATTGAAACCAACGCCAGCGAAGTCACCGGCTTGCGTCTTACCAACGGCCAGTCTTATCAGTTCGACGCAGTTGTTTCGAACTGCGATTCGGTTCGAACCCATCGCGAACTGCTACGCGACTACACCCAACCAACGCGATTCACGCGCAAACGCGACTTCGAACCCGCGTGCTCCGGAGTCGTCCTCTACCTCGGACTGCGCGAAGCTTACGACCACCTGCTGCACCACAACTTCGTCTTCTCCAAAGATCCGCACGAAGAATTCGACTGGATCTACAAACGCGGCAACCCAGCGCCAGATCCAACATGTTACGTCTGCGCTCCCTCGCAAACCGAACCAGCAGTCGCCCCACCCGGCGGTGAAGCGCTCTATGTGTTGGTGCACACACCTTACCTGCGTCCCGATCACGACTGGTCGAAGATGTTCCCTGAGTATCGCGAAGTGATCCTCGACAAACTTGAATCGACCGGCAAGATGAAAGACCTCCGCAGCCGCATTGTCAGCGAAGCTTCACTGACGCCCGAAGGTATCCACAAACGCTACCGAGTCCTCAACGGCGCGATCTACGGCTTGGCCAGTCACGGTAAATTCCTCGGCGCGTTCAAACCCGCCAACCGTAGCCGCGATGTGCATGGTTTGTATCTAGCCGGCGGAGCTGCACATCCAGGCCCCGGTATGCCGATGGTCTTGATGAGCGGTTGGATCGCAGCCGACAGTCTCGATACCGACTCGCAAAAAGCACTGCGGTAACGACCAAAGTCGTCTGTTACTTTGCCAACTTTAAACCCACCGCGTCGTCGACCAAGAACTCGATGTTCCCCGACGCGACATCATAAACTGCACCCACTAAACCAATCTTGCCCTCGTCAGACATCTGCTTTAGCGACGGGCTTTCGCTGACGATCTGCCGGATGGAATGCAGTACGTTTTCGCGAGTCACCTGTTCCACAAACTGCCCCTGCTCTGCCTCGGGTAACTTGTCTACTTCTTGGCATTTCTCCTGGTCGATGGAATACGTGATCCGATCGACAATCGCATCCAAGTGACGACAACCAGTCACCGCTTCAGGGCTCAAGCCGCTCGACGCGAACTTCACCGACGCAGTCACCGCGCCGCACTTTGTATGCCCCAAGACCACAATCAACTTCGAACCCGCCACGCCGCAAGCGTATTCAAGGCTGCCTAAAACCTTTGGACCAACCACATTGCCGGCGATACGGATACTAAATATGTCTCCTAAGCCAAGATCCAAAATCGTTTCCACCGGAGCCCGCGAATCGATACAACTCAGCACCGCCGCGAACGGAAATTGCCCCTGCGCCGCCGTACTCAACTGCACCGCAAAATCGCGAAACAGCGGCTCGCCAGCTTGAAACCGACGGTTTCCTTCCTGCAAAATCTGCAACACTTCATGCGGCTTTAAATCCTGTTGCAACTCGCGCGTCGAGTAGTCAATGAACCGCGTTTCATCCTGCAAACTGTACTTATCTTTGAATCCACGAAGGCTAACTTCGATGTTAAACTTCGGCGCCGTCCGCTCCTTAAACTCACGAATCGAACTTAAAACATCCGGATCAACGTAATCGGTCTGAGTCGCATCCAGCATCAAGTGCGAGCCCGGTTTTACGTCGCGCATCGCTCGCTCCAACATGCCGCGATTCAAAAAGCTAACTTGATTTCCCAACTCGATACGAATCAGTTCGCCTCCGATATGCTTCTCGATCATTTTTCGAATCGGTCGTCGCAAGTTGCTATTGAGTATGAACCCAACGCCAACAACCAAGCCGATCACCGCCCCGATCAACTTCTCAGTAAAGATGATCGCTGTCATCGTCAAGAAAAACGGGATGAACTGATAACGTCCCTCAGCCCACATCTCTCGAAACAACTTCGGCCGAGCCATCTTAGCACCCGTCCAAAACAAGATCGCGGCGATGCACGACAGCGGAATCAAATTCAAATAAGTCGGTATCAACACAGCCCCAAACGCAAACAGAAATCCATGGATGACCGTCACCCATTTCGTCCGTCCGCCCGAGTGAATACTGACCGCACTGTGCACCACTCGAGAAGCAATCGGCACACCGCCCAGCAATCCAGCTAACGCATTACCGACACCTTGCGCCATCTACTCGCGACTCGATGGCGAATGCCGACGCTCTGGATCAAGCCGATCCACCGCGTCCAAGTTCAGCAGCGTCTCGAGCGACGCCACCACCGCGATCAACATGGCCGCAAAATAGATCGCTGGATTACGCCATTGATTGAAGTTGGGAAACGTAAAGATCGACGTGGCGCCCTCGCTAAGATCGAACTCCGGCACGCGGAAAAAGTGCCAGGACTCGCCGCTCCAACCCACGTCATAACGACGCAACCAAATCCCCAACAAGCACCCGACTATGATCACAACTAACGGCGCTGGTACCAATCGCAACCGGTCACTTTTACCGAACTCCCACAAACCCAAAATGATGAACGACACGATACTGATCGTCACCGCACCAAAATGCATGTCACCCGATATCCTCAAGAACTCCGTGAATGTCGTCTGCTTATCCGGTTGCCAGAACGACATCTCACCCATCGGGTCCGTATCGTGACCAAGCAAGTGAGGGATCTGCTTCAGTATCAAGATAACGCCCACCGCAGCGATCAAACCTTTCACCACACTTGACGGCAAAAAGTCCGACAACTCACCCAATCGCATCAATCCGAAGACCAGTTGAATCAAACCAGCAAGAAACAGCGCGAACAAAAACGTATCAAAACCACGCAGCGAAGCGATTTCTGACAAGATAATCGCCGTCAGCCCAGCCGATGGACCGCTAACGCTAGTCGGCGAACCGCTGAGCAACCCGACTACAATGCCGCCGATTACACCAGCAATTAATCCGGCATAAGGCGAGACGCCAAACGATTGCGCAATGCCGATGCTGATCGGTATGGAAACTAAGAACAATGCCCAGCTCGCAAGAAAATCTTGCATCCACGCCCGCGATCTTAAATCTTTTTCCGCCGCCATAACTTGTGCTTTCTAACGCAACCCACGTCTATATCGTTTCAACACTGCAGCTCATTTGTCTCAACCATCGCAGGTACAAACCGAGCCGCTTACACACTTCGTCAGACATGGCCTAATCGGCATGCTGCCTGTAGCCCGCCACAGATTCGATCACCCGCAGGCGCTGGTCGGAAACCACTGACCAGAGTTCAACCAAAATCAGCAGCGTAGCGCAGCTTCGCACCCGTTGCGAAGGTGATGTTCGAATTGCACCAGAAAGCAACGCTGCACAGACCAAAGATTCAACCATTCAAGCTCATCAGTCTTGCGTCACTAAGACACACCACTTCCGTTACTGCGATTTGACATTCCTCAAGATTCGATGCTCCACACGCGGCTCCCCTCGCAGAACTCTCATTGTAGAATCGAACCCATGTCACTTCCATACGAAAACGCTGCACATCAAACTAAACAAACGCCAAACAACAACACGACTGCGTTGCGCAAGCGATCGCATCACTCGTTACAAGTCAACTAGCCAAACTCGATTCGCGGATCCAACATGAAGCTGTGGCTAATCTCCGATACACACAACCAACACGATCGGCTGACAATACCAACCAACGTAGATGCCGTTTTTCACTGTGGCGACGAATCGGATTCAGGTAACGCCTGGTTGAATGAACCCGAAACCCGCGCGTTCTTCAACTGGTTCTGTGAACTAGATATCTCCGCAAAGTTCTTCGTTCCTGGCAATCACTCGACCGCAATTGAGCAAGGACTTGTTACGCCCAGCGATTACCCAGATGTCACCTTTCTAATCCACGAGCAAACCGAATGGCGCGGCTTACAAATCTTTGGTTCACCCTACACCCCAATGTTCTTCAACTGGTCCTACATGAAACCCAGACCCGAGCTCGAACCAATTTGGCAATCAATTCCTAGCGATCTCGACATCCTAATTACCCACGGACCACCCAAAGGAGTATTCGATGTGACCAGAGATTTCGACACACGTCAACCTACTCATGTCGGATCCAATTCCCTAACAACTCACGTTGAACAACGAATCAGACCTAAGCTGCACGCATTTGGGCATCTCCACGACGAATCCGGAATCGCCAACTTTGGTTGTCTGCAGCGGAATTCCACCCACTTCATCAACTGCTCATGCTGCAACCTCGCCGGCCATCTAAAGAATCATGGCTTCCTCATTGAAGTCGACGACAAATCGAAGCTAATCGTGAAAACCGAAGTGCACCGATAATGCCAAACGACACCATCTACCGCTACAACACCGCGGCAGAACTTTTATCTTGTTCGATATCTGAACAACAAGAACGATTTACCCGCACGTCGCAACTTCGGTAGCCACTCGGTGAACTCCGCTCGCCACAAAAGGCTTCGCCAACGTTTTCTGAATTTGCAATTTGCGAGTCCGCGCCTCCCAGTCGAGTATTCGATATTCTCCCAGCTATACAGCGAGAGACAGCCAGGTTCGGACAATCGGTGTAAAAAAACCTTGCGTTGGACCTTAATTTGCTAAGTGGTTCTTTTGCCAATCGAGTTTATCGCACAGTTAGTTCGGCTAGCCTCAGCGATTTTTCGACGACTAGCTCAACCATCCGCTTTAACCAAGCACCTGTGATTTTGCAAAATAACCTTCAGCCAATTGAGGTAATACTATGAGCGTCGCAACACGCGGAACCGTTATCGGTGTCTTCAATTCTCAAGCAGAGGCCCAGTCTGCCGTGAACGACCTTCGTGCATTGGGCTTTACAGACAGCCAAATCGGCGTC
>JBGSJB010000676.1:0-6790 GCA_041742175.1 Pirellulaceae bacterium
CTTTGCTCAGCAAGGTATCGCCAAGCAAGACGGCGAAGGACTATGGCAAGTCGATGGTGCGGATGTCTTGCCGATTGTCTTTCTTGACGAGCAGCACAGCGTGGTTCGCGCTGAGTTTGTCGAGTTGCATCACGTCGGTCAGTTCTTTGACGGACTCGTACGGTAGACCGGCTGTGTCAGCAACTTTCGACTTGATCGGTTCCGTGCTATCGATCGCTTTCTTGCTGAGCTCAAGCTTCATTACACCGCGAGCTGAGTTGGCGATGAGCAGATAGTCTTGGTCGCCTTTCTTGTAGACGATCATGTCGAGCGGGTTGTTGCGATTGCCAAGTTCAGCGATCGTTTTGCCTTGAGTTTTGGTGCCGGACTTGAGATCACCGACTGGAATGTTGACCAGCGGTGTGCAGGTGTAAGCCGCTAGGACGCTGTTCTCGTACGTAACAAATGTACGCACCGGAGAAGCGGTTTCGAGTTTTCCGTGCGCACCGTGGTAGACTTCGATGCTGGTCGATTCTTCGGAACCGTCAAACGGGTATTTGAGAACGCGCAATTTTGAAGCGAATTCTTCGTTCGACAGACCAGCGACGATGACTTTGCCGTCCATGTATTGAATGTCAGTGATGGCACTCATGCGCGGATTGCGGTTGCCTTCTTTTGATTCCGGAGCGTTGGCGAAAGCGGCTTTGGCAAACTTAACTTTCTTTAGATTGACTTCCTTCAGCGTTCCTTTCGCGTCGGCTTTGAAGATCACTGGTGTCGAGTCGGGTCCGCGACCGCGCGATACTGACAAGAACAGGTTTCCGCTTTGTGGATTGACGACCATATCGTTGATCATCACTTCTTCCACACCGGCTCCCAGCATGCCAGCGATTTTCGCGTCGACTCCTTGGATGTCTACCGACTTGGCTTCGGCGGACTGATTGTCACCGGTATCGATTGCGAAGACTGCTGCGCTCAGCGTATCGCCGACTAGTAGCACACCGTCTGGCGCGAAAGCGAGTGCACCGGCTTGTTTGATGTCTGGCGTACCTTCCTTCAAACCACTGTCGGCATGCAGTTGCATACAGGGCATGGCAGCACACAAGGTCAACGCCAACGCAAGTTTTGATCGCAACATTTTTCGCTCCTGAAAGTGAAGTCATTCGAGGGACAACGACAAACGATTGTGTGGAAGCCTGCGATCGTTTCGTCTGAAGGTAAGTCGAGAGGCTGGTCTAATGGCGGGTTTCAAAGCAGGCTTGTTGGTCCGCATTATCTCACGAACGAGTTGAGATGCAACTAACGTGGACGAAATCGCATAATTGTCGTTTTGCTCGACTACTGCAAGACGACTGGTTGAACACGGGTCGATGAGTTCACATCTAGGAATAGGAGGCAATCTTATTGAGGATCTCGTCCGTCAGCGGGGCGGTGGGGCCGCGGCGACTGGCAGCGAAAGCGCCGCAAAGGTTTGCGGCGGCAACGATTCGTTCGGGTGACCAGTTGAGAACCAAACCCAAAGTCAACGCGGCGGTCGCAGCGTCACCGGCTCCGACGCTATCCGCATTAGGCTCGGCCGCCAATCGAGGCACAGGCATAACGATTCGAATATCGCCCGATTGCCAGCAACAGCCCGCTTCGCCGCGCGTCCAGAACACGCCTCTCAGTTGAAATTCGGATTGAAGTTGCGAGGCGATGCGAACACCATCGGTTCGCTCTTCCAAATCAAACGCCTCTGCCAAGTGACGCAGTTCGTCGAGGTTGCATTTGAGCACATCCGCCGCTTCGAGACTCATCGCAATCGTCGAACGACTGGGCAACGGCTGCCGCAAGTTGAGGTCGAGGACTTTGATAGCTTCCGTGGCATCGGTGAGAAACTGAAACAAAGTCGCTTGCGAGATCTTGCCAAGCTGGACGAGCGTTCCGAAGCAGATCGCCGAAGCGCGGGAAGCTAAAGACTTCGTAATCGGATCATACTCAATCACATCCCAAGCAACGTCGCGGCCAATCGTGTAGCTCGGTTGGCCTTGAGGATCAAGCACAACGTTGACGTAACCAGTTGGCAAGTGCGCATCGGTCTGCAGAGCTGACAGATCTAGTTTGGTTTCGCTCAGCCGGTCGCGAATTGATCTACCGTCTTGATCGTCGCCGATGCGAGTTACGAGCGCGGTCATACAACCGAATCGATCGCTGAGCTCTGCGGCTCGAACAGCGAAATTTAGCGGAGCTCCGCCAACCACGTCGCCTGTCGGCAGTTTATCGATCAGGGCTTCGCCAATGCCTATAATAAGTGGTGTCACGTCGTGCACGCCGTCTTTTAGTGTGTTATTGAGTGTCAAGAACTGATCAGTCGCGAAGTGATCAACTCGGTACTATCGCGGTTAGGTTTTTAAGCAATCAGAATTCCAATTTACCAACTGATCTGAGATTCGTCCTTGCTATGAATATTCGATCGATGAACAAGTTCACTTTTTTATGGTTGAGTCCGCGATCGGCGATCACGTCGCTGACCTGTGTATTAGCTGTTAACGTCGTGTACTTTGCGTACGTAGAGAACGCTACGAACGCGACTGAACTGCCAGAAGTAACAGTTGTAGAGGTTGAAGCGGCAAATTCGAGTTCTGACGAACGCGTCGAATTGAAAGACGTCGCGAAGTGGTTGGACCGATTGTCACCGGCTGCGCAGCGTGGTTACCGGCACTTGATTGAATCCGCTTATCTGCCTGCCGGTTTGGATGAAGCGGTCGCCGACGAGCTGGGAGTTGCACTCTCGAAACGCAAATCGAAAGCGGATGGTGAGAAGGCAAGTGATGTCGAGCCGCTCTCGCGCGCGGAAGTGCTGGACTACTACGGCATGACGCTACGGCCCGGCGATGCGTCGGGCAAGAAACCCTTACAATACGTTGTAACGGAGAAATCCGAATGGGTCATGAACTGCTTCACTTGTCATGGCGGATCGGTTTATGGAACGACGATGCCCGGAGCTCCGAATAACAAGATTCAATTGCAGACGTTCATCGAAGATGTTCGCACAGCGAAACTGAGACTTGGCAAACCGCTCGGACACATGGAAATCGGATCGGTCTTTATCCCGCTAGGTTCCACAGCTGGCACGACCAACGCCGTCATGTTCGGTGTGGGGCTGATGCACTTCCGCGATGCAGACTTGAACGTCCTGCCGGTAAATTCGAGTCCGCGGATGGTTCATCACGATATGGATCCGCCCGCTTGGTGGCTCATGCATCGCAAATCGCGAATTTATGCTGATGGATTTGCACAGAAGGGGCATCGTGGGTTGATGCAGTTCATGATGGTCCGCGAGAACGGGCCGGAGAAATTCCGCGAATGGGAAGCCGATTTTCGCGATGTGTTGGAGTTCATACAATCGTTGCGACCGCCCAAGTATCCGCTTGCGGTCGATGCGCAGTTGGCCGCGAAAGGTCGCGAGGTATTCAACGAATCGTGCAGCCAATGTCATGGAACGTATGGCGATGGTTCAAAGCATCCTGAGCGACTGATACCGATCGATGAAATCGGAACTGATCGCGTGCGGCTCGATGCGCTATCGAAGGTGAACCGAGCTGGTTATGGTGCAAGTTGGTTTGCGCACTATGGCGAACAGGAAACTTGGTCCGATCCGCAAGGCTACGTAGCTCCGCCGCTTGATGGTGTGTGGGCGTCCGCGCCGTACTTTCACAATGGATCCGTTCCAACGCTCTGGCATGTGCTGAATCCAACGGATCGTCCCGTGGTCTGGCGTCGCACTGCAGAAGAACTGGACGATGAACGCATCGGATTGAAAGTCGAGACGCTCGACGAAGTGCCTCGACGCATCAGTGATGCTGCGATGAAGCGTACTTACTTCGATACTCGCGTCGCTGGCAAGTCGGCTGCAGGACACAATTTTCCGCTAGAGTTAACTGTTGAAGAACGCCTCGCGGTGCTCGAGTATTTGAAGACGCTGTAATTTGCGAAGGCGCGTGCATTCACACGGAGACGACAGAACCTCGCGCGATGCGACCGGCGAGGTGGGGTAAAGCAACGCGTTTCCAACTTACATCAACGCAATCTTGCCTGCATCATGTCGATGTACCGTCGGCGCCGACGACTGCCATCGCGGCAATCACCGGCTCATCGAACTCCCAGACTGTGATCTGTACCGCGTTGATGCGGTAGTCTTCGCCTATACCTTGCCGAGCCATGAAGAACTTCAAAGCGTTGTTTCCGTTAAGCGGATTCCCTGGGAAACCATCGGCGGCTGCATCGGTCCCCTCCTCAACCATCAGGTGAGTTGGCGCGTCGCCGACTGGAATGCGGAAGCGAATCGTGAAAGGCTCGACGGCACCTAACGCACCCCTTACGAACGTGAATCCTGAAACGTTCGTGCCGTTGAGAACTCCTCCGCGTTTCCACCAAGACCCTGCGTTGTTGTCCGAACGCTCCCACGCGTTAAAGTTAACTCCGTCGGTAACACCAAAGATGAAGTCGTTGTCAGCTGACAACGCTGTGTAATCAATCGTAACTGCAATTTCGATTTCACCGCGGGTGCCGGCGGCAAGTAGGTCCCACTCGAACAAGAACTGGTCGGTCCCAGCCGTTCCAGAGTTGAAGTCCAACGAATCGCCGTTGACCGTTCCGGTCTCAAAGAAAGTGATCGCAGGATTGGTTGCGATTTGCGCGCCAGTCTGAGTGGTCTGCAGAAGCGAGGTAGGAGCGGTTAGCCGATCGACAACTTCGCCTACGAACAGATCATTGATCACATCATCAACCGCTGCAAAGTGCCAATCGATGTCGGTGCCACCAGTTAAGATATCGTCATCGCCGGCATCGTTCAGCACGTTGACCAACGCTTGCAATGATGCGTTCGAGACTCCGACTCCGGTGCGCAGATTTGTTATGCGCGTCGCGTATGCATTCGCTGACTTCCACTCGCCGCGCAAATCATTCAGAACATTGTTTACAGAATCGCTAGTGGTGCGGCCGGCGATCACAATATCTTCGCCGACTCCGCCATCGAGAAGATCGAGCCCCAGGCCGCCGATCAGAACGTCACGCCCGATGTCGCCGAACAACTGATCCGCGCCGTTTCCTCCGACTAAGACATCGTCGCCCGCTCCGCCTTGCAGAACATTGTTCAGATTATTGCCAGTCAGAATGTCGTCGCCGGATCCGCCCACGGCGTCATCTATGGAATTGGCCGAGTTCAGTTTCAGCGTGCGGTTGGTATGGATGTTTTGTACGGAACTTGAAGCCAACGAAAGCGTGACTGCGGTCGTTATGGCAGCGAAGTTCAGTTGATCGACGCCTTCGCCGAACACTTCGGTGACTTGATCCGCTTCCGCAGTAGGTGCCGCTGAAAAGACATAGGTGTCATCACCCGTGCCGCCGAACAATTTATCGCTGCCGCGTCCGCCGTTGATGGTGTCATTGCCCGCGCCGCCGTTAATCACATTGGGCGCGTTATTGCCGGTTAGAATGTCGTTGCCACCGCTGCCAGTGATATTCTCGAACGAAGAAGCGGAGTTTAGCTTCACTCTGCGATTGCTGTGAACCAGTTGATTAGCAGTGCTGCCCAAGTTCAACGTGACGGGCGCGTTGATCGCTGAAAAGTCCAAGTGATCTTTCCCTTGGTTGGCGAACTCGTTGAGAAAATCCAGTTCGTTGGGTGACGGCGAAACGAACACATAAGTGTCATCTCCCGTGCCGCCAGCTAGCGTGTCGTTACCGCGTCCGCCAGCGAGTGTGTCGTTGCCGTCTCCGCCACTTAACGAATTGTTCAGTGTGTTGCCGGTCAACGTATCGTCGCCGCTGCCTCCAATCGCGTTCTCGATGGTCGCTGAGCCGAGATTGAGACTGAGATTCGCGTTGACAACTTGCGTCGGTGCGATTCCCAAATTTAAGGACACAGGCAATGTGCTGCTCGAAAGATTAATCGAGTCGATTCCCACGCCCGATTCGGAAATCGAATACAAGCCCAGCGGCGAGTTGGGGTTGAAGTGGTACTGATCATTTCCAGCGGCGCCAGCCAACGTTTTCGATTCAAAGCTACTGAGTAATAGACTTGCACCGTTGACCGTAATGCCAAGGCTGGTGACTGTGATCGTGTCATTGCCGCTTGTGCCATTGATACGAACGGAGTCTGTTCCACCGAGTCCGTCGATCACCAGCGGAACGTTCATCGGATACGTGCCAACGTCGATGATTGGACCGCCGTTGGTCGCGAGCGTAATGTTCAAACTGCCTGAGGTGTTTGAACCAAGATAAGTCAGTACGAAAGCGTCGTTACCGGTAGTACCGATTGGCGTTGTATCTTCGATCAGCAGCGTGGCGACGCCTTGTGTGTAGACTTGAAAGTTTTCGGTACCGATCAGTTGGTCGGATCCCTGCGTCCATCCACTGCCGATGTTGACCACATCGCCGCCATTGCGACGCACGATCAACTGGTTCGATTCATCGGAGATGTTCAGCACCTCACGATAGTTGAGCGTCAGCGTATTGATGCCAGCGCCGGTGATGTCGATCTGTTCGATGCCTTGAAGGCGGTTATCGGCGAGCGTGGTCAGGTCGAGTGTCAGGCCGCTGCCGTCGAGTCGCAATGTGTCGAAACCGTTGCCGCCGACGATTCTTGCAAACGCCAGGTCTGCCACAGCCAGCACATCGTCCCCTTCGCCACCAGTCAGCACATCCGCACCGCCGTTGCCCAGCAAAATGTCATCGCCGCGATCGCCGACCATGATATCGGCAGCAGTCGTTCCGGTCAGCGTTTCCGCAGCCGAAGTTCCCAGGTGAGTCACCGAAGATGTAAAACCAT
>JBGSJB010000677.1:0-5945 GCA_041742175.1 Pirellulaceae bacterium
TGAGCCGATTGGCGATGCGGTTTCCGGGTCGCAATGTAATTTTGATCGCCATGCTCGGTTTAGGGTGGATCGCGCACACTCTGTTTTTGGTGAATCAGTTAAGTGGCAGCGCGGCCGGCGGTGTTGCTTCGGTCCAGTGGCTTTCCAGTTGGTTTCAGTGGGCAATTCTCGGCGCGTGGGGTCTGACGGGATCGTATCTTTTTTTGCTCATTCGCAATCCCCAGTCGGCTATCGGTGTGTTCCTGACGCCGCCGATTTTGGTGTTGATTGTGTTGGCGATGATGGTCCGAGATGCGCCGCCGTTCTCACCGGAGACAACCATCGGATTGTGGCGATCGATTCACGGAGTGAGTCTGTTGGTCGGCACGATGTTCATCTGTTTCGGAGTTGCGTTCGGGGCGATGTATTTAGTGCAGTCTCGCCGACTGAAATCTAAGCTGCGCCCTTCGAAGGGATTCAGTCTGCCGACGCTCGAGTTTCTGCAGTCGATGAATCGCATGAGTTTATTCGTCAGTGTGATCGGTTTGGGTGTGGGAATGATTTCGGGAGTGGCTTTGAATGTCGGTGCAGATGGACGAATCGCTTGGTTGAGCGGCGGGATTTTGTTTACGGTTGCGCTGTTTCTGTGGGTATTGACGGCTGCGATTATGGAGATGACAAGTCAAAGTTCGTTGGGTGGACGCAGGACGGCTTACTTGGCGATTGCGAACTTTGTGTTCTTGCTGTTTGTTTTAGGCATCGTGCTCTGGTCTTCGCATGGCCAGTCAAGCGGCCAGTCAAAAGAGCCTGCCAAGTCGATCGAGGCAGTAAGTGTTTGGTCGGATGAGGGCATGCAAGCCTTGCTGATAGACACGGAGGTTACAGCCTGATGTTCTGGAGAATGATCGGCTGTAGCCATCATCGGACACCGATTGAAATACGTGAGAAACTCGCCTTCTCGCCAGAGCAGGTCCGTCAAGCGCTAGATGTGTTTGCAGATCGATTTCCGGAAAGCGAATCGGTACTACTGAGCACGTGCAATCGCGTCGAGTTGTACACTGCTACGCAGTCGCTGCACCGTTTGCCGAGCACTAAAGACCTCGGGGCGTTTTTAGCAGACTTTCATCGTTTGCGAGTTGAGGATTTCCAAGAGCAATTGGCGGCGGCCGAGGACGAGCATGCGATCAAGCATCTGTTTATGGTGGCATCGAGTCTCGATAGCATGATCGTTGGGGAAGCTCAGATACTTTCGCAAGTGAAGACCGCTTATGAGCTTGCTTGTGAAGAAGAGTCAGCGGGCGGTTTGATGCACAGTGCTTTTCAACGCGCCACGGCGGTTGCTAGACGGATTGCGAACGAAACGGAGATTCATCGGCGACGTATTAGTGTTCCAAGTGTCGCGGTCAGTGAAGTTGCAACCCAGTTTTTCGAACGCTTTGATGACAAGCGGATTCTGTTGATCGGCGCGGGCGAGATGGGTACTGAAACGCTCAAGTACCTTACCGACGCGGGTGCCAAGCAGATTCGAATCGTCAATCGAAATGCGGAGCGCGGGGCTGAGTTAGCGAAGCTGTTTGATGCGGTCACATTACCTTGGGACGCGCTCGAAACGGGTGTTAGCGAAGCGGATTTGGTGGTGTCGACGACCAGTTCGACGGAGCCGATCTTTTCGCTCGAGCGATTCAAGAGAGTGTTGCAGCGTCGCAAGCGTCGCGCGATCTTGATTCTTGATTTGGCGGTGCCGAGAGATTTCGAAGCGGCGATTTCGGAGCTGCCGGATGTGTATATGTTCAGTGTTGACGACTTGCAGAAAGTCTGTGACCGCAACATTGAACTGCGCAAAAAAGAGTGGCCGAAAGCGGAGCGAATCGTACAGGAAGAGACTCAGAAGTTCATGGCTGAGATGATCCATCGCGGCAGTGGGCCAACGATAAAACTGCTTCGAGATCAGGCGAACAGGATCAAGCAAGAAGAACTGCAGCGGTTGCTCGGTCGCCTGCAAGCTCACGGTGTCAATGAGAACGTTGCAAACGAGCTTTCGATATCCTTCGAGCGGCTGGTGAACAAATTGTTGCATCCGCCGCTGCAGTCGCTGCGTGAGAACGCGGATACGACTTATCATGCAAACATGCTGGACGCGCTGCGGCGGTTGTTTCAACTGCGCGAGTAACGGCTGCAAGTCGAACGCACACGACACGGCTTACTTTGGTTTACCGACGCAGATCAATTTCGAATCGGTACGCAGGAGCAGGTAGTTTTCGTCGAGCATTGGAGTGCTGCGGATGGTGTCTCCCAATTCGATGGAGCCGAGTTTCTGAAAACTGCGCGACGCGGAGATAATCGTAACTGTTCCGCTTTCGCTGATACCAATTAGTTTATCGCCGGCGATTACTGGCGAACTGGAGACGTTGCCACCGATACGTTCGCTCCACATAATCTTGCCATCGGTCAGATCGAGACATGAAACGATGCCGTTATCGCTCCACAGAAAGAGTGATTCGCCTTTGGCGACCGGAGTGGGAACGTAAGGCGCCGCGCGTTTGATTTCGAATTTCGTTTCGTGCGAACCATTCAAAGCGATGCCAAACAGAATATTTCCTCCGCCGCCAGAACCTTCAGTTCCAATGGCGAGATCACCGACGACGATCGGGCAAGAAACGCTGCGTTTGGTGAAGATTTTGTTATTCCAAAGTTGTGTTCCGGTGGCAACATCCAAGGCAAACATGCCGTCGCCGGTTTCGGCAAAGACAACCGCTTTCTTGCCGTCTGCAGTCGCTACGCTGGGAGCACCGTAGCATGTACGCACCGATTTACGAGGCGTCTCCCAGACAGTCTTTCCTGACTTGGCATCGAGAGCTACGACTGAGCTGTCGCCGGGTGCAACGCCGGGCGGCAATTCTTCAGCATCTTGGCTGTTGGCAAGAATCAATTTGTCATCGACGAGCACCGGAGAACCGGCGAAACCGTGCGCGCTGACGTAGCGACCGAAATCCTTCGTCCACATTTCGTCGCCGGTGTGACTGAATGCCTTGACGGTCAAATTCTCGGGTGAGGCCCACACAAAAAAGACGCTGTCAGCCCTTGCGCAAGGCGTGCAAGAAGCGAAACTGCTGCGCGCATGCACTTTGTGGAATTGGCTGGTGAAGGTTTTGCGCCACAGTTCTTTGCCGCTGGCGAGATCGAATGCCAACGCGTAGCGTTCGGCAGTGGTCGCATCGGCGCTCATGAGAAACACTTTGCCGCCGGCGACAATCGGCGAGCCATTTCCTTTTCCGGGCAGGTCGATGGTCCAAGCAACATCGCTAGCTGTCCATGGCATCGGCACACTGCATCGCTCGATCACGCCTTCGCCGTTGGGGCCGCGAAAACGAGTCCATTCCGCAGCAACGGGATCCGATTGGAAAGAGAAAGCGAAGCAGGTGAAGATCGTCAGATAGCGAACAGCAGAATTTGAGTGACGCATAGCGAGCTCGTACAGTTAGGTTGAAATGGCGATTTTGGGAAGCATGCGGCATGCATGGTGACGAGTCATTATGGACGCGTTGACTCCAGTTTTTCTACCGTCTCGCATCGTAATCAGGAAAAAACATCCTGGCATTGTGAAAAGCAGGCCTAGGCTATTTGATGGATGCTGGCAACCGGAACTGGGGAGCGATACGATGGAAAACTCGCCAAGCGCACGGGATCGCTAATTTTGAGTTGAAGAACGATGACTATGGAATCAAAAATTCAACCCATACTGTGCTGCATAGGCGAATCAGTCGCAGGCAGGCCGACACAGTTCTTAATGGAGCGAGCCTTCGCGGCGCGGCATAGCGATTGGCGAGTGATTACAGTTGAAATTGACCCGGAGGAACTTCAAACTGCGCTCGATGGAATGCGGGCGATGCGGTTTAAGGCGCTGAGGATCTTTCCAGAGTTTCAAGAGCTAGCTGCGAAGCACTTGATAGACGAATCTGTGTCCCCATTTGGAACGATCACTTCCGCGCTGTGGCAAGGTGACCAATGGACTTGCTGGGACAATCAAGGATTTGGATTGATTGATTTGATTGCTGGTTGTGTAGCGCCGGCGAAGGTGCTGGTCTGGTTGCATGGCGAATCTCGATTGACGCACTCTTTTGCGAGTGCCATGCGGGCTGCTGAGTTTGCGGCTGGTCATCTACTCTGGAGTGAAGGGAAGGGCGAGCAGACGTTATCGCTTGAGTCGGTCGAGCAGTCGCTCAACGAAGCTTTAGCAATGGAGTCTGGTGTGACGCATCTTGCCGTGATCGGCGAATCGCTTGTGTTGCAGTTGGAGTTAATCGGTCGCTTGAATGCAAGGGCTGATACGCAGTTAATTTTAGCAGCCAATGAATTGCTGACGCGGCAGCAAGCGAATGACGTATGGACGAGCGGCAGGGTGAAGATCTTGTCGGAAGTCGATCAATTGGTTGCTGCCGAAGCGTATGACTTCCGTCGCTGGTCGGGGCAAGCGGCTGACGTTGACATGCTGCGCGACGCGTACGAAGAATACGCTGACTTTTAGGTGAGGGACCGTTAACGGCGAGCTTCGATTTGATCGACAAATTGCTTTCGGTTTAAAAAGACCAGAATGCAGATGGGGTAGATCGATCCAAAGCAGATGGTGAATACACCGCCAACCGAGCCGCCTATGGCGCCACCGATCGCTTCGGGGCCAGCGCCGGGATTATTCGCTTCATTGATAGCTGGCATGATTTGGAAAACAACTGAGATAGCTACTCCGATCAGCAGCATGATTAGTGAAGCGACAGCGTAGAAGTTTGCAAGCTTGCGGCCCCAAGGTTTGAACTTGAGAAGGCCAACGCCGCTGATGATGACTACGATTGAGAGAATCAAGCCGAGGATCATTTGCATTGAGAGCAAGCCGAAGTAGATCGGATCGTCGAACTGCTGAACCTTCATTTGCTCTTTCATTTGAGCGTCGAACATGTCGCTGGAGATAACAGCAAATCCAACCACGGTGGCGGCAGTACTGCACAAACCGAGAATTCCGAACACCAGATTTAGGATTCCGAACACGGTAGCGATAACGGGTCGTTGATCGCTTGGCAGTGAACTCGTTTGGCCGCTGGCTTGCGGTTGATATGGGTTGAATCCATCGGACATAATTTGGAGCCTGGCTGATTTGGGAACGTGTACGGAGACTGCTGCAATCAATGTGGGATTTGAGTCGGATGTTGGTGCCTGTCGTTATCGCTTATTCAGAGTAACGCTCAATAGCCTACGCAGTGTAGCTAGTGCGTCCGAATACGCCAACCTATTTTGAGTTTGGGTCCGTTGAGCGCGGATGAATTTGCTACATGAGGCATTCGGTGGAATTCGGTTTGAGAGTTCGCGCGACTGTACTGGTCCATTTGGTTACAATAAGCGTCGTGAATCGCTGGGCGGCGATCAACTTTGATGTTCAAGATTGATGAGGATTCGACACCGATGACAGGCACTTTTAACAGCGTATCACGCCATCCTTTCAGCGGTCTTGTGGCTGCCGGATTGTTATGGAGTTTGCTTGCGG
Organism: Pirellulaceae bacterium; assembly: GCA_041742175.1. GTDB lineage: Bacteria > Planctomycetota > Planctomycetia > Pirellulales > Pirellulaceae > Aureliella. Next base: position 5,513 of record JBGSJB010000677.1, read on the forward strand.
TAACTGCGTCGGCGCAGGACAGCTTTCCCGAAGTGTTTAATACCGAAGCGGCTGGCCAGCATCCGCCTACGGCAGCTGAAATGGTCAAACTGATCGAGCTGCCCAAGGGGTTCACTGCGACGTTGTTTGCAGCTGAGCCCGAAGTGCAGCAACCGATCTGTATGGACTTCGACGATCGTGGTCGATTGTGGGTGGCGGAAAATTATTCTTACAGCGGCGGGCCGTACGAGACGAAGTTGCGCGATCGTGTGTTGATTCTGGAAGATACGGATCACGACGGCATGCATGATTCACGCAAAGTTTTTTGGGACAAGGGATTCATGTTGACGAGTCTCACTTGGGGATTCGGCGGGTTGTGGGTTCTGCATGATGGCACGCTTTCGTTCATCGCGGACAGCAATGGCGATGACGTTCCTGATGGTGAGCCGACGGT
>JBGSJB010000678.1:0-3196 GCA_041742175.1 Pirellulaceae bacterium
GCGAGCGCGACCAAGACGACCAGCTCCCTGTCGGCTCAAACCAACTTGGCCGACTTTATTCCACAAGCTGGCGCGGACTTCGTCGCCACACCTGCCATCGAAGAACTGACTCAGCGAGCTCTCGCTTACATCGACATCGGCTACGCAGTTCACCTGTCTGGTCCGGCTGGCACTGGCAAGACTACCTTGGCGTTGCATATCGCTTCGCAAATCGGTCGCCGTTGCACATTGTTGCACGGCGACGATGAATTGCGAGGCTCGGATCTACTCGGCAAAGACGCTGGTTATCGCCGCCAATCGGTGCGCGACAACTACGTCAGCTCGATTTTGAAGACCGAAGAAACGGTTTCGCTGATGTGGAGCAGCAATCGGTTGACGACCGCCTGCGAACAAGGTCACACGGTTATCTACGACGAATTCACCCGCTCGCCGGCTGCAGCCAACAACGCCTTTCTCAGTATCCTCGAAGAAGGCATCCTCACGATCCCGTCGTCTGCTTCGGAAAAGAATTACGTCCGCGTGCATCCGAACTTTCGAGCGATCTTCACATCGAACCCCGAGGAATACGTCGGAGTTCATATGTCGCAAGACGCTCTCATCGATCGCATGATCACGCTCGAAGTGACTCATCAAGATCGCGAGACTGAGCTCGCGATTCTGCACGCGAAAAGCAAACGTCCGGCGGATGAGGCAGCGCTGATTGTTGACATTATCCGCGCACTGCGCACCCACCTCGGAGGTAAGAACGGGCCAACAGTTCGCGCAGCGCTCGCGATCGCAAAGATCCTCGATCATCGCTCTGCCAAAGTTGCTTACGACGATCCTGTGTTCATCACCACATGCCAAGACGTGCTGATCTACAACGCAACTAGACAGTCCGGCAAGCCGTTTAGTCGGACCGAGCTCGACGCGCTATTGCGATCCGTACTCAAGCCGACCACAGTTGGATCGAAAGTCACTCCGTCACGACCTGCTGAGCCACGAGCAGCTGAGTCACGACCTGCTGAATCGCGACCAGTTGAATCGCGTGCATCAAGCTCGCTCAACGCACTCGAACAACTCGCGCAGTTGATCGCCACCCCAAGTGCAGAATCTGCACCCGCTGGAAAAGATCATGCAGCCTGCTCATTATCGGAAAACCAGGGCGACTCGGCAATTGGTACCGATAAACTCAATGACGGCATTGTGCAACGCGAGTCTGGCAGCCGTCGCTTGACGAGGCCACCTGTATTCGAAACTTCTCAGGTTCCGAAAGGTGCAATGGCCTCAACCAAGTAACGTTGCAGACTATCGCATCAACTCATACGGAACGCCACCATGGCTCGATTCTCACATCGACGCGGACTGCAGACCATGCGCACACAGTCGACGCGCAAGGCTGGCGAAACGCTGACAAGCCCCGAGATGTACATTCGGCTCACGTCGCTCGAAATGGAACGCGCCCGTCGCGTCGTGGAGCGCGAGCGTTTGATTCAACGCATTCAACAGCTCGATGAGCGCATCGGCAAAATTGTGACCGAGCAGGCGGAAATGAAACATCGCCTCGACTTAAACGACCAATCGCAACGCTTGTCCGCTCCCATCGCCGGCAACGCCGATCGCAATCAATCTGCGGCGACTGCCAACACCTACGGTTTAACTTACTGAAACGGAGTAGAGCATGACTACATCAACCAACGTCGCAACCGGCATGTACATCTATGCCTTCCTACGAAACACCGACCTACCACAAACGCAAGAATTACTCGGTATCGATGGGTCTCCCGTCCACTTCGTTCATCACAGTGGTGTGTCCGCTGCCGTCTCAGCTACCGAAGTGCGGAAGTTGCGACCTCAACGTAAAAACTTGGCCGCGCATCAAGAAGTTGTCACTTACCTAGCGCGACATTATGACATGTTGCCAGTCGCTTTCGGCTTGATCGCTGATGACGTCGAACAAGTTGAACGACTGCTGAAGATTCATCACGAAACGTTACAAACACAAATCGATCGTGTTTCGGGACACGTTGAAATGACGGTGAACTTGCGTTGGACGGTACCGAATGTGGTTCAGCATTTCGTTGATCGCTACGAACCGCTCGCCGAAGCGCGCAAGTTGATCCTTTCAGGCACTGCGAGCCGCGACGATCAAATTGCACTCGGACAGCAATTCGAACGGCTACTCAACGCGGAACGAGAACAGCACACTGATACATTCCTTGACATCTTGACTCCGCACTGCACCGAGATCGATACCCAACCACCTCGTGAAGAAGCGGAGTGCATGCGACTCGCCTGTCTGATCCACCGCGATTCCGAAGCCGCGTTCAATGACGCCGTTTATAACGCCGCCAAGTTGTTCAGCGACGAATTCGCTATCAGCTTCAATGGCCCATGGCCTACGTACAGTTTCGTGAAGTTAGCGCTTAACTTGGAGTAGAGCGACATGTTTTTTCTCGACGACGTGGTGATGTCACCGTTCAAAGGATTCTTGTTCATCGCCAAGGAAGTCGCCAAAGCGGTCGATCAAGCTCGCGAGGCCGATCGAACGAATGCGATGCGCGAGCTTTCAGAACTGCATCACAAATTGGAAGCGGGTGAGATCACGGACGACGAATTCGACGCTCGCGAAAGTGAGCTGCTGGATCTGCTCGAAGGCGACGAGTAAAGCGAGCTGCAAAACAATTGGTTACCGGAAGGAACTGGAACTATGTCAGACAATACACTCTCTTCGAATGTTTCACTGTGCGATGCGTTGGATCGCATCCTGTCGCAAGGTGTCGCCGTCAACGGCGATATCGCCATCAGCGTCGCAGGCGTCGACCTGCTCTACATCGGTCTTCGCGGGCTGCTTTGCGCCGTCGACGCACTCGGTGAAGTGCCAGCTAGTCTTCGAGGCGAAAGCACACGTCCGTACGTCGAAGACTTCATGAAGTCCCAGAACCCTGCCGAGCCCATCTTCAACGATTCAGCCGCCAACGAAGCAGTTATCGCTGCCATCACAGGCCGTGTGCAAACTGCAGAGCGAACGGAGCGGACATTATGAGCGCCGCCATGCAAGCTACTGAACAGTCGACAAGCGAATCCAGTGCCCCGAATCGCCGCATCGCAATCGATGCTGAAAATGCATCGAAAGGCTTGGGCAGACTGGCAGTCGCGATCGTCAACTTGTTGCATGAACTACTGGAACGACAAGCGATTCGGCGGATGGAGAACG
>JBGSJB010000679.1:0-7023 GCA_041742175.1 Pirellulaceae bacterium
ATTCGGAGAAAAATTATGCCAAATTGGCTTCTTCGTGCGATCTGCTGTTCTATTGTACTCGCTCCGACATGCCTGTGCTCCGCCGAATTCAACTTGAAGAAAGGCGATCGAATCTGTTTAGTTGGCAATGCGTTAGGCGAACGACTTCAGCATCACAATTATTGGGAAACGCTGCTCTACCAGCAGTTTCCAGAACTGGACCTGACGGTCCGCAATCTTTGTTTCCCTGGAGATGAACCGAATTTGCGGCTAAGGTCGATGAATTTCGGCTCGCCGGAAGACCATCTGCGGCATTCGCAGGCGAGTGTCGTGATGTATTTCTTCGGATTTAACGAATCCTTCACAGGCGAAAGCGGACGCGCGGCGTTCGTTGAGCAAATTACGAAACTCGTGGACGAGACCAGTCGGCAGAATTTCGACGGTCAAGCGGCTCCACGGGTCGTGCTCATGTCTCCGATCGCTTTCGAGCGAACTGGCGATCCGAATCTGCCGGACGGCGACGAAGAAAATAAACGGCTTGAAGCTTACGCGGCGGCTCTCAAGTTGGTTGCGGACAAAACGGGCGTCAAGTACGTCGATCTGTTTCATCCAACGCAGAAATTGTTTTCCAACAGCGATCAACGCTTGACACTTAACGGCGCTCACCTCAATGACGCAGGCTACGAGGCTCTTGCTCCTCTGTTCATCAAGGCGTTATTCGGTACGGATTCAAAGTCAGAACCGAATCCAGTTTTGCGAGCAGCGGTCGAGGACAAGAACTTTCATTGGTGGCATCGTTATCGCGCGGTGAATGGTTATTCGATTTATGGCAAACGCGGTGAAGCTGGTTCAGATGGCACTTACCGAAATCGCGAAGTGATGGAGCGTGAACGCGAAATCTTGGATCAAATGTGCGCCAATCGCGACCAACGCATCTGGGCGTTGGCGCGCGGTGAGTCGGTTTCGTCTGAGGTTGACGACAGCAACACGCTGCCTTTCATTGAACCCAAGACCAACGTCGGCTCGCCAAACGATCCGAATGTGAAGTCCGGCAAGCTTGGTTCGCTGGACTATCTCAACGCTGAAGCGCAGCAGCAGTTATTCAAGCTGGCACCGGGCTACGAAATACAACTAGTTGCATCGGAGGAAATGTTCGCCGACTTGGCGAATCCGGTAGCTTTAAATTTCGACAATCGCGGGCGACTGTGGGTTGCGACTATGCCTAGCTACCCGCAGTGGAAACCGAAAACGCAACTGAACGACAAACTGCTCATCCTTGAAGACAAAGATGGCGACGGACGCATGGATGAGTGCAAGACGTTTGCCGACGGACTGCATCAACCCACCGGCTTTGAACTCGGTCGCGGCGGAGTATGGGTGGCTGAGCAACCGGATATTCTGTTCCTAGAAGATCGCGATGGTAATGACAAAGCAGACGTCCGCACTCGCAAGCTCTTCGGCTTTGACACCGCGGACAGTCACCACGGCATCGCGGCTTTCGAATGGGGACCTGATGGCGCTCTGTATTTTCAAGAAGGAACGTTCAAGTACTCGCAGGTCGAAAGCCCGTACGGCGTTGTGCGGTTGGGCGAAGCTGGAGTGTGGCGCTACGATCCACGCACCGAACGCATAGATGTTCACGCCTCGATCGCCTTTGCGAATCCATGGGGCCATGTCTTCGATAAATGGGGGCAAAACTTTATCTGCGATGCTTCACCTGGTTACAACTACTGGGCAGCACCGATTAGCGGCAAAGTCACTTACCCGGACAAACATCCAGGCGGAGCTCAAGCGAAACAGCAGAACAATCCCGGTTCAAAAATCGGCAAAGAACCGCGACACTTTATAAAAAAACGCACACGGCCATCATCGGGTTGCGAGATTGTTTCGAGCAGTCATTTTCCGCCTGACGCGCAGGGCAACTTCTTGATCAACAATGTGATTGGTGATCGATCTGTGCTGCAGCACACCATGAAAGATCGCGACTCGGGCTTTGAGGGAACGGAAGTTACACCGCTTGTTTATTGCGAAGATGGAAATTTCCGTCCCGTTGATTTGCAGTTCGGACCAGACGGAGCACTGTATATCGTCGATTGGCACAATGCTTTGATCGGCCACCTGCAACACAATTTGCGGGAACCCAATCGCGATCATACGCACGGTCGCATTTGGCGAGTTGTGGCAACTGGACGCGAATTTCGAAAGCCACCTAAGATTGCAGGCGAACCGATCGAAAAGTTGCTTGAATTGCTGAAGACGCCCGAAGATCGGTTGCGTTACGCAGTTCGTCGCGAGCTGGCGGAAAGAGAATCGACTGACGTAGTGCAAGCGCTCGACAAGTGGTTAAGTAAGAATAAAGGCAGCGATGAAGCTTCAATTCACGCAAGGCTAGAGGGACTCTGGATGTATCAATCGCACAACACCGTGAAAGTTGAACTGCTGAAAGAGTTGCTGACTTGCAGCGAACCGCGAGCGCGGGCAGCAGCCACGCGCGTATTGTGCAATTGGCGTGAGTCCGTTGGTGATGCAACTTCGCTATTGAAGGAACGCTTGAAGGATGGCGCGCCGCGAGTGCGTTTGGAAGCGGTTCGCGCGGCAAGCTACTTTCCAGCCGACATACAGGAAGCGGTCTTGGAAGTGCTCGACAAACCGATGGACCCAGATCTCGAATATACGCTTGACGAAACGATGCGACAGTTCGAATCTCAATAATCGTTGATGCAGTTCAGTTTTAGAACTTTTTGATAACTAAAGTGAAGATGAAGACGATTGCAAAAACATTGGCTCTGGCTTTGTTCCTTTTTTTGACCCGCCAAAATTTTTTAACTGGTCAAGAGCATGCCGAACATGCGGATTCGAAGAAGTCGGGAACCTCTGCGGTGGAAGCGCCCAAACTGTTCCTCGACAAGAGTCCGAAAGTGGTCGAGTACCAACTCAAGCGTTTGTCCAATGCACAGTTACTGGGTGTCCAAGTCGTTGCGAACGATGCAAAGTTTGCACCGGTCCTTTCGGCCATCGCTAGTCGTGCGGGCATGAGTTCTGAACAGCGAGAAAGCGCCATCAACAGTCTCGCAAAGATCAAAGGGACGTCGTTTGTGGCAACGGTTTTTGAGCCGCTACGCGGCTTGAACAATTCGGATCGCAGTCAACAACAAATCGCAGCGGACCTCACGAAATTAGTCATGAGTGCGTCGCGAGAGGGTGCTGATCTGGGTGCGCTGCGTAGCGCAGCCACCGATGAAAGCGCATATGTCGCGCGAGCCGCTTTTGCTGGACTGATCGAAGGTAACAACAGCGGAGAAGCCAGTGAAATCGCCAAGTCGAACAACGCATCAAGAACCAACCTGCTGGCAGCGATGAAGTTAGTGCCAGAGGAATCAAGCTTGGCCATACTTCAAGACTTTGTGACTGAATCGTTAGAAGCAAAGTTCCCGGTTGCTGTGCGCCGCGCGGCGGTTGCCGCATTACCGAAGCTTAGCGACGCTTCCGAAGACAAATTCGCCAAGCTTGCAGAACTAGTTCGTGAACCGGAGTTGGAAGAGGTTTCCGTGCAGAGTTTTTTGACTCTGGATCTCTCAACGATCGCATCATCGCTGGCCGAATCAATTGCGCAACACTTGGTCGCACGGGCCGAGGCGACTACGGCGAGTGAACGGACTTCGAATCGTTTCGTGGATTTTTCGCAACTGGTCGAGCGACTGATGGCGCGAGTGCCTGAAACAGAATCACGTAGGCTGCGTAGCCGTATGCAAGCCATTGCCGTCCGCGTGATTCGCATTAAGACAGTGCCTGAGGAGATGCGCTACGATCTGAAGTACTTTGTAGCCGCAACGGGTAAACCTATTCAGTTGCTTCTGCAGAACGATGATTTGATGCCGCACAATCTTGTCATCGTTCAACCGGGAACTTTGAAAGAAGTTGCGCTGCTGGCCTCTGCGATGGCTCCCGAAGCACTCACGGACGGCAAGCAGTACGTTCCAGCCGTCAAGCAAGTCCTCTTCGCAACGAACATGGTTCAAGCGGGAAAACAGGAGCGACTGACATTCACCGCGCCCACCACGGCAGGCGAGTATCCGTTTGTATGCACTTATCCAAATCACTGGATGCGAATGTATGGGGTGATGGTCGTCGTCGATGATGTCGATAGTTTTATGCAGCAACCCATCGAGCCCAAAGATCCGATCGGCAACAATCGTTCCTTCGTAAAGTCTTGGAAGGTGACAGACTTTGAAGGCAAGTTGGAAAGCGGCTTGCGTGGTCGGTCGCAAGCTATCGGCGCGAAACTTTTCGTCGATGCAACTTGTCTGCAGTGCCACGTGATTGAAGGGAAAGGTGGACGCGTTGGTCCAGAGCTGGATGGTGTGTTCAAGCGACATCAAGATGATTCGCTGGCTGTTCTTCGCGAAATCATTGATCCTTCGCACAAGATCGATCCCAAGTATGCGTCGCACTCCATCCTGACTCGGGATGGCCAAGTTTACTCGGGTGTGATCGTCGCCGAGTCGGAGAAATCGATCTCATTGATCAACAATCCTGACCAGATCAAGCCGACGGTTGTTGAGCGATCCGAGATCGAAGACATGGTCCAGAGCCCAAAGTCCATCATGCCCGCCGCTCTACTCGATCAGTTCACTCAGGATGAGATCTTCGAACTGTTGGCGTATGTTAAGGAGGCGAATGCGAAAGTTAGTCAGTGAACGTCGGCTGGCAAAAGTCGGCGTTAAATGGTCTACCAAAAATGATCTACGACTCCGCCAATGGTATAATTAGCTCATGGAAACCATCACCAAAAACGTCCGCGATATCAGTTTGACAGACAAGCTCGCCCTAGAGCATGTCATCGGTCAGCCCTTGGCTGAAAACCAACAATTGATCATTCAGATTTGCAACCTAGGCCTTCTACAGGAGTCGGCCAAGACGGAAACGCAATCGCATAGAAGCCTTCCAGATTGGTGCAACGTTTACGCTGGGCTCTCTGACGAGCAAGTGGCGGAAGTTGAGCAGACAGCTTTACAGCGAGCAGATCTGACAAGGACAACCGGCTAATCGCATGGAACCTGCATTGCTCGACACCGACACGTTGAATGAAGTCCTTAAGCAGAAAAATGCGGTTGTCATTCAACATGCCACTAACTACCTGCTGCAGTATGGGCATTTTGCGATATCCAGCATGACTCGATATGAGTTACTGCGCGGCCTAAAAGAAAAGGCTGCAACCGCCCAGTTAGGACAATTCGAAACGTTCTGCCAAAACACGCTAATCCTACCGATATCCGACCCCATCCTCGATTGTGCCGCTGATCTTTGGGTTGCGGCACGCAAAATAGGCCAAGCAGGCCGTGACGCGGATCTGATCATCGCCGCAACTGCACTCCGTCATTCGCTTCAGTTAATTACTGGAAACTCGAAAGACTATTCCTGGATCGCCGAGCTCCGATTGTGCGACTGGCGGCATCGGCGTTAAATATCAAAGTCAAAAAGCTCCGTAAGGTCGAGCCTCGCTTGGGATTGGCAGTGCGGCGCGATCGACGTGGGAATCATGAACTCATCGATTGATCGATAGTGCCTTGAGTGTGGTTCGCGATGCACGTGAACTTTTTTGCCAACGATGTCTACGACCCAGTACTCGGGTATACCGTGTTCAGCGTACAGCGTTGCCTTCTCGCCGAGATCCTGCGCAAGACTAGAATCCGCAATTTCAATCAGCAAAACAACATCATCGTGCGTTGGTCGCACTCGTTTTGAACTCGGTTTTCGAACCCAAGCCAGATCAGGTTCAGGTCGGTGGTCGCCGCAATTGATACTTAATTGACAACGAATAGAAACTTCGCGCAGATCAGTATTTGCGTACGATCAATTCGTCAAGAACTCAATTTCGGCCTCATGGATAGGACTTGCGGGGTTCATGAAGCGAAGCTCTCCGTTGATCAGTTCGATTTTCATCGGTCTGAGCGATTCAAAAGCCCCGCGCTCAACCATCGAATCAAAATCGGAGCCACAAAGTTTTGCAACTGTGCTCATATTGGCTTCTTGGCTCCACATGCAATCGGTTAAATCGGTTGGCTCGGTCCGAATCCGAGTCCGAATCCATTATCGGTTAACGCCCATCTCGGTCAACAAATGTTCCGCCCCGTAGGCGACTCCGGTGATCCACAATACATAACGTATATCGACTCCGATGGATCGGCTGTAGTTGGTATTCCAAGCGAAGTCGTTAATAGTCGCTTCGAAACAGCGGTCGAAATTGACGCCGACTAAATTGCCGCGGCTGTTGAAAACGGGGCTTCCTGAATTTCCACCGGTTGTGTCGGCATCGTACAAGATCGCAACGGGCAGGTCGTTGACCGTGGTACTTGTAAAGCGTTTGTCAGCAGCAGTGCGGTATTTTTCCAGGACCGCCACCGGAGTATCAAACGGCTCAATGCCGGTCGTCTTTTCAATCACACCTTTAAATGTGGTAATCGGAGTTTTAATGATTGCATCCGACGGCGAGTACGCGCGAACTCTTCCCGAAGTCATTCGCAAAGTACTGTTCGCGTCAGGTACGAAGTCGCGTTCGAGAAACTGCTGCTTGACGTCGATCAACGGTCCGTACAATTGACCGAGTCGGCCCTCGCGCGCTTTGTCGGTCTCGCGCATTTTCAGGTAAGTTGGATAGAGCTGCACGATCAATCGCACCATCGGATCTTCCGACTTGGCAAGTTCCTCAGCCGACTTGGCAAGGCACGCGTCCACGAAAGCGACGTCGCCAAGTTTGGTGTTCGATGTCAGCCAGGCGGCTTGCGCATCGATCGCTGTGGCATCAGCGAGAAGCGGTTTCAGCGCAGCGATTCCGATGGCGGTGGGCAATTTGGATAAGCGATGCAGCAAGCCCGCCAAGAGCTTCTGATCCGTTGGCGCATGGAAATCCGTCATGGAAGTCTTGAGCTTTTGGATCGAGTCGGCAAAGTTGCGATCCATATACGTCGATTCGCGTTCGAGATCAGGCTTCATGCGCTCGTTGGCTGCATCGTAAACGAAGAAACCGTAAGCTGCGGCTCGGCA
>JBGSJB010000680.1:0-3371 GCA_041742175.1 Pirellulaceae bacterium
AACTTCGTCAAGACTTGCCGCAACTGTGCGTCCACTTCGGGCGCAACAAACGACGCGCTGTCGGTCAGCGGAAATCCAACGGTCTGCACACGGGAGGGCAAGTCGGTCGCTGGCACTGAGTACCAATCCGGAAACATCGCCAGCACAAGATCGGGCGACATCCACCACTCCTTCATCATGCGCCGCACTGGCGCAAGCCCGATTCGCTTTCGCAGCGGATTGATGTGCTTGAGCGCTTGCGAATCGATGAAGCGATCTGCTAACCAGTAAGCGGCGCGGAGCATGGTGGGTGGCATTTTGCACTCGAGGCCCATTCGAGTTAAGCGTGGTGGTGCGGTGAGCGAACGAAAAACTGCGGGCGCCAGCGCGACGGTCACTAGTTTTGTTTGCGGAAATCGATCACGAAAAACACGGCCGCCGAAGTCCAACATATGGCTGACCAGCAGCGTTTCGCCCGGCACGCAACTCTGGAGCAACCATTCGTAATGCGGCTCAATCGCTTTGCCAAGCATGTGATCAAGCAACAATTTAGGTCCACGTTTCGGATGCCATATATCGGGATTTCTCACCAGCGCATCGAACTCGGGCCGAGTGGTTATCACGCGCGTTTGCAAGCCTGCACGCTCGGCCAGCGGTATGTAAGGTTCAGCGACTAGGAAAAGCACTCTTCGACCGCGGGCCTGCAAACTCTGTGCAATGCCAAGCAACGGATTCACATCACCGAGACTTCCCGGAGCGGTAACGATAGTGTCATACTGCATTGACCGACGGCTCTCTGTCTAGTTGAAACGATCTGACGGAAACTCGCTCGGCACTATCGTATCGTGCCGCGTCGTTTGCGACGCGCGCAGAGTCGTCAGCTATAATCCGGCACAGTCGCACGAAGCAGGAACTGTTGGATTGAAACTCATTGGATGAATTCGCAAGCCAATTAAACTTAAGAAAGTACCATCATGTTTGGAATCGGCATCCAAGAGATGTTAATTCTCGCAGTCATCGGAGCGATGCTCGTCATCCCAGTTGTGGTTGTGGTGATCGTGCTGTACGTTCAAGCGTCGAAGCGATCGCACGTTCCGGCAAACGTAAGGCAATGTGCTGATTGCGGTGGGATGGTGTCACCGCAAGCTCCAGCGTGCCCACACTGCGGTCGTCCTAACGTGTAACCCACGGCCAGCTTTTGAGCAAAGCGCTGAGTTTGCGAGCCCACGGAATATAACAAGTCGAAGTTTGGAGCCCGGATTAATTACCGCGTGCCCAGCACGCCGCGTCTAACCTGCGCGAGAATTTGATTTGCGTTTGTTTTGCACGAGAACTAGATTTACTCCGAGGGAGTTGCGTTTTACAGCCCAGGGTTGCGAGCGCAGCGAGCTACCCTGGGGATTCCGCGCAACGCGAATATTTACGCGATCCATTAAATTGTGGCCCAGATAAATTAACCGCCCAGCTTGCAGAGTGTGCCTTGCAGGAGAATTAGATTTACTCCGAAGGAGTTGCGTTTCACAGCCCAGGGTTGCGAGCGCAGCGAGCTACCCTGGGGATTCCGCGCAACGCGAATATTTACCCCAAGGGGGTTGAGCAATCGCGAACTTCACGGTCGCAACCCCCCGGGGTACGCTGCGCTCGCAACCTTGGGCTAAAAACAAACTAGATGTTGGGTGCCCCCAACTGTGGGTGGCACCAACCGCGATAACAACGGCAATGTCGCAACCGGTTTCGCACAGATTCTGCATGACTGGATACTTTTGGCCGTTCCAATCGCTGACTTCTGGTGGGTGTTTTCTCAGCCCGAAACCCAAAATCGATGCTGGCGAACGCTTTGCGGTTTTACTCTGACGATCCGCTTTGTTAAGCTAGTAAAGTTGAGGACGTGGCCGGAAAGCGTGGCTCCGGGCGCTGGCAGGCAATATCTGATCAATATAAACGGATCGTGAAGACTAGAGGTCAGGATCGATGCTAAAACGGCTGGACGACGAATTCGCTGAAGAGCTGGAGGAATCCTCCACCCAGCCCGCTGAGGATTGCGAAGTCGTTGGCGAAGCAGCTGCTAACGAAAACGGCAGCATCACCGACGTTGAAGCTGGTGCCGAAGAGGATTCGGAAGATGGCGAGTTCGAAGGGACATCGTTCTCGTCCTGGTTCGATAACGACAAACAAGCCTTCCTCGTCAGCTTGATGGTTCACGTCGTTTTGATTCTGGCGCTCGCAGCCGCTCCCGTGATGATTGAGCAGACTCCTTCAAGTGTGACGTTGGACGCACCCGAACCCACCGCGTCGCTCGACGAATTTAAACTGATCGACGAAGTGGCAATCTCCGATGAGCCGCTGGACGAGATCGGTGCGAATGGGAATGAAGATTCCGGTATGGCACTCAGCATGGCACCAGTTTTAGCTGAACTTTCCGAAATTCCAGCACCGACCCCAAGCATGCCTGTGATGGCAACGAGTTTCGGTTCCAGCAGCATGCAACAAGCGGTCGGTCTCGTGCGCAGCGACTCGGTCGTGCAAGGCATGACTGGCATCGGCGCTACCGGAACAGACGGCGCCGTCGATCGCATTAGCTACGAGATTCTCAAGTCGATGGAAGATCGACCAACTCTGGTCGTGTGGTTCTTCGACCAATCCATCAGCCTGCAAATTCGTCGCAAGGAAATCAGCGATCGCTTTAACCGCATCTACGAAGAACTGGGCATTGTTCGCAAAGCTCAAGGTGAGGAAGACGACAAGGCACCCGTGGGCGAAGAACCGCTGCTGACCAGTATTTTTGCGTTTGGCGAACAGGTGCATCTGCTGACCAAAAAGCCGACGGCGCAGATCGACGAAATTCGCGACGCCATCGATTCGATCCAGGTCGATCCATCGGGCGATGAAAAGATCTTCCACGCGCTTTTTTTGGCGACTGATAAGTACAAATCGTTCCGAACCGGCAGAGACGCTCGCAACGTGCTATTCATCGCTGTGACGGACGAACGCGGCAGCGATACCGACGGTCTCGATACTACGATCAAAGAGTGCCGCAAGTACGCGATTCCCGTCTATGTGCTCGGCGTTCCAGCTCCGTTCGGGCGCAGCACGACGTACATCAAGTACATCGACCCTGACACCAAATTTGATCAAACACCGCAGTGGGCTGAAGTCGACCAGGGCCCCGAATCACTGATGCCTGAACGCGTCAAAGTGGGATTCAAGGACGACTTCTACAACGAACCAGTCGTCGATTCCGGATTCGGTCCCTACGCGCTCAGCCGATTGACGTACGAAACGGGCGGAATCTACTTCACCATCCATCCGAATCGTCGCTTTGATGGCCGCGTGAATCGAAACGAAGTGGATCCGTTCACGTCGCATATCGAGTATTTCTTCGATCCAGAAGT
>JBGSJB010000681.1:0-2137 GCA_041742175.1 Pirellulaceae bacterium
GCGGACAGCACGACTTACCCCAGCAGCCCCGGCCAACTCGAACTCGGCCAACTGCTCGTCTCCGAACTGAAAGCGATGAGTGCTGAAGACGTACACCAAGACGAACATGGTCTCGTCTGGGCCACGATCCCAGCCACCGTACCCGGACCGTTGCCAACGATTCTCTTCAACGCTCACCTCGACACCTCACCGGAAGCCCCAGGCGACAACGTCAAACCTCAAGTCATCGAGCGTTACGCAGGCGGCGACATCCAGCTCCCCGCAGGCAACGCCATCACCACCAGCGGCTGCCCTGCCCTGCTCTCGATGATCGACCATTGCCTTATCACCACCGACGGAACGACACTGCTCGGTGGCGACGACAAAGCCGGTGTAGCCGCCATCATGGAACTCGCGCATCACTTGATCGAATACCCTTCGATCCCTCACGGCCCCATTCGTATTCTTTTCACTTGCGATGAAGAGATCGGCAACGGAACTGGCCACGTCGACATGAACAAAACCGGTGCCGCAGCCGCATACACACTCGACGGTAGCGGCAGCGGCGAAATTGAGAACGAAAACTTTTCAGCCGACCAACTTGTCGTCCGCGCCATCGGCCACAACATCCATCCAGCCATCGCCAAAGGCCGCATGATCAACGCCGCACGTGGCCTAGCCAAGTTGATCGCCGCGCTGCCACTCGATTCGCAGTCTCCTGAGTCAACCGATGACCGCGATGGTTTTCTTCATCCTTATCACATCAGCGGCGGAGTTGGCGAAGCGGAAGTGCGCATTCTGCTCCGCGATTTTGACACCGCGAAACTTGATGACCATGCCAGCGTTGTCGCTCGCGCCGCAGCCCACCTTGAATCCCAAATGCCCGGCCTCAAATTCGAGATTCATCGGACGCGCCAGTATCGCAACATGTCCGACTCGCTCAAACGTCATCCTCAAGTTGTTCAGTTAGCGATCGAAGCCTTCGCGGAGCTCAACATCACCAGCAAACTCGGTTCAATCCGTGGCGGTACCGACGGAGCCATGTTCAGCGAGAAAGGCCTCCCGACCCCAAACCTCAGCGTCGGCCAACACAACATCCACTCCGTACTCGAATTCGCATCGCTCACCGAAATGACCACCGCCGTCGCCCACGCCGTCGAACTCGTTCAACTCTGGTCCAACGCCCGCTCTTGAGCCTGAGGCGCTAGCCGATCTTTAGTATGGTTTTTCACTGCTCTAAGTCGGCTAGTAGCGCCTCAGGCTCACTCCTCCCACCATCCAACACCGCCACGCACTGCTTCCTGAAGCCCACGTACCCAGCACCGATCGTCACCAAGCAATAAATAGCGATCGAAGCCGGATGCGCACCATGCTCCAACAACTTCGGCGTGTCCAAGTACTGATCGCCCGTGAACCAAGCCGTTGCGATATAAGCCCCATTGGCTAGCACGCAAAAATAGGCGATGAACCACACCCACTTCGCCCGAAATACAACTGCAAACAACACTGGAACCACAGCGCCGAAAATCGGTCCGCCCCAAAGCGTCACCAGTGGATGCGGATCCGGTTGAAACAAGCTGTACGGTAAATGCCACGGCAACAAGTCAACACTGGTCAGGGTTCCGCCGCACGCCAATCCACAAACGACATGCCCCAACTCGTGCACGACAGTCATCACGCACCAAGATGCAACGAGCAACCCCACAAACTTCAACCAGCGCGTCAGCAGCGGCACGTTCGCGACTTACTTAACACTCGGAGCATCCCGAAACTTCCATTCCGGCGATCCCTTCGGATCCGGCAGATTCGGTGACTTACCTAACCCCAAATCTTCGGGCTTCAGATTCGCGTTCTTCCAATAGTCTGGATCATTGATAAACCCAAAGAAACTCGGATAGTACGGATCGACGTAAGCAACATCCGCTTTCGCTGGCACATCCTGGTCCGTCAAGTAAAGCGCCGCGTTCACAATCATCCGCCGCAAGTCTTCGTTCACCAAGTCAACCGAAGCACCGCCAGTTGTACAGAACGACTTGCCTTTACCTTCACCGTTCGGTCGCGTGTACTCGTGCAGCCAAGCAAACGCTTGCATCGGAGAATTCTTATCGCCGTCGATATTCTTCGAAGCCGGATCAAGCGACTCGGTCACCGCCGCTCG
>JBGSJB010000682.1:0-1510 GCA_041742175.1 Pirellulaceae bacterium
ATGCTGAAGGATCGCGCGGCGTTCTTTGCACAGTTCTTCAAGGATTTCTTCAGTGTCGGTTTGATCAATCGCAACGTCAGCGAAGAGGTGCTGCATTGGTCTTGGTCCCAAGCGATGCAGGCGAGTTTGAAAGCGACGTTCGATTGTGCCAACGCGTTTGCGATAACAGATTTCCGACCGGATTTGCCAGCCTTCAAGGTGCCGACGCTGGTAATCCATGGTACCGATGATCGCACGGTTCCGATCGATGCGGCGGGTCGCGCTGCGGCGGTTGGCATTCGAGGTGCACAGCTGATTGAGTATCCTGATGGACCGCACGGTTTGTTTGCGAGTCACAAAGAGCGATTGATTAGCGACCTGCTCCGCTTCGTTCAACAATCGCTGTAGGCTTTGGTTTGAGTTGGCAGAATGTTTGGTTCAATGATGTGGAAGTCGATCAAAGCGGATTTCGCGCAGTTGCGAACCGCACCACCCGGTAAGCGGTTCCGTGATTTTAAGACGTACAAGTTGAAGGAATACGAGAAGCGACCAACTGGTCGAATCGCATCCATTAGCACTGCGCTCGCGCTCGTGGTCATCGGACTGGCCATTGGTTGGCTGCCGGGACCTGGTGGATTTTTAGCGGTGGTTGGCTTAGCGATGTTGGTTCCACATACGCCAGGGCTCGGCGTACTGCTCGACTACTGCGAGAAACTTCTACGGCGCATCGTACGCGTTGCCCGCAACCGTTGGCGAAAGGTCAAAACCTAATTGCCAGCGGTGTGATTAGGGAAGATGCGAGCTTCGTGGACCACTTACGAGTTGACGATTGAAGACCGATCCACGGTGGCGAGTGTCGTCAATAAGCACTGTGCAGTACGAGGTTGGAGTCTTTATGTATGTACACGTCGTTGTCGCAGATTCTGGTTATGACGCAAAGACCGTTCGATCGCAATTTCAGGCGTGGTGTACGAGAACGCTAAAGCTGCGTTATCCCGATCGGAAGCATTTTTGGACCCAGGGTGGAAGCAGACGTTTCGTCAATTCTGAAATAGAACTTGAGCAAGTAGTCTGTATGCGCCCGAAGCGCAGGACAAAAAAGATCTGGAGTTTGAATAGATTTTAAGGTCAGCAACAAGCCCGACGCGCAAGCGAGTGATGAGCGAGTGATGACCTACGGATCTAGGTAGTCCCTTGCTTGGTAGTCCCATGCTTGGAAGTCCCTTGCTTGCGCTGCGGGCTTGTATTGATAAAGACTTTAGCGAATGTCATTCAGCCGTTTTTGCGGGCCGTTGGATTTGTCGGCGACGCTGCGGATGCGGCGCAGCGTCTGGTCAACCGTTGTAGTAAACCAGTTCGCACCGGCTCTGCGAAAGTTGACGAACAAGCGATCGTAGTTCTTGAAGCGACCGTAGCAGCCGAGCACGATGAAGCCAGTGTAGCCGGCTTCGCGCAGTGAGCGGCACCAGTAGCGAGCTTGATGCGTGCCACCAGGCGGGATGACGGCGATGACGATGAACTGGGGCGCTAT
>JBGSJB010000683.1:0-3005 GCA_041742175.1 Pirellulaceae bacterium
ATTGTTACCAAAGCCCGAAAAGCCGCAATCGATGCCCAGCTTAAGTGGTGGAATAGGGCTCGCCGAGACCGGTTTCGGGCGGTCGCTGCCATTTCCACCGAGATTGTCGAACGCAGTGCCGAATTAGTTGCTGCGATCGACCGGAGCGCAACTCCAGCCGAGATCCTGGCTTCCGAGGTCTTTCCGCTCGCCGACGCGTGTCGCTACGCCGCTAAGTATGGTCCGCGTCTACTCGCCCCCTATTCGCATCAAACTCTACTAGGCTCCTGGTGGATGGGCCGCATTGGCGTTTCCGTTCGACCGGAACCGTGGGGCTTAATCCTAATCCTCGCTCCTTGGAATTACCCGCTGCTACTAGCGGGAGTTCAGATGGTCCAAGCGGTAGCTGCGGGGAATGCGGTTCTTGTAAAACCATCGCCTGGTTGCGAACGCGTCACGGGACTGCTCCGCGAGTGCTTTGAGGCGGCTGGAGTTTCGAAAGAGCTTGTGCAAGTCTTGCCAAGTGATGTTGAAGCTGGCGAAGCGGCGATTCAAGCTGGCGTCGACAAAGTTATCTTGACCGGCTCCGTGGGAACCGGTCGCAAAGTGCTTCACAAATTGGCTGACTCATTGACGCCTTCTACGATGGAACTCAGCGGTTGTGATGCCGTCTTTGTGTTGCCTCAAGCTGACTTAAAGCGCGCGGCGCGGTCGATCGGTTTCGCGCTCAAAATGAATGGCGGTGCCACTTGCATCGCTCCGCGAAGGATCTTTGTAACGGCCGATAACTATGCTCCCCTTTCGGATTTGATCGCGAGTGACTTGGCCGACGCCCAACCGGTCAACCTGCGGCCGCAGATCCTGCAACAAGCCAACTCGCTGATCGACGAAGCACTGTCTGGCGGCGCAAAACGTTTACGCGTTGCGTCTCACTCATCGACAAACGAACACTTCAGCGCAACCGTTCTAACGGATGTTCAGCCCCAAATGCAGATCGCATCGGCCGACGTGTTCGCTCCCCTTGCGTCGCTCATCCAAGTTACCGACATGACCGAAGCGGTTCGGATCGATCAAACATGCCCTTATCATCTGGGCGCGTCAGTCTTCGGTCCTGAACCGCATGCTTCACACTGGGCTGAGCTCATTCAAGCCGGCTGTGTGACGATAAACGACACACTGGTTCCTACCGCTGATCCCCGCGTTGCGTTCGGCGGTCGCGGTCACAGCGGTTGGGGTGTGACTCGCGGTCCAGAAGGCCTGTTGGAGATGACGAGACCGAAAGTAATCTGCGAACGTCGAGGTCGCTGGATGCCGCACTTCGATCGCAAAGTTGCATCGAACCCCGCCGTGATAACTCACCTACTGAAGTTCTTCCATGCTCGCACTCTGTCTGAGCGCCTTCGAAGTGGTTGGGCTTTCATTCGAAGCCAAACGAAATAGTGCTTTTCTGTTGCGATTCGCGAGAATCCCCGCACTAGCATCAAAATTGGATATTGACATCCTATTTAACCGGGGATACCGTGGAAAGTGCAGAAGAATGGTGCAAGAGATTGATGCACGTGGGAGTCTACCGGGTAGCGAGGGCAGTTAAGATGCGTTGCATTCGATACGGATTTCTGTTGGTGCCAGCGTTGCTCGCGCTATGGCTGTCAGCGCGCGAAGTTCACGCTCAGTTTGATTTCGAAAAACCGCCGATCAACTACGGTGAAGTCGAATCTCACGATCGAGTTGCGAAGCTTGCCACAGCCATCGAAAAGGGCGACGTGCAATTCGAATATGACGAAGCCCACGGATGGCTGCCCGAGGTGCTTAAGCACTTGGAAGTCTCCGAGCTCTCGCAGGTGCTGGTGTTTTCTAAAACCTCGCTGCAGTTACATAAGATCAGCCCCCGAACACCGCGCGCACTGTACTTCAATGACGACGTCTATGTGGGTTGGTGCCAACACGGGGACGTCGTTGAATTGGCGGCAACCGATCCTGAGTTAGGTGCCGTTTTTTACACGATGGATCAATACTCCGACGCGCCGCCTCGCATCACACGCGATCGCGGCCAATGCCTCACCTGCCACGCAACCACACGCACCCAAAGCGTTCCGGGCTATCTGATCCGCAGCGTCTATCCAGACATCAACGGGCGGCCACGAACGGGAACCCGAACCTATGTCACGGACCACGCAAGTCCCTTTGAACAGCGCTGGGGAGGTTGGTACGTAACCGGTTCGCACGGTGAAATGCGACATCTCGGCAATGTTCGCGCCAGCAATCGCAACGATCCCGAAGCGATGGATGTCGACGCAGGCGCGAATCAACTGACTCTCGATAAGCTGATTAACACGACGCCCTATTTGAACGGCCACAGCGATGTGGTGGCGCTGCTGGTACTCGAGCATCAAACGCAAATGCATAATTTGATCGCAAGAGCCGCGATGGAAGCGCGTGCAGCAGCTTACTACGACCATGGCATTAACGAAGCGCTTGGTCGACCGCTTGATACGGTCAGCGAATCGACCACGCGCCGCATCGCATCTGCTTCCGAAGCGCTCGTGCGGTACATGCTATTCGCGGACGAAGTCGAACTGACCAATCCGATCGCTGGCACGTCAGGCTTTTCGGAACAATTCACTGCATCGGAGAAACGAGATTCACAAGGACGCAGCCTTCGGCAGCTCGACCTAACGCGAAGGCTGCTCAAGTATCCGTGCAGTTACCTGATCTACAGCGAAGCTTTCGATCGCTTGCCACCGCCTGTTTTAAACTCTGTCCGGAATCGTATCACGGAAATTCTAACTGCCACGGAATCGCCCCAAGGCTATGAAAGCTTGTCTGCTTTAGAACGCACCGCGATCGCTGAAATCCTGCGCGAAACCAAGCCAGGATTTCTAAGCGACAGTCCGACCGTTGATAGCCATTAGTTTTAGAATTGCAACTTCAGCGAACTCAAACGTTTTGCGCTTTCAGCCATCAGTGCATCCTCGGCAGCTTCATCTTCAGCGATGTAAGTCACTGAAAAACGCAAGAACGGGCCG
>JBGSJB010000684.1:0-8600 GCA_041742175.1 Pirellulaceae bacterium
GCCTTGTCGCCCGGCATCAACGATCCATTTACTGCCGTCAGTTGCATCGATTGGCTGACCGTGGGCCTCTGCCAATTGGCTGGTCGCGAGCTACCTTCTGAGCGCCGATTTGACTCTGACGGACAACTTCGAGTTATCGCAAATTCCGTATCATTCGCGGGCGTGGCGAACATCACCTTCAATCAAATCCGGGATGCTGGTCGCGCTACTCCGCTGATTTCCATTCGTCTTTTGGAAGCGATTTCTGCAACCGCTGAGCGAACTCGAAGAAGCGAGGATATACAGACGCTTCGAACACATGCACAGCAGATTTGGGAGAGCGTGCCGGAGGAGTCCGTAGTGGGCTCCGACCGAGTAAAACTGGAACGCGTTTATCACGAAGCGACCCGCATCTTAAGTGAAAAAACGCGCGCATCGCTCTGATCGCGGCTTCTTGGAGCTGTGTTGCCGACCGCGTTTTTGACGGATGTGGCAGTGTCGGACTCGATTTAAAGCATGCCTAGCTAGGCCGCGTTATAATGGAACGCTAAATTTAAGTGACGGAAAAGTTGCTTCAATGTTGAGAACCCGTGGCTGCGTTGTACTAGCAGCCATGTTTTTCAAATTCCAATTTCTGACATCTCTTCGTACTGGAACGGCTCGTGAGAACTTTGCTGAATGAGCAGCAACTGCAGGCAGGCGTCGACGCTATGGCGGCTCAGATTTCGGCAAAGTACGGAAATCAGCAATTGACGATTGTTGGAGTCATGACCGGCTCGCTTGTGTTGATGGCCGATCTGATTCGTAGATTGACTATGCCGGTGCGCGTGAGCCTGATTCAAGCGAGCAGCTATCGGGGTGGAACCCATTCGGGCGATTTGTGGATTCGCGACGATATGATGCTCGATGTGACCGATCGCGACGTAATCGTGATCGACGATATCTTCGATACTGGCAAGACTTTGCAAGAAGTGTTGCGGAGGATCGAATCGATGGGACCAAAGAGTCTCGCCAGTGCCGTACTGCTTCACAAAGAAGGGCGACAAACCGTTGCGATGGCACCGGATTTTGTTGCTTTTCGGATCCCGGATGAGTTTGTTGTCGGGTATGGACTAGACTATCAAGATTTGTATCGCAACCTGCCGTTCTTGGCAGTCCTCGAACCTGCAGAAATTGAGGCCGAACTGGTATGACCGCAGCGGCGAGCGTAGTGGCGAGCAGGGCGCCAAGCGAATTACCGCGCGTTCTTATCGTGACTCGCCGCTTCTGGCCCAGCAGCTCCGATGTTACGCAACGATTGATGAGCTGGAGTAGTTCACTTCAAGCTCACGGTGCTAGTGTCTCCATTATTACCGCGCGGTGGCATTCGAGTTGGTCGACGCGTGTCGATTTCCGCGAGATGCCGGTGCATCGATTGGAATACGCTCCGACGAATCCGATGCGTGCGGCGCGTTATGGACGCGGGTTAGCGGATTGGGTTTCCAAGAACGTTGGCAACTTCGATTTAATCTACTGCGATGCGGCGGACCTCGAAGCCCAAGTGATCATAACACAGGTTCCTGGCTTGCACCGACCACCAGTAATCGTCCGCTTTGACCCAGTTGAATTGGCTGAAGGTTACGATCCTCGTTGGCAACCCGGAACGCGAACTTTGGAGGCAATTCGCCGAGCGGCTCTGATTGTTGTCCCCAGAGTTGACGCTCTTCAGCGACTGCGAGCGATCGGAATTCAAGAAGAGAAGATCGAACGCGTGCCGGATGCAAGTACACCGATCAGTCGTACCGATTTGGCGCGCGCGGCGGCTCGAAACGCGGTGGCTGATATCAATCACGATCTCTTTGTGCGCAGCACGGATCGAGTTGTCGTGTGTCCACTGGAATTGACGCGCCGCGCGGGCGTTGAATTGCTGATTCGCGCGATTGGCCCCTTGGTTCAGGAGCACCGCGCGCTGCGAGTCTGGCTACTGGGCGATAGCGCTGAGCGTTCGCGATTTTATGATCAACTGCGCTACAACGGCTGGCATAATCTAGTTGTCATGCCAGGCGCTTTCGAAGATTTGGACGAAGTGCTACGCGTCGCTGATCTGTGCGTTATCCCCGCGCGCGGACATGGACTGGGCTGGTTGATTCCAAAGTGTGCTGCCAGCTCAATTCCCTTTATCGCCCCCGATAGCCCTGAACTTCGAAACGTCGTCGACTGCGAACCAGCGAGTGCATTGACGTTTCGCGACGGCGACGTCGAGAGCTTACGTAGCAAACTTAACCAATGGCTCAACGAACCGCTACCGTATCGTCAAGCCATCGCCCGTGCCCGAGAGCAACAGATCAATCAGACAGCCCCGCAATGGGCGACGCTTCTCTCGAAGTGCTCCGCCGCGTTCGCAAAAAACTAAAAGCCAGTTGGCAGAGTGCTCTGCCACGCAGGTTGTTTGACCTTATTTCGGCCTTAGTTGTTCGAGGTGCTGAAGTTCTGAGGAGAGCCGTGAAGCGCAGATGCAAACGCGGCCAGTTGCTGCATGTTATCGCAATGCGCCGTGTACTTCAGCTTGGGTCGCAAGCCATCATGCAAAGCGCGTCCTCCAAGAATCACTAGCGTTTGCGCTGGTAATTGCTCGCGAAATGCAGCATAATTGGTCACGAACTTGGCTTCATCCTCCAAATGCGAAACGCTCAACCAAAGCAGCTTCGGATTGTATGTCCGAGCGGCTTGCGCGATCGTCTCGAACGGCAAATTCGCACCCAAGTTCGTCGCTCGCCAACTGCATTCTCGCAAGACCAACTCAATAATCTGACCCGGCAGAGTGTACTGGTCGCCTGAAGGAGATGCACCAATTGCGACCGGCGCGTTCGGCGGCGCTGCAGGTATTAACCGATGGAACTCATGCAACACTCGATGACAAACTTCACATCCACGCCGCTCTTGGTAAACCTCGAGACTACCGCAGTCCCACAGCTCGCCAAGTCGATGGAAAGTCGCAGCGATAAATTCGTCAGCGAGGTTGGCAAAACTCTCGTGCTGCGCGTAGTGTTTCGTCAGCAACGTACGGCACGCTGGCTCGTCGCCCTGCACTACCGCTTCGATAAATTGGGGAAGCAAATCCTCTGGCTCAACGTTGTCCGGAAACCGCAATGTCGGCTCGTCGTTCTCCTTGAGTTTGGCCGGGACAAGCACTTGGCGATTGGTATCCTCAAGGAACTTCATCAATCCGCCAAGCGGAATGCGGCGATGGCCTCCTAAAGTCCTAATCGTTGGGATCGCCCCCCGATCGCACCAACGCTTTACCGATGACTCGGAGACCTTAAGCGCTTCGGCAACTTGTCGAGTCGATAGTTGATCTTCCACTGGCCGTCCAAATTTGAGGGTGCGAGGCGCGTTTCTACGGGAGCCGACCGGCTGAGCGTTTTGAACGCTTCGTAAGTATAGTACGCCGTCTAGTAAACCCAAACCTCCTCTCCCAAAAAGGTGGCTTTCACAAAAGGGCGGGAAATTCACACAAATTAATCGAAAAAGTAGGTTGCTCAGATGCGGCGATCGCGGTAGAACGTTGTGAGCGGATTGAATGATTTGAACGGTTTAAACGAAAACGCAGGTGACTAGATGATACTCACACCGGTTCGCAAAAGTGCTCGATACGCCAAGTCAGCCAGCCCGGCGCGCACGTTCCAACGTAAGTCTCTTGAACTCGCGTTTCTCGAGTACTGTCAACTCAGCATGGAACCGGGCGACGTAGAAGTAGATGCGAACCGCATTGCGGAATTGCGGAAGGAGGCGAAAGAACATATACCGAACGAGTCGTTTAAGCTGCGATCTGCCGAGACTACGGTGCTTGGCGATGAACTTCTGCTCACATTGCAAGTTGCTGCCAAACGATCGGCAAAATTGGCTAGCATGCCAACTCATCTTGCCGGCCTATGCGAACGAGCCTTGTTGACACCTGATCAAGAACGTTCGATGTTTCAGCGCATGAATTACCTCCGCTACCGCGCTTCAAGAATTCTCGGTGATGAGGCTGAGCCCAGTAAAGCGAAGAGTGGTCAGTGGGACTTGGAGCGAGCTGAGGGTTTGCTACGCGCCGCCAATTGGCATCGCGACAACATTGTTCAAGCGAACTTGCGGCTGGTTATTTCGATCGTCAAGAAATTTGCAAACACCCAGTGCAGCTTCGATGACTTGTTAAGCGATGGGATCATTGCACTGATGCGAGCGGTCGAAAAGTTTGACTACGATCGCGGTTTCCGCTTCAGCACTTACGCAACTCAAGTCGTTCGACGCAATTGTTACCGCATGGTCATGGAGCGGCAGGAAGAACGTCTAAAAGTAACCAACAGCGTTTACGAACCAGGACTCGATGTGGCTGACGATATCCACTGTCCGTCGATGAGCGAGGGCCGCTGGAGCACAATGCGTCAGCACCTCGGCGCGCTGCTCGATCAACTCGACCGACGTGAAAAGTTCATCATTAGAGCCCGTTTTTCACTAGGAGGTCATCGACGGGTTCAAACCTTACAATCGCTGGCGGACGCACTCGGTGTTTCAAAAGAGCGAGTTCGACAACTCGAGAAGCGAGCGATGGATAAGCTCCGCCTGCTCGCCGAATCCCAACCGCTCGAGTTTGCAGAAGTCGAGTAATGTCCCCACCAACGCGAAACGCAAACAAGCATCTGCACCCTACAGCAGACGCTCGCGAATCTCGCCAGTTGTCATGTCACCGGTCTTTCTACATCGCACTGACTATTAAGTTCCAAGACGCGACGGACGACGGCGGTCTGATTCTCGCAACTTCATCTTGCGCAGGCGAATCGACTTCGGAGTAATCTCAACCAATTCGTCGTCTTCGATATACTCGAGGGCTGCTTCAAGAAAGATGGCACGAGGTGGTTTGAGAATGATGTTTTCGTCCGAACCAGCCGCTCGCACGTTGGTCAATTTCTTTTCTCGGCATGGGTTTACAACCATGTCAGAATCTCGAGCGTTCTCACCTACGATCATACCTTCGTAGATCTCTTCGCCTGGACCAACAAACAACTCCGCGCGATCCTGCAGCCCGAACAAAGCGAATCCAACAGCTTTGCCTGCAACCATCGACACCAATACACCGTTCGCGCGACGCGGAACGTCACCTTCTTGCGGTTTGTAACCGGAGAATCGATGGTTGATGATCGCTGTTCCTTGAGTTGCGTTAAGCAATCGCGTTCGCAGTCCGATCAAACCGCGAGCCGGTATCGAAAATCGCAGCAGCGAATAGCTTCCGCGAGGAATCATCTCTTCGATTGTTCCACGGCGATAACCAGCTAGTTCCATTACCGGTCCAACTTTGTCCGTGGGTACTTCCACGGTCAGCGTTTCAAACGGTTCGTGAAGCTTGCCGTTGATTTCGCGCACGACGACACGGGGCTTACCTACTGACAGTTCGAAGCCTTCGCGACGCATCGTTTCAATCAGAATTGCGAGATGCAAAACACCTCGACCGCGAACTGCGTAACCTTCCGTGCCTTCGACCGGCGCCATCCTCAGCGCAACGTTCCGCTCCAACTCTTTTTCGAGCCGCGAACGCAACTGTCGCGTCGTCACGAACTTTCCTTCGCGCCCCGCAAAACCAGATGTGTTGACACTGAACACCATTTCCAGCGTCGGTTCATCCACCGTCAGACGCGGCATTGGTCGCAGTTCGCCACGCGTGCCAATAGTATCCCCGATTTCAACATCCTCAAGACCGACCACGGCGGCGATATCACCTGCCGTAACTTCATTCACTTCGACTCGACCGAGCTTATCGAAAGTCGATAGGGAAGTAACCTGTGCTTGAGCGATGCGGTCATGCGGCTTCGCCAAGTCGATCTGCTGGCCAGCTTTCAACGTGCCAGCTTGTACACGGCCAACAGCGATACGTCCGACGTACTCCGACCAGTCGAGGTTTGTTACCAACATTTGCAGCGGAGCATCCGGCTCGACTTCAGGTCCGGGAATACTCTCCAAGACCAGATTCAGCAACGGCTCCATCGAATCGCCGCGCACGTTCGGATCATGCGTTGCATAACCTTCCTTCGACGAAGAATAAATGTGCAGGAAGTTGTCCATGTAATCTTCGCCGCCGAGATCGACGAGCAACTCAAGAGCTTCGTCCAGCACCTCTTTCGCGCGTGCATCCGGTCGGTCGATTTTGTTGATCACCACAATCGGCTTGACGCCAACTTCGAGCGCCTTCGAAAGCACAAACCGCGTTTGCGGCATCGGGCCTTCTGCAGCATCGATAAGCACCAGAGCCCCGTCAGCCATGCGCACGACACGTTCCACTTCGCCACCAAAGTCGGCGTGGCCAGGGGTGTCGATGATATTGATCTTCACACCTTTGTAATGCAACGCAATGTTCTTGCTGAGAATCGTGATTCCGCGTTCACGTTCCAAATCGTTGCTGTCAAGAATCTGCTGTCCTTGCAGTTGCGAATCGCGGAACTGGCCGCTTTGCCGCAGCAAGCAGTCGACGAGGGAAGTTTTTCCATGGTCGACGTGGGCAATAATAACGATGTTGCGGAGGTCACTACGACGCATGCAAAAAGCCTGTCAATAAAAAAGCGGCGGTTTCGGAAAACACATTTTGTTCTCTAGGGTGAAATTGCGGGAGGGGTCGCATTCTTTTCGACGTTTCGCCAGGCCGCCGACGTGTCCCTTCAGGAAACAACTCGATTTGCAGGCATTCCCACTGCTTCGTTCACGGTAACCTTCGCTCACGCCTTCGCTCGCAGAAGTCGCTTGAATGTGCTCGTAAAGTGGCGTAAGGGAACGTGAACAGCATTTGAAGTTGCCTAGTTTGCCTTTGCGGCGACGGCCCGCCACCCGAATCGTGATTTGGAGCCCGCATTGAACGTGGCTATAATCAGCGCAGAAGATCCACCCGCCCACCTCGAGTTCCAGCATGCAACACATTAATTTCAGCCGTCGTAAACTTTTTCAGACTTCTGCAATCGTTGGACTCGGCGCGGCAACACTCTCCCGCACCGCTCTTCCAACTCAAGCAACGGATCCAAGCCAAGCGGTCGAAACAAAGTCGCTTCCGGTCGGCAGTCGCATTCTTTTTCAGGGAGACTCGATCACCGACGCAGGTCGCGATCGCAAATCGGATAAAGCCAACGACGCTGGAGCGCTCGGTAAGGGTTATCCGTTTTTCGTCACAGGCGATCTGCTCGCCGATCAGCCGAAACTAAAACTGGATGTTTTTAACCGCGGAATCAGCGGCAATAAAGTTCCTGACCTCGCCGCCCGTTGGCAAGCCGACTGCATCGACATCCAACCTACAGTGCTCAGCATTTTGATCGGCGTGAATGACATTTGGCACAAGCTGAATGGTAAATACGAAGGCACTGTCGCGGACTATGCGAGCGGCTATCGTAAGTTGATCGAAGAAACGCAAAGCAAACTACCCAAAACGCGAATTGTCATTTGCGAACCCTTTGTACTGAAATGCGGCGCAGTGAACGACAAATGGTTTCCTGAGTTCGACGAGCGCCGCGAAGCAGCGGTGAAGCTTGCTACGGATTTAAAGCTGACATTGGTCGAGTTTCAGAAGATGTTTGATCGCGCGATAGAACACGCACCGCCGAACTATTGGGCAGCCGATGGCGTACATCCAACAATTGCTGGACATATGTTAATGGCGAAAGAGTGGCGAAAAGTTACGGGAATTTGAGTCTTCCGACGTCAGGTCGGACTTTCAGGAGCTTCAGTCTCCGGAGAGGGGTAACCATGAACAATCGCATTTTTACTAAGTTGATGGCACTATTTTGTAGCGTTTTGCTCTTTTCTATTTTCGTTTCGGTCGGCGTGAGCGACGACAAAAAGCAGGAGACCAAAGGCGAAACAGCTTCGGCGCAAACGAAATTTGAAGATCCGCCGCGTGCATCCGCCGTTTTCGCTGGTGGTTGCTTCTGGTGTGTGGAGTCCGATTTCGAAAAAGCGCCCGGTGTGGTCGACATCATCTCGGGTTACAGCGGCGGACGAACAAAGAATCCCACTTATAAGAACTATGCTGCAGGCGGACATCGCGAAGTTGTGTTTATTGTTTATGACCCAACCAAAGTCACTTACGCGGGACTAGTTGAGTATTTGCTAAAGCATATTGACCCCACAGATCGCATGGGATCATTTATAGATAAAGGAGCGCAATACACCGCAGCCATCTACTACGCTTCACCGGAAGAAAAAGCGGAAGCCCAGCGCGTCGTAAAAGCTATCGACGCAATGAAGGTTCTTCGTGGACGTGTCAATGTTCCGATCTTGCCACGTCAACCTTTTTGGCCTGCGGAAGATTATCATCAGGATTATCACGAAACTAGCCCCGGCAAGTACGCGGGGTATCGAGCCACCTGCGGCCGTGACCAGTTCGTTCAAAAGTTATGGGGACCTGCCGCCGCGCAGTTGACGATCCCGGGTGCATTCCCGGACGAAGCGCAAATTGCAACTGCGAAGCAGATTGCTAGCGCTAAGCAAGCTGCGGCCGAATCAGAGATGTCCAAACCCAGCACGGATTTGGAAGCAGACAAAACGGCAGCCGAGAGCAAGTCAGAGTCACCGTGGCTCAGCTTTAAGAAGCCCGCCGAACGCGAGCTTCGACGAAAACTAACCAA
>JBGSJB010000685.1:0-3075 GCA_041742175.1 Pirellulaceae bacterium
AAATTTGGACCGCAACTGAGTAAGTCAGCGAGTACCACAAAAACTTCATTATCCCGCGCACGCGCAATCGCCTTAGCCATCGAATCGCCCAGCAACTGCATCCGCTGCGCACCGGTCACCGCTGGATCAGGCGGCGCCAAAATCATCGGCGCCATCCAAGGCAGCCCCGCCTGATGCAATAACTCTTGAAGATGGAAACCGAGCTTCTCGCGATCATGAATTAACTCGACATGCTCGTACGGCGACAACTTAAACACTTCCGCAAGGACGCCGCACAAGCGATACAGCTCGCGGGTCGAAGCAAAGAAACTAAACGGAATCGGATGATAGCGACGGGCAAGCAACTCCGGATAACGCTCGTGACAAACTCGCATCGCACACAATTGCAAGTAGGGCGTCGTATTCTTCGCAGCCACCGGTCGCGCATGCGAAAATTCCGCTAGCGCTTTCGTCAGTTGCAAAAAACCGCGATCACCTGCGAACCAAGGCAACCGCTGAACTCGCGTCTCGTCTACCAACACGCCCGTAACAGGATCTCCAACCGAAATCGCAGCCCGAGCCACACTGGCCGCAACGTAGTTGATCTGATCCAACAATCGCAATCCATAACCGCCAACTCGCGTCGAAAAGGATCCATCAACAATCAAGTGCAGACGAACCGGCACTTCGGATTCGTATTTGCGAGTCATTAAGTTGTTGCGCCGCGCAGAGACTTTCCACGCAATTGACTTCGGAGGATCGCCAGGCGCATACTCGCGCAGTTCCAACAATTCGGCACCCGTTCCTGATCGCTGCAAGCGATGGATGCCGTGCTGCGGTAACGAGTTCTGACGCTTTATCGTCGGCCGCAATTCACCAGCCTGGTAATAATCAGGCAGCAATAAAAAACGCTGTTCAACCGAAACAAATCGATGCACCCGAAAAAATCCGAACGGATCTTCCAGCGTCAGTCGCACACCCGGTAACGTCAACTCTCCCGCTGACCGTACATGGACCGAATATTTAAACTCTGCTTTCGTACATGCAGTTTCAATTGACCACTGATTCGGAGGCTGCACGTTGACTTGGGGTTCCGCAAACTTTTCAATTCGCTTCCACCATCGCTCGGCAAAGCTTTGCTTACCATCAAGCTTCGGTCCCAGCAGCGGCTGCGCTGCACGATCAACCTGCAACTCCAAAATTTCCGGCACAATATCGCGTATCTGCAAGACTGGCTGAATCGCAACGGAACTGATTAAACGCAGTTCGATATGGACCAAACGTCCAACCCAAAGCGAACCGCGAGCTTCATTGCGACCGTTTACCAACCGCTCAAACCGTAATCGCGGCAACTCGAGATGAACTCGCATTTGAAAGCGAAACCACTCGAACAGAATCCATCCAAAAGCCGACAACGACAGCAAAGATAGCAGTACTTGCCCCCGTAACACGCCACCGAACAATCCGACCAGCCCAAGCAACATGAGCCATCGAGCGCGGCTGGTCATAGCGACTCCTCAATCACCTGCGCGTGCATCGCCGGATCCTTTAATACCGGCACCGACTGAATCAACTGCTGCACCACCTGCTCAACCGATTTCCCGTCCATCTCGGATTCAGGCTTAAGGATCAAACGATGGCCAAGCACCGGCAGCGCAATCGCTTGAATGTCTTCGTGAGTTAAGAAGGATCGACCTCGCAGCAACGCGTTCGCACGACCCGCTTTCATAATATTAATCGCCGCTCTCGGACTGGCTCCCAAAATCAAGTCACCATGAGCGCGACTCTGACGAACCAAATCGATGATGTATCCCTTCAACTCCGCAGTGCAATACACTTCGTCAATCTGTTGTTGAATAGCGATGATCTCTTCAGCACTGCTAATCGCACTTAACTTTGCAGTCGGACGACTGTGCAGATCGAGCATGTTGATCTCTTGCTGACGATCCGGATAGCCGACTTGAACGCGAAACAAGAATCGATCCAACTGAGCTTCAGGCAAGCGATAAACTCCCTCTTGTTCAATCGGATTTTGTGTCGCCAGCACCATGAACGGTTCAGGCAGTAACAACGTCTTCCCCTCAATTGTTACCTGATGCTCTTGCATCGCTTCCAACAAAGATGATTGCGTTCGCGCCGGCGCACGATTCAACTCATCAGCCAACAGCAACTGACAAAACACTGGCCCCTTGCGCAACACAAAGTCGCTGGTCTGGCGGTCAAGCACCTGCGTTCCCGTCACATCGCTTGGCAACAGATCAGGCGTGAACTGAATCCGCTCAAAATCGATTCCCAACACCGTTGAAAATGTTCGGCACAGCGTCGTTTTCGCCGTCCCGGGAACACCTTCGAGCAGCACGTGCCCTCCGGCAATCAGGGCCATCAACAACTGATCGGTAATCGCCTCAAGACCTACGACCACTTGGCCGACAGACTGTTGAGTCTTAATGCGCAGGTCTCGCACACGTTGAGCAAGCTGAGTGAGATTCGAAGGTGCTGACACAAGTTGTTTTCAACGTAAAAGTGATGAAGTTGCACAGTTTACAGATGTTGATCGTTCGGCAAGCCGATACCGCGACAAGAACGCCATTTCGCTCGCTGTATGCTAATCGACTTACCCAACAGTTGAAATTCGTGACTCGACATTCGCGTGTGGCAACCGCGACAAGCGATATCAATGATCCTCGCCAGTTCTTGATACTCCGTCTTCGTCATCGACGACGGATTCGCAATCAAATTCGCCAAAAAATTCTGCCAGTCGGCAGTATGCCGAGATCCAGTCAACTCACTACAAAAATCGCGAGCCAAATACCCAGCCGAATTGCGATAGTCATCAGCCTGACTGTTGGCATGCTCGCGAATCTGGTAAGCCGACCGCATCGTACGCGGCGGCAAGAACATCGACTGGATAGTACCGTTCATAAGAATCATCGCCACGGTCCCTATCAATAATCCAATCGCGACCAGATACAGCAATGCACGAAAGTAATTCGCAGGCTGCACACCTCGCGGTCGTTGACGCAACGCCTCATTCATGATGTTCGACTCTGCAATCTCTTTTGTAATCGCATTCGCTAACCGCAACGCTTTATCGAG
>JBGSJB010000686.1:0-9340 GCA_041742175.1 Pirellulaceae bacterium
TCGATATCATCAGGATGTAAGCACTCTCTCAATTCGGCAAACTCAAACACGTCGTCGACGTTAAGCCCCAGGTGGTTCTTGCAGGTCTCAGTGCAGTTCACTCGCATCTGACCGGTGTCAAGTTCCCAAATGCCAAGCTTGCCGGTTTCGGTTGCCAGTCGCAATCGATCGGCCGCAGATCGCAGCTCCTCCTCCGCGATGACTTGCTCGCTAACATCGGTCGTGATTCCATCGAAGCGGATGGGCACGCCCTCACTGTCGTAGAAAGCTCTGCCGAGCGCATGAATCCACTTAGTGTTTTTTCCATCTGCCGAAACAGTTCGGTAGACAATGTCGTAAGGAACTTGCGAAGCGATCGACAAACTGATCGCATCCTTCGTCGGCTGTACATCCTCTGGATGAAGCCTCGCATAAAATTTTTCAATCGACATCGACTCCGATTCGGCGACGAAGAAATGCTCCTTGACCTTCGCATCCCATACAAGATCTCCGAACGGCAGCGGGCAATACCAAACGCCAACGTTTGCACCTTGAACCACCAACTCAAGGTGCTGGCGACCAAAGCGAATCTGTTTTTCGACCGTTTCTTTCTCTTCAAGTATCGCCCGCACTTGGTATTGCCGAAGCCTGGCACGCATCGCCGTATTTACAACGCTCAGCAATGTCGTCATTCTGACAGGGCGTTCCAGGACGCTCACATTGCCGAGCGCTGCGGTTGCGGCCGACAGACTTCTGGATTCATGTCCGGCTCGCGAGAGAATAATGAATGGCACATCCGACCACGCAGGTTGTTCGCGCACGAACTGGGCAAGCGAACTGTAATCCTGGTTGAGATGCTCTTCAGCCAGCATCACGGCACCGGCACCGTTCTTTAGTTCTTGGTACAACTGCGCGAGCGAAGTGCAGACCAGAGTGCTGATGCCAGCCGATGTTAACAAATCGCTAATGGCTTGTGCATCGCGCCTCGTGGTGGGAACAACCAACAAACGATACTCGCCCGTGTCAGAAGTCACTGATGATTCGGTTTGCTCTGCCTCAACCATTTCATCTATTTTCTTAGTTGGTTCGGTTGCCAAGATACGTAGGAATGCCAGACAGTACACCTTGGAAATTAACAAGCGGTTCGCCGATGTGAATTCCTTTTTCGTCGACAGTCAGTTCCCGAATCGTTGTTTCATGTTTTCCACTTCGCTTTTTCACAACTGAAATAGCTCTACGAACATCGCCATGCGCTTCAAAGTAACGGAACAGTATGACGTTGTCGGCCAGATAAGTCGTGTCGACTGGAGTGCGCATGTTGCTGCCAATCATTCCGGACTGAGTAACAGACATGATGGTGACAACTCCTTTCTGGCCAAGGTAAGCCAGAAGTTCATGGAGCTGGGCAGTTAAGAATTTGTCTTCCGGCATTGCATTCAGATAGCCGTTCAGACTGTCGATCACAACTATTTTGGCCTTCGTTCCGTGACCATCGACTCCGTCGACTGCTCGCCGCACGATCGTCGCAAACTCACCAGATGACAGCTCGGCGGGATCAATCTGCTGAATAGTAAGCATGCCTGAAGTCATAGCAGGTTCGACGGCCATGCCGATCTTTCGGGACCGAGAGCGAAACGTTCCGAGGTTCTCATCGAACACAAACATTGCCGTTCGTTGACCATGATTCGATGCAGTAACCGCAAACAACGTTGCGACACTCGACTTTCCCGTGCCGGCAGGACCGAGAAGTAGACTGCTGGTTCCCGCCGGCAGCCCACCGCAGAGCAATGCGTCGAGCCCCTCGTTGCCGCTGCTCAAGTCAACTTCTGGAAACTCAGTGTGGTGTTCGGCTGCGACAAGCCGGGGGAACACATCGAGTCCACCCTTGCGGATTACGAAATCATGAAAGCCGCCCCGAAACGGGACACCTCGCATTTTTACCACTCTGATCCTACGCCGTTCCGCACCGTATTGATTTGCTAGCTGCTCGAGTAATATCACGCCGTGGGCAATGCTCTCCAACTGGCTGTCAACCGCGTCTGCTGTTCGATCGTCGAGCATCATAACCGTACACTCGCGCCCTCCAAAGAACTGCTTCAACGCCAATATCTGACGCCGATACCGAAGCGAACTCTGCGCAACCAACCTCAGTTCCGATAGCGAATCTAGTACCACCCTTCGCGGTTTAAGCAACTTTACTTGCGCTATCATCGCTTCGGTAGTTGCGCCTAACTCCAATTCTGACGGGTTGAAGACGGTTAACATCGCTTCAGGCGATAAATCAGCTTCTGACGGTATGAGTTCGCAGATCGCAATGCGGGAGAGATCCCACCCGTGACTTTCGGCGACCTTCTGGATTTCGCGTTTCGACTCTGACAACGTGATGTAAAGACAGACTTCGCCCTGCATCACACCCTCAAGTAAAAACTGCATCGCAAGTGTTGTCTTGCCGGATCCGGGTGTTCCCGACACCATATAAAGACAGTCGGGCGGCAGTCCTCCGCGGAGTATGTCGTTTATGCCGTCGACCCCAGTCCCTATAAGATCCTCATCTTCCGCACTGCCCATACACGCTTGCCTTCGCTGTCCTGTCTCAATTTGCCGTAAAATACTATCGCGATTGGAGTCTAGGTCCAGCGTTTAGTTCCGCGATAGCAAACGAAGTGAGTCGAATACAACTCATCTTTATGTCAAAGTCCGCCGAAGCTCCACGACACTCCATTCTGAAGCCACCTTCCTGTGCTTAAAAGCGGGTATCGCTTCGCAAACAGACAATCGGCGCGAAGTTGATAGGGACTGTTGCCATCCTGCCACGGAACTTACATCCTGCCGTGCGAATGGAAAACGGCGAACCGCTCGATGGAAGCTGCTCGATAATAGGATTAGAATGACGGCTCAGGCTAGGCGATGTTGTCTAGACGCATGCAACTTCCCTAATTCAAGTGACAGGATCCAGGTGTGATGTCGCATAGGCAATTAATGATCGACGAGTTCGACGACGAAATGGCGCGCACAAGAAAAATTCTCGCTGCCGTCCCAGCCGATCGTGTGGCATGGAAACTCGACCCAAAAACGCAGTCAATCGGATGGAACGCTAATCACATTGCCGAAATCGTGGGATGGACAAGCGACATTTTGAGCCAAAGTGAATTCGACTTAGCGCCTGTAGACGGTCCAGCCTACAAGACGCCCGAGATTGAGGATCCAAAGCACATCGTGGAGAACTTCGATTCAGCAGTCGCTACGGCCCGCGCTGCTTTATTGAATGCCTCGGCAGAAACACTTGCCGAAGACTGGACGATGAAAATGGGCGGCCAGCCGCTTTTCACTATGACCAAAGGTGCATGTATCCGGCGGTGGGTCTTAAACCACACGGTACATCATCGAGCTATCGTGTCACTTTATCTAAGGCACTGCGGCGTTGAACTAACGCCCGTCTACGACGAATAGCTTGGCAATCTCCTTAATTGAAATCGATTGATAATTCGCGTTGGGTCTTGAATGACGCAACTGCGACAATCGATTGAGAACTTTTCGAAGGCAAGCTTTCCATGGCGTTTTCGGTAGTGGCAGCATTCGGGCTGATCGGTATCGCTGTAGTTGGGTTCGTTGCGATTGCAGCACTCCTTTACTTTGCTGCACGAACTTGTAACGGTCGCAGTCGCGCAGGTGCGAACGAAGATTCACCTGACTACATCGTTGCAAAACCCAATGAACAAAACCCTTATGCGCCGACCTCAACACCTGCGGCCAAACGCGCAGGGGATTTCGGGCGAACCGCTTTCGTCCTGTTTGTCGTTTTTGGGACATTGTTCATGACAATTCTAATCATAGTGTTCGCGATGCTATCGTGGCGATTGTCGGCAGTCGCTTAGCTCTCCCGTAGCTGGACAGCAGCTTGTGAATCGAGAATCGAGAATTGTCGCAATTTACACTCGACCTGCGTATCGGCGACGTCGCCAAGCGACGACGTGCGAGCCGATTGATCATGATCAGTTAGTCGAGCTGCGTGCTTAGGTAGTTTTTCAATCAATCTGACTGACGACTTCCCCTCCGTTGCGAGTCGCCAAGGCGCGATAAACGTTTTCGTCAAGAGTGTCAGGTATCCATTGAACGGATCCATCAGCACGCATGAAGTTCGCGCCTCCCGTGTGGTAGCTGCGAAAATCTTCAAAGTGGCCCGAGGGGCTGTTGGGTGGATGATCCGCTACACCAACAATTCGCGCGTAGGATTCTGCGGCTTCGGGAATGTTCCCATGCCAAATGCTGCCTCCCAGTTGGCTACTGCGTTCACCCACCATCAGCGTGTTGCTCAGGCCATCGGTTACATCGCGAAACTTGATCTTGCTGTTTCCAAAGTACATTCCATCGCCTGCATAAGGTGCATCTTCTAATTCAAAGGTGCCAAACATCGCGATGTAATTACTCTTGGAAATCGAAAAGAGCTTATCGCCTTCATCGACCGATTCGCTGAACGCAGTTGTAATGTGGGTGTGTCCCCCGTGGTCTTCACCAATTTCAAAGACGTTCCCAAACGGGTCCGAAGGGCAAATGAAACTTGGAATGACCGTGACGCGGATCGTATCGTGCATCGAGTCTTCGATCGGTATTCTCCAATCGATCTGATTGGTAACGTTGCTGCCTTCCATGAATGGCAGTAGAGCTGCTGACCAGCCCCAACCCGGCTCCCCGCTCAATCCCATCGATACCCATCCCGCTGGGAGTCGAGTGTAAGCCGATTCGTAATTGTGCGCTGCCAAGCCCAGTTGACGCATGTTGTTGCTGCACTGCATGCGGCGCGCTGCTTCGCGTGCCGCCTGTACTGCTGGCAATAGTAACGCAACCAGAATACCAATAATGGCGATCACAACCAACAGCTCAACCAGCGTGAACGCTTGACGACAAAATCTTGTAAGCATGTTAAAACCTTGGAATAACACCGACCGAAGAAGAAGCTACAGCGTCGACGGATCTTTAGACCCGCCTCCCACGTTCGACAGCAATGCAGCACGCACCTTGGCTAAACAGCAGGTGGTCCACGCGGCGGGTAAGAAGACTCCACCGTCGGCAGGTCAAGATTTTGATAATCGTCGTCCGCGTTGACACAGAGCGGAAAAGCAGAAACTAGAGAAGTTGTTACAGTTGCGAAGATGGCCTGCGATAATTGAAAACAGACCAAGCAATCTTCGTGTCCGGCAGACGCAACCGGATCTTGCAAAGCGTGCTTGTGGCTGTCGGCTTCGGAAGACTTCGGCGACAAACAACTGTGTACGCAACCGCATGACGCGACTGAGGTTTCGCTCGACTGTCCAGTTGAGTTCGAAGTTACGACAAGATCGTGGTGACAATAAAGATCGTGAACGACTAGCGGCAATGACCCGCTGCCGGCAATTGCCAGCGCAAGTAAAATCGCTATTTTTCGAATCACGTACATTTTTGCCTACTAAACACGAATGGCGAGTCGCGCGTTACTCCACTCTACTATCATTATCCTTTTGAGGAGGACGTCAATCGATTTGAGAGCTAGGCAGCTTAAAATTCGTCAAAACAGATTTCGTCGCGGCACTAACGAAGCACCAAATATGCGCCGCGGCGCGCTCTGCAACTAACGAATCAACCTCCAGCATTGTGAACTTTTGCGGCCTTTAACAATCGACTCTGGGCGACTTTGGGCCGATGAACCTCTAAACGACTCTCAATCGTTGCTGGGAAAGCTGTTCTAAAAGCTGCTCAAGTTCGTCGTCCTCAGAATCTGCCTTGACCTCTTTTGTCGAGTGCACCGCTGGACAAGTATAAATCGTTCCGTGATCCCTTATTGCGTTTGCCTCGGTGCGTGCGTTTAAGGGGCCCGCAAGCGGATTTGAGTGTTGAGAGGTTAACGGTGGCGGGGCTTCACCCTCGGCCTGCGCATCAGCCACGGCGACCAGACGACGACGATTGAGCCAATTGATAATAATCAGCACATCCAACGGTGAGATGACCCCATCGCCGTTGACATCGACCCACATCGGACCCTCACCGCTTCCACCGCGAGCCGAGTTTCCACCGAGTGGACCAGGACCAAAGCTATTGAGCTGATTGATCAAGATGAGCGCATCGACTGGTGTGATCTGCCCATCTCCGTTCACATCGCGCGGCTCAACGGGATTCTGAAATGGAGATCGCCCAGCGCCCACAGCAATCGTAAACGCATTGCTGATTGTGTCGCCTCCAGTCGCGCTGGTTGCGGTGACCGTAACTGATAACGCATCGTCATCCGCTTGGCTCAACGACACTTCGTCTTTTAGCTTGAGCTGCCCATCAACCACTTCGAATCTCGGATCCGAAACTGTGTACCGATAGACGTCACCGTCTTGATCAACAACCGCAACCTCCCCAAAAATTGCGCCAGGCGAGTTTTCTTCGACTGTTGTCAGTCGGATTGAAATCTCCGACGGTGGATCGTTCACATCCGCAACCGCAATACTCAGCGGGAACGTTCTTGCTACCGCTTCACTTCCGTCGACTATAGTCACGGTAAAGTTGATTGAACTCTCTTCTTCGTGGTCCAATTCAACTCCCGGCTTCAGCATCAAGTATCCGCCCGAAATCATGAACCGTTCATCAGACACCGTGTACTCAAAGTTCGTTGCACCTTCAGGATCATCAACCTCAACGCGTCCAACAACGGCGCCTGCTGAGTTTTCTGGAAGGTAGACATCGACAATTCGCACAGCCGTCGGAGGTTCATTCACATCAGTGAGTGTAAGCGTCGCTGTGGTTGAAATTTGATAGCCGCTGACCGCATCTTCCGTAGCAAAAATTTCAAGTTCGATCTGCCCCTCACTCTCATAATCGAACTCAGCACCAGCGGCTAAGTAGATGCGACCACTGCGAATCTCAAACCTCGAATCCGAAGCTTCGAATGTGTAACGCGAGCCGCGATCAACATCAAAGACCGTCACATACCCTATCTCATTCGATCCCAATGGATCCACATTTTCTGCGACCGGAAAAAGTTCGACCCGAATCTCTTCCGGCGGATCATTCACCGGAATCACATCGACGACGATCGCCAAATCGCTGCTAGCTTGACCGTCGAAAACTCGGACCACAGCTCGATCGATGCCATTAAAATTGCTCGCCGGAACGTAGTTCCACTTGCCGCTCGGAGTCACGTCGAGCCGCCCGTGCTGGGGCGCAGACAGCACACTGAACCATAGCGTGTCACCGTCGACGTCTGTCGTTCGATCGCGCAATTGACCACCTACAGCGGTGTCTTCTAAAGTGATGCTGGCAACCGGCGCAGCGTTTGGCGACTGATTCGCTCGACTCGCTCGAACACCCAACTGAGCCGAACCAGTTCCATCACGCGGAACCACAGCGCGAGCTAGCGTCGCTTGAGCCAACTGCGATACAAAAGTTCCGCCTACACCGGTGGCGATCAAACGATCACCGGACGTCGCAAGCACTGCGTCCAAAACCAAGTCGACCGCCGAGACTCGCGATTCATCACCCACTGCAATGCGACTTCTGCCTGCGGGTTGCCAATGCTCCATATCCCAAACAATGAACTCGGAGAGATGGCTCGCATTGCCAGTTACCAAGCGTCCATCCTTCGAAGTCGTTAGCAATGGCGAAGCGGCTTCGGCAAGTTTCGCGACAACCGCATGACCTTCGTCGTTCTTCAACGCGAGCACGCCACCAGTTGCTAACGCGGTTAAAACCAATTCACCGTCATAGCTAAACGCAACCTCCTTCGCATCAGCTGACACCGCTGCCTGCGAGCGGACCGCGAAGTCATCCGCGCGCAGGATCGTCAAACTAGCCGTGTCCGATCGCGCTCCCTCATTCGAGGGCTGCTTCTGAATGACCGCCAACTCGCCATCCGACGAACCCGCTAGCGCAATCAAAAAAGGAACTGAGACTGTGTTGCCAATCGCAGGCATGTCGCTGTTCAACGTCAGCACCGCTAACTCGTTTCCCTGCCGACCACTTAGTTGGGCGACAACCTGTGAACCAGCTAACACAAGCTTATCGATCGATCGTC
Organism: Pirellulaceae bacterium; assembly: GCA_041742175.1. Taxonomy (GTDB): domain Bacteria; phylum Planctomycetota; class Planctomycetia; order Pirellulales; family Pirellulaceae; genus Aureliella. The sequence goes on from JBGSJB010000686.1 coordinate 8,009, forward strand.
CATTCAATCCATCGATCGAATGAGTCAAATTCCGACCTGTAACCAAATCAAGTCGATTCAAAGCAACTTGACCCGAGCCGCGAGCCGCTGTGACCAACCAGGCTTCATCGCCAAGCGTCAATGAAGCTACGATAGCGCCCTGCAAATCGACTGACCGCACCGCAGACGCAGACATCGGAGCAGCACCTGCGGCTACCGCCTGAACAACTTGCCCTCGCCCCGCTTCGTCAAACGCCCACACATTCTCCAAGTCATCCGTAGCGATCAACGTTGTCGCACTCGGCGCTACATTTGCCGCCAACTCCTCAACTCGAACCGGAAACGTCTGCGACTGTGTACTACTCGCCGAAACGATCCCAACCCCGTATTCACCTGGTGCCAAACCCAAGAACGAAGCCACACCGCGTTCATTCGTGAACGCGACTGGGTCAGCATCATCCTGTCGACCATTGGCGTTTACATCGACATAAACGATGCGACGAGCTGCAGCCGAATCGGAGTCACCGGGACTTCGCGAGCCGTCTTGATCAATGAAAACAGAAACGTTCAGTCCCGCCAGTAAGCGGCGAGCTTCTAACGGTTCAAGCAACAGTCGCAGGGGCTGACGCGACCTCTTTGAAGATCTATCTTGATTGACACAGTCACGTGAGGGTGGTCGTTTCATCGCGGCGTCCAACAGAATTTATTGTCAACAAGATTGCCGAACTAAGTCAGTGAGCGCCCAGAACATGTCCAGTGAACTCAGAAACCGTTCTATCCTAGCCGATTGGGGGAAATCTAGTAAAGCGCCTGACACCAACTAAAAAACACAAATTGCCAATTAAGCAGCCCACCGCTCACGCGTCTGCCAACGTTGCAGTCCTATCAAATTCAACAGGGAGGTCGGACACTTAACGAACGCCCTTTTCGGCTCCCTTAACTTCGACGCTGCAGCACGTACCTGCGACCGGTTCAAAAAGCACGATTGCTCGAATGCTTCACAGATAACTGCGTTTTCTAGCCCGAAGTCCGCAGTTTGCCAGTGCCAAACTGGCGAACCGTCCAGTTTGCCTTGCTTTTGTCGGCAATCGGGTCCACAATGTGCACAGCTATCGAACGATAGTCGAACGGGGGCGAATTGGATTCGACCGGGTGACTAGAAGTGAGGGTGGCGTGCCGTGGTTAGTCAGTTGGCCACGTTAAAAGCTGACCAAAAACTTAACTGCAGATGCAAATCTCGCAATGGCTGCCTAATTAGGCAACCCTGACTGAGGGAGCCCGCCGGAGGCGCCCGAATGTCAGTCGCAATTCCGGATCGTTCGCTACCGCGCAGGGCACGTAGCGAACTAAAAA
>JBGSJB010000687.1:0-2384 GCA_041742175.1 Pirellulaceae bacterium
CAATCACTTGAAGGCATGCCGCTGCCGCTAGAAGAACGCTCAATCAATTCAGAAGGCAAGAAGTTTTTTGCTGAGTACACGAAAGCGATTGAAGTGCAAGAAAGCCAACTGACACTCCAGGCATTGCGTCGGCAACCGTTCGATCGCTTTTTGCCCTACGCTGCAAAAATCGCAGCGCTGCAAGAGTCGCTTGGCGACACCGATCTGGTGCTTGGCTTTGTAAGCACAGGCGGAAAACTTTACGCGGCGGCTTTGAACAAGACGGCGATTGCGACCTGGAGCGTTGCTGAGGTTGGACCGATCGATGAACAGATTACGAAGTTGCTCGCAGGCATTGGACTGTCAACCGCTTCGAAAGTTACTCCGTCCGAGGTAACCGCAGTTGGTGCAGAATGGCGCGCTATAGCCGCGAACTTGCATGGAAAATTGTTTCCCGTAGCCATTCAAAAAATGATTAGCGAAGCGGGACGCATCGCAATCGTTCCCGACGGATCGCTGTGGTATCTGCCATTTGAACTTTTACCGACCTCCGCGCGAGCTCAAACAACTTGGCTGGTCGAGCACCCGATCGTTTACATGCCCACGCTCGGGAGCATCGAGTTGTTCAACGCACCCGCACCGACAATCGATCGCACTTTGCATATCGCGTCCAACCTCTTCAGTACCGACAAATCGCTTAACGAGACACTGACTGTGAAACTGATGCGCGGAGCTGTTGGCTATCAGCGCGTCGATTTGTCGGCGAAAAGCATTCCAGCCGCGGCGCATTGGTCACGAATGCTTGTCGATCAGTTGTTGTTGACCAGTAAGTTCGAGCCTGCAACGCAGATTTGGGAAAGCAACCTTTTGCCGATAGACAACACACGTTTCTCACAGCTAATAGGATGGAGCGAATCGCCAAGACGCGTGCCAGCACGGGTGCTGTTGCCGGGTTATCAAACGGCGGCGGCCGCAGGCAACATTGCGGACGGTCGCGAACTGTTTATGCCCTCTTGCGCGCTGCTGTACAGCGGCTCGAGCACAACGCTACTCAGTCGTTGGCCAGTCGGTGGACGTAGTACTCAGACGGTGCTGTCGCGATTTCTGCGCGAACTGGGTAGCGAAGCGCCATCGATGGCTTGGCGCCGCTCAGTTGCAGCCCTGTGGGCAGATGAATTTTGGATTGCCGATGAGCCCGCGATGTTACCGAGTGGTAAGGAGTCAGCTGCCTTGGTTGGTGGTGGTCATCCGAAGCTGTGGAGCGGCTATATGGTAATTGGTGATAGTCAATCTCCGCCGACACAGTTACCTTGATGGCTTTCACCGACAGTCAGCCACTATTTGTGTGACATATTTATAAGGTAGCGCATGCACATTTTACATCGTGGAGCCCTGCATGGGGTAACCGGATCGTGTCATCAGTTGGTTATCGATTCAAACCGTTCCGTGCTGATCGATAGCGGGCTGTTTCAAGGTGAAGATGCGAAAGGGCGCGATGAAACTCAGATCGATTTTCCACTGGATGGAATCAAGAGTCTGATTCTTACTCACATTCATATCGACCACGTCGGTCGGCTTCCGCACCTCATGGCTGCTGGATTCGACGGACCGATTTACTGTAGCGCTCCGACGGCCAAGTTGCTGCCACTGACGATTGAAGACGCTATGCGAGTCGGTGTGACTCGCAATAAGAAGTTGATCGAACGTTTCGTACAGGAGGTTGGTCGCAAACTCCGTCCGCTGCAGTATGGACATTGGCACAAAATTGAAGGCGGAGTCGAGATTCGCCTAAAACCGGCTGGGCATATTCTTGGCTCAGCCTACGTCGAAGTCGAACATCAAGGAGAACGCTTCGTGTTCAGTGGCGATTTGGGCAGTCGCAACCAACCGCTGCTAACCGAGCCCGAAAGTCCTGAGAAAGCGGATCTGTTGGTGCTCGAAAGCACTTATGGAGATCGCAATCACGAAGGTCGGGAAGAGCGGCGGAAGCACCTTGAAGACATCTTGTGCCGGACGATGGAGAACCGCGGCGTCACCATCATTCCAGCTTTTAGTGTAGGTAGAACGCAAGAACTGCTATTTGAAATGAATGAGATCTTCAACCGCGTGGAGAAACGTTGCGGGTGTGCACTCCTAAACTCAGTTGACGTAATTGTCGATTCGCCCCTTGCAAATCGTTACACCGAGATTTACGAAACTTTGCGTCAGTATTGGAGCGACGAAGCGCTGCGTGTTTTGACCTACGATGACCAACCGCTTGTATTCGATAACTTGTTCACCATCAATGAAGCCGACGATCACCGCGATTGCGTCGATCGGCTGATCGAAACAAAGCGGCCGGCGATTGTGATTGCAGCAGGAGGAATGTGCGCTGGGGGTCGCGTTGTAAACTACCTGAAAGCGTT
>JBGSJB010000688.1:0-2502 GCA_041742175.1 Pirellulaceae bacterium
GGAATCGCTGGACGTTCTGAAGTCTCAGGGAATTCGAACTTGATCACCGAACTCGCTGGATAGCTGTCGAAGTCGTGGCCGCTGGTCTTAGCAACCACGGAAATCGGATCGCGCAGACCGCACGAAGCGAATGGGACCGTCAATTGATGACAAGCCATGTCGCCCAATGCACCGGTTCCGAAATCCCACCAACCGCGGAATTGGAAATCGTGGTACAGACCGGGCCAGAATTCGCGATCCGGTGCGACACCAATCCAGCTCTTCCAATCAAGTTGTTCGAGCCTCTTGGCAATCTCATTTTGCTTCTTTTCGATGGCTACAGCAGCTTCTTCAGGATCTTCCTTTTTCGCTTGCTCAATGAACTTAGCCATAGTCATACGGCGACTGGGACCTTGATTCCATACCGGACGGTTTGACCAAGCGTAAACTTCCTTCAGCGTGCCGAGAACACCGGAACGCAACTGTGCGATCGCTTCGCGCGAACTATCGAGCGCCGTTCCTTGGTTGCCCATCTGAGTGCAAACGCCAGTTTCTTTTGCAACTTGGGCGAGCAAACGAGCTTCGTAGATCGTGCGAGTAAGCGGCTTCTGCGTGTAGCAACTGGCTCCCAAACGCATTGCAGCCAACGTGATCGGGCCGTGCATATGATCGGGAGTGCTGATCGTGACCAAGTCGATTTCTTTTCCGTACTTGGCAAACAACTCACGGTAGTCAGTGAACTGCTCAGCTTCTTTAAATCCGTCCGAGTTCCCTTTACCGCTCAGCGTCTTTCGATCCACATCGCAGATGGCAACAACGTTTCCGAACATGGCTGCGTGCTGAGAATCGCCGCCTCCTTTTCCACCAACACCGATACAAGCGACGTTCAGTTTTTCATTAGCCGAACGGCTGAGCGCTTGACGTGTTCCAGCGGTTGCAAAGTAACCCGCTCCGATGAGCGAGGTTTGCACAAATTTACGACGCGAAGGTCTTAACATAAAATGCATCCTAAAGTGTAAGGCGGGCTATGGATGGAAAACGTGGTGTGAATCAAAATCTGATAAGCTCATGCAGCAGTGCAAAGTTTTGCTAGCCGCGACCGAGAGGTCCACAAGTATACAACCAACAGTTCTAGCAATCAACGATCACCTGTCTGCATCGTAACATTACAGGACATTAAGGAATCGCACGGGATCGGAAAGTTCCGTTATTGATCAGCTTCGCGAGCGACTGTGCAGTCTCGCCAAGGCGCTGCGAGTTTTGGATGCTGAGCGTTAGGTTGAGTTTGCAGTTCCTAGCACGATTGACCTCTACCAACCCGGCGCAATCGCAAATTTGATCGATTGCTTGCATTCAGCACGGGGCTTTGACCGAAAGAAGGTAGAGAAATCTCTGCGAACTCGCGGGTTGAACGATCCACTGAGCTGAAGGTCTTTACTGTGTGGCGCGCATTCTTTTTCGCTGTTGGCACTATGCTGATCATCGTTGGCATCGAGTGCCTAATTATCGATAGCGCAACTTTGTCAGGTGGACAAACTGAAGCGATGGCGGTTAGCAATACGTGGTTCGGACCGCAGCAGACCTTGGTCGTCGAACCACAACGGATCGTCCAGCCACCTGAGTGGATTCGATGGAGCCTAATCGCTTCCGGCTCTGTCGTCTTGCTCTATGCGCTCACACTTCCTCGACGCTGGGGCGGCGGAGAAGGTTAAGTCCGCAATGCGTCTGAATTAGACCTTGCGCCCGCGCGAAGTTCGTTAATTAGCCGGTACAAGAGGGTCTTCGTCGGCAATTCACATTGCCACTCTTGACGATGACTGAGCCAACGAATAGAGTCACATCATTCATCTTTGTGATGCACCGCGCGGCTGAATCAAAATTTCTGATTCAGATCGCCATTTGAGCCGGATCTGATTTCCCGAGTTCGCTTAGCTGGGTGGCGAGTGAATTCCTACTTCTAGATGTGAACATGCAGCTAAAGAGCCTCAAAGTGTTTTGTGACGTAGTGGCTCGACATAGCTTTTCAAAAGCTGCGTCGGACAATGAAATGACTCAAAGCGGAGCGAGCCAAGCGGTCCAGCAGCTCGAAGAGTTCCTGCGCGTCCAGTTGATCGATCGCAGCAAGCGGCCGTTTGTGTTAACCGCTGAAGGCAACGCGTTTTATGGCGGCTGCGTGCAGTTGGTTCGTCAGTTCGAGACACTCGCCGAAGAGGTCCGGTCAATCAGCCAAGTTGTGGGGGGCCGCGCGACTTTAGCGGCAATTTACAGCGTCGGACTGAGCTACCTGCCGCAACTGCAGAAACATATGAAGGAGCGCTATCCCCAAGCGGAATTGCGTTCCCAACTCTGCCACCCGGACGAAGTGTATCGACTGGTCGAACAAGGCTCGGTGGATTTTGGTTTGGTCAGTTTCCCACAGCAATCGAAAACAATCGTCGCAACGCACTGGCGCGAGGAACCGATGGTTCTGGTCGCGCCCAGTTCTCATCGATTGGCGAAATTCGAACAAGTGAACCCAGAAGT
>JBGSJB010000689.1:0-3300 GCA_041742175.1 Pirellulaceae bacterium
TTCAGGAACAGGGGCCGGACCATAGCAAATCATTTAAAATCTCGGCCGAAGTGAATGGGCGTCAATTCACCGCCGCTTGGGGTCGCAATAAAAAAGACGCTGAGCAGCGGGCGGCCGGTAACGCGCTGGCTGAACTCCGCGGCGACACCGCGCCCTACACCGATACTTAACAATTTCTTGCGACTGTAGTCGTCTTGTCTTCCAAAACTATCTCCTATGTGTGAAGTTGCTCACCGACGTTCAGGGGGCGTTTCACTAAAACGGATGCTGAGAATTCGGATTGCGTTTTTTCGAGTTGCATTGTTGTCAACTTGAAGCAACCCAGTTCTTCCAATAGGAGTTTAGAAATGCTCGTCCGTTTTCAGTCTCTTGCAACTTCGCTGTGCTTAATCGGCCTTTTGTTTGCGACGGACGAATTCGTCCAAGCACAAAACTTTAGGACGGATCTAGTCGTTAGCAACTTGCAAAAACCCTCTGGCATTAACCTCGATGCGTATGGCAACCTTTACTATTCGGAAATTCCCACGCCAGGAGTCGGCGGTGAAAATCGCGTTGTTCGATTGAATCCGAACCGCAAAAGATCAGTAGTCGTTTCTTCAGGTGACCCAAACCCATCAAATATTTCCTCCGACTTGTTAGGCAACGTTTACTGGACATGCACAACGGCCAACGTCATTGTGCGCAGAACTCAGTTTGGTACTGGAACCCAGTCGGTTCTACTACAGAATCTGCAAGCGCCCGTCGGCATTGATGTCCCCTGGTTTGCTCCTGGCTTCATTTTCTTCACCCAAGTTCCGACGCCTGGAATTCCTGGGACCGAGGGCGGAGAAAACGACGTTAACGTTGCCATTCCCTTCCGCAGGTTTTTCTTCCAACTTGAGCTTAACAACGGTGAGCCCGAGCCTGTTGACATTGCAGTTGGTCTGGATGGAACCGCCTATTGGACTTGCAGAACTGCTGGCGTCATTCTCAAACGCGACACAAGTGGAGAGGTCTCAGTTGTTGTGAGCGGTATTGAAAAACCAACAGGTTTGGACATCGATCTGTATGGGCGACTCTATTGGACCGAAATTCCGACACCGGGGGTTTCAGGGGCAGACGGCTGTCGCAACCGAGTCGTTCGCTACAATCCACGTTCCGACAGGACTGTAGTGATCAACTCTGGTGATCCCGAACCGTATGACGTCACCGTCTCGCCTTTCGGTGACGAAATTTACTGGACTTGCCGTTCTGCCGGCGTCATTCTCCGTGCTAGACAGAATTGAATTTCGTCCAAAAATCATTTACACCAACCTCTCATGCGTGCGCGTGGGAGGTTAACCGGGCTTAGTAGATGCGACTGAGCTTAATGATTTTTCCGGCACTAATGCGGCTAGTGCCAAAGGGAACTTACTTTGTAGCGGAACCGGCGCAAGCCATCCGGTGTTAAATAAAAAGCTATCAGACGGCTTGCGCCGACTCCGCTTACAAATAATCGCAAAGTGAGTGCCATTGGGCTAGTGCCGTGCGGCACCCGTCAGTGTCAGTATTTCACTCCAAAGTTTCCAAATCGATTGAAGCGGAATTTAACAGCGTGGCCAGTTCCGCAATCGTTCCGACACCCATCTTTGTAAACACAGCCTGTCGACGACGATCAACGGTTCGCATACCGATGTCCATAACTGAAGCCATATTTTTGTTCGGCACGCCCGCTAGCATTTGCTTCATTACCGTTCGTTCTTCGCTAGTTAAGGTTGCAATTAAACCTTTGACCTTTTTTTCGATCTGCTGCTTCTGAAAATAGCGCTCACTTGCATCGAGCGCACTCTGCACTGAAGCGACCAAGTCTTTGCTAGAGTAAGGCTTCTCCAACAAAGTGTAGGCGCCTTTGCGCATAACGTTCACGACCGTGGGAACATCTGCTGTACCCGACAATACGATTACTGATAGCGGACTTTGCAGCTCAATTAATCGCTGCTGCAGCCGTACACCGTCGACCCCAGGCATCTGGAGGTCCGTGATTACGCAACCTGCGTCCGTTAGCGAAGCTTCCGCTAGAAACTGATCACCCGAGAGATAGCACAGAGGTGCAAACCCGAAGGTCTCAAGAACCGCCTTAACTGACTCTAGTACCGACTGCTCATCATCAACAACAAAAAGATTGGCTGAAGCCACTTCCGCCTCCTATTTTTACAAACCGGCTCCGTCTCATGTGGTTAACCACACTGCGGATGATTGGGTCTAATTCGCTCAAACTGCTGGCGAGCTTTTTGGCACACCATGTGACGCAACCATTATAGCGGTCATCTTAGGTGTTGGCGCTGCAATTAATGTGCACTATCCCGCTGAATTAAGGGGTAACCGAAGCAAATGGCGCAAAAGCGCCCTGCAGATTAGGAGGGTTGGTCCCAGCCAGTGGATTGGTCGCGACCTTCGCGGAGCGTCTCCTCGTTCAACTGCCGCAGTTCTTCTAACCAAACGCGGATATCGTGTTCGTATTCGCTCGCCAAGTCACCAAACACCAATTGACGGTGAAACTGAGCAGCGCCGTCCTCTAAAAGTTCCGCAGCTTCGGCACTTGGAAAACGGCGCGATGGATCTGGAGTTACAAATCGTCGACATAAGTTCATCAAGAGGTTGTTGCAGACCACTTCCGGCGGAAGCAATTCATGTAGTTGGCTCGGCAAACGGCGTTTTGCTTCCAGCAGTTCGCGAAAATCGAGATCGCTCGCAAAGCAAGGTCGACCAGCTAGCATTTCGATTAATACATATCCTAAACTTGCTAAGTCGCTGCGCGGCGTGGAGCATGAACCTTCCAGAACTTCGGGTGCTGCGTAGGCGGGCGTGCAAGCTCGAGTCGGAGGTAGATTGTCGAGCTCAAATGCTGATCCGAAATCGATCAGTTTTGCGTTTCCAGTTCGTTTCAACATAATGTTCGAAGGCTTGATATCGCCGTGAACGATGCGCTCGCGATGCAGTGCAGCGAGAGCCGCCAGACAGTCGCGAACAATGGCTACGGCAACACCCGCCTTGAAGCGAACTTGCTCCGGCCCAAAGGTCGCGATGACGCTATCGATGTATTCCCAGCGTTTCGGCTGCGAGCGATCACGCACCATCTCTAAGCGGACTGGGTTCATCAATTCCCGCAAATCGTAGCCGTCGATCCACTCCATAATCATTACACGAATGCTGTCGCGATCGACGAAATCCTGCACATCCAGCACGTTGTCTTGCTGAATCATAGCTACTCGGGAAGCGACGCGTGCCAAGCGTTCCATGGTCTTCACGTAAGCCGCAACACTAGGAAAACGCTCCGGCGAG
>JBGSJB010000690.1:0-15981 GCA_041742175.1 Pirellulaceae bacterium
GAAGGCCAAGCGTGGCATCGCGGACCGGTGATTATTTCTTGGGAGGATGTGATTCAGCCAAACCGCGGTACGCCGCACAACTTGGTAGTGCACGAATTTGCACATCAGCTTGATATGCTCAACGGTGGCAACGCTGATGGGATGCCACCGATCCCAGCGGACCGTGAATCGCGATGGTTGCAGGTGACACGGCATTCCCAGCAGCACCTCAAGCGGTTGTGCGAGAATCGCGACTATAGCGTTCTGGACTGTTATGGTAGCGAACATCCGGCGGAGTTTTTCGCGGTGAGTTCTGAGGCGTTCTTCGAAGCGCCGCACGATTTGGCGGGACAATTTCCAGGCTTGTTCGCTGAGCTAGCATTGTTCTTCGCTTCCGACCCGCGAACCTGGATCCGAGCAGCTTAAACCACGCATTGGTGACTTGAGCGGCGAACCAAGGGGATCAGCGAAACGTATTGCGCAGAGCTGGATTGTGGCTGAATTGTTTTTCCGTGTCGGTGAACTGTTGGCAACCGCTCGCAAGCACCAGTCACAAACAGGTTTCTGTTTGCTATAATTTCCGACGATTCAGCAATGCAACAACTGCCAATATACGGGTTATAAATCAGGAGATCTCAATTGACTTTCACTGTTACTAGAGCGACTTTTGTCAAAGTGTCGATGCTCGCTCTCGCGCTAACAACATTGGGCTGCGAACCAGCAGCAAAACCGACTACTGACAATGCAGCAAGCGCATCGGATCACGGTCATGATCATCCTGAGACATTGGCTGAGGCGGTGACGGAACTTCAAAGCACTTGTGCGACGATTAAAACTGCTTTCGAAAAAGGCGATGCAGAAGCCGCTCACGGACCGCTGCACGATATCGGTCATCTACTGGAACAATTTCCAGATCTGATTGCAAAGTCGACTCTCGACGAAGCGGGCAAAGAGGAAGTGGCGAAGGCGGTTGAATCGTTGTACGAATCGTTCAGTGCCGTCGATGAAGGCATGCATGGAGGCGAAGGCAAGAAGTATTCTGATGTCGCGGCCACCATTGATGCTTCGCTACAGACACTTGCCGAAAAGACAAAGGGTTAACCAAGGGCTAAGGTGCAACCGTGAGAATGTTCGCTTCCAACTTCAACCGCTCGATGCCAGTATGCGTGTTTGCCGCTTACTTCGCTTTTTACGTTGGCTGCGAACCAGCGACGGATCCGAAGTTGATCGAGTTAAAGCAGAAGTTTGTTGTTGTTGAAGAGCCCTCTTCGCCGGTGACCATCGAAACTGCCATAGCGAGCGTTTCAGAGCAGCCGGAAGTAACCGTCTTGGGACGTATCAGCGCTGGAGCTTCTGATCCGTTCGATGCCGCTCAAGCGACGATGGTTCTGTCGGAAGTTCCCGAGGCTGGACATAACCACGATCCGGGCGATTGCCCGTTTTGCAAGAAAAGACTTGAAAACGCCAAGAGTTGCATCGTGCGATTCTTGGACAAAGACGGCAACGTCATTAAACACAGTGCTCAGCAGTTGTTGGGTGTTGCCAAGAACCAGGATGTTGTCGTGAAGGGCCAAGCCGTTTACTTGCCCGAAGTGGATGTTCTGCAGGTGGATGCTTCAGCGATTTACATGCGTCCGCAGGGTTAGTGAAACGTGTCGATTTCGGGTGCCACTCGCATTGCTAGTGTGAACGAAGGTGGCGATGCTCACAAAAAAGTAGTCGGTCCAAAACGTTGGGTTCGACCTATAGCCGAAGTTAGCACCGGCATTGCCTAGTGCCACACCCAGTCGACTGTGCTAAGCACTGTTATGCGAGAATCGCCTCCAACGCGCTTTCGCAGATCGCAAGGCAAGCACCAGCGCTTTAAAGGTTGCCTGAATTGGAATTCGATCAACTACGGCATTTCCTGAAAGCAGCTGAATTAAGCAGTTTCACGCGGGCAGCTGAAGCTTCCGCGCTTTCGCAGCCAGCGCTCAGTCGCTCCATTGCCAGGTTGGAAGAAGAACTTGGCCAACCGCTATTCGAACGGCAGACTCGTAAGCTTGCGCTGACCGACGCGGGAAAACTTCTACTAACGCGAGCACAGCAGATTCTCTCATTGGTCGAAAACACCAAAGCTGAGATTTGCGACGATGGACAGACGGGAATCTTGCGAGTTGCAGCGATTCCGACGATCGCACCCTATCTGTTGCCTGTGTTGCTGCGTCGATTCAGCGATGCGCATCCGCGCGCGTCGGTGATTGTTCAGGAAGACACAACCGAGAATTTGCTGAAGAAACTGGCGGAGGGCGTGGTTGACATAGCATTGCTTGCGCTACCCATTTCTGCAAAGTATCTTGACGTTGAAGCGCTCTTCGACGAAGAGCTTTGGTTGGTGATGAGCAAGGATCATCCGCTTTGCAAGAAGAAGCTGATTCGTTTGGCTGACATTGAGCCGTTGCCGTTTGTGCTGCTGGGTGAAGCCCACTGTTTGACCGACAACATCGTTTCCTTTTGTCGGCAAAAGGCGTTTCACCCCATGTCCGTTGAACTGACGAATCAATTGGCGACGGTGCAAGAGTTGGTCTCTTTGAACCATGGAATCAGTTTGATTCCCGCGATGGCGAGAGTTCTCGATATGAGTGACAGTCGAGTTTATCGTTCGCTTGCAGGGGAAGTGCCTGTTCGTAAAATTGCGATGGCTTTTAATCCTTATCGATTTCAAAGCCGCTTGTCCGAAAGTTTTAAGCAGATACTTCGCAATTATGCAGGCGTGAATGATGAGCGATGACGAAGAGGAGATTCTGCCAGGTGCATCGAATGCCAGGCCGCTAACGATCAGCCAACTGAACTTCTATATCAAGCAGTTGGTTGAGACTCCGCTGCGACGTATCTGGACGACTGGCGAGATCTCTGACCTCAGCCGACCGAGTAGCGGTCATTTTTACTTTACGTTAAAGGACGAACAGAGTCAGATTCGAGCCGTGATGTGGCGAACCACGGCGCAGCGTCTGCCGTTTCAGTTAAAAGATGGATTGAAAGTGATCTGCGGTGGCGCGGTGGAAGTCTATGCGCCGCGCGGCAGTTATCAATTGATCATCAATCAACTTCAGCCGCAGGGCATTGGACCGCTGCAACTGGCGTTTCAGCAGCTGCATAAGAAACTGGCTGCGGAGGGGCTATTCGATCCTGTGCGAAAGAGAGCATTGCCGCGATTTCCAAAACGGATCGGATTCGTGACTAGTCCGAGTGGTGCGGCGCTGCATGATTTCATGGAAGCCGCCCGCTGTCGTTGGCCGGAGTTGCAACTGATCGTGATACCGGCTCGTGTGCAAGGCGATCGCGCTGCAGAAGAAATTGTGCAGGGCATTCGCATTGCGCAGAGATTCTCGCCAAAGCTCGATCTGCTGATCGTTGGGCGCGGTGGAGGGAGCATGGAAGATCTGTGGTGCTTCAATGAGGAACCGGTCGTGCGAGCGCTTGCGGCTTCAAGCATTCCGACTGTTTCAGCGGTTGGGCATGAGATTGACGTGACGTTATCGGATCTAACAGCCGACCTGCGAGCACTTACGCCAACGCACGCGGCGCAGTTGGTCTTGCCAAGTCAAACAGAGATCGCGCAGTACCTCGAGCAGATGGCTAATCGTGCGCGCGGCGTCATCCTGAATCGTTTGAAACATGGTAAGCAGCGGTTGGCTTACCTGTCGGATCGCAGCGTGTTAGCGCGACCGCACGATCTGCATAAACAGCGCAAACAATTGGTTGACGAGTTTGACATGCGAGCCCGTGCCGCGATCTGGAATGTGTGGCAAATGAAGAAAGAAAAGTTAGCAGGAACAGCGCGAGCAATCAGTGCTCTATCGCCGCTCGGTGTGCTCGCACGCGGCTACAGTTTGACGCAAAAAGTGGAAGCCGATAAACCGCTGAATTCTACGACTTCAGTGGTCCCGGGTGACCGGCTTCTGACCACGCTTCACACAGGTAAGCTTGTAAGCGAAGTCATCTCGATTGAAGAGTGAGTGTGAGTTGAGGGCAGGCTAGCTGACGGCAGGCTGCGAACTCGCCGATGCGGTTACCGCCGCGGATCTACTGGCACCGAACCAATTCGCGCGGACTACCTTGGTTGCGATACGATCGTCAACATTGGGACGGAAAATCGTCAGCAAAACCGCTGGTAGAAACCAAGCCATATACAGCCCCCCACCGTAACCGTGCCAAAACTGAGCTGCCAGCATGATCGCAGCGCTGCCGCACATGAGAGTTCCGAGTGTCTTGCGCGCCGGCCAGAATGAGAAACTGAGGCTGAGAATGATGAAGCCAACCAACACGGGTAGGCGGAAGTAGGCGGGAATTCCAGTGCCCCAAATCCCTGCCAAACCTTCCATCATCGGAAACCACAGCCCGTACATTTTTGAAAAATGACTCAGAAACGCAGGGTAGCCTTCCATCAAGAGCAGGCTCGTTAGTACCGCCAAGCTGATGCAGACGCCGAACAACAATCGACCTAAACCGCGGTGCCAATAAAAGCTGATCCATAGCGGCAATAAAAAGAACGGATAGTAGACTAGCCCGGCACCCGCGCCTAAAAGCAAACCGGCAAGCAGCGGTAATCGGTAGCTGAGTATCGCCAGCACCAACAACGCTGCAGGCAACGCGTGCTGAACATTACCCGTCATTTGCGCAGTGTAGGGCAACAGTAGATACATCGTTGCCGCTCCGATGCCAGTTTTGATGTTATCGAAATGCCAATAGCCAACACCAACGATCCCCAGAACGATAGCAAGATTCGCCACGATGGCTATGATTCTCGCTAAGTTGGGGAGCCAAGGATTTTGAGATGATGAAGGTTCAGCCAAGCCAACCGCCTCACGTCCCGGTGTCGTTGGGAGATCCGGCAACATGTCCAATAACGGATAACCAGGTCCTAAAGGTGGGCCATGCGCGTGGTCGGCATCGCTAGTGATCACGTTCGCGAGCAAGAAGACCAACAACGAGACACCGATAAAGCACAGTCCACCGATGGTCAAGTTCGGTTCGAGCAGGGGGCGGCGTATGATCGCCGGATCGATCAACATGCGAATCGTCAGCAACCCACATGCGGTAAGCAGGAACACGAAGCCGTAAAACTGCAAACTCTCACTTGTCCAGTTTTGCGGAGTGTCAATAACTCTCGATTCGCTGGGCGAGTCCAGTTGGTTTTCGAGAGACGCATTGTTAAGTTCGTTTCCATGCGAGTTTTCTCGGAATTGGATCAGTGTCTCACGCGTTGCAGCTAGATTGGAAGTCGCTCGTATTTCCGCAAGTTTTCCGACGGACACTGAATGCGAATCGTCCCCCATACGCCTTCCTTCGTAAACCATCATCAAACCAGGTGCGAGCAGGACAAGCAGCACCAAGTCTAGATTCCGCAGGCTCCAAAATCGGTGAAAAACGAAATAGAGGCCGAACAACAGAAACGAAGACAGGAACACCCAAGTTGCCGGTTCTGGGCGTTGGTAATAGAGGAGTAAGTGACTCATGGGAGCAACAGATCTGCAAGAATCGAACCTAGAATCGGCACCGCGCGACGTGAATGACTTCTTACGACCACCTCGCGCTGCTTAAGGATAAGTCTAAAGCCGTTGAATACAAGATCAGACGTCCACCGAATTAGCGAGATTGGTCAACCCAAACTGTTAATATGTAACAGTTTGCGGAGTTCTAGCAGCGACAATCAGCTTGCAGGCCGCACGCAGAGGACTAAGCGACATTTATGGTCGCACAAGTGCCCGGTTAGCCGCAGAGGTCCGCCTGCCCTTAGATCGCTCCGTTTACGCGCAAGTCGACTCAGGGCATTGGCTTAAGTTGTACTCGCGTTGCCGTCAAGAATCGCTTTCACGCCAACGGATCGCTACGCTGCGCACGCGATGCCGCAGTAGAAATTTGCGGGCAAAATGTCACAAAAATGTAATGACGAAACGCTAAAATCGACTAACCTGGGAATTCTGGGTAGTTTGGGAGTGCGGGTTTTGTAAGTCGAATCTACATGAGAGATCAGATCGATGGTAAAGCAAATCGGGTTGGGAATATTGGCTTTGGTAAGCTCGGCAGTCGCCGTACAGGGGCAAGAAGCAATTGCTGAAGCGACCGTCGTGAACGCCGATCGTAACAACAGCGAAGCAACTGAAGCGGCCAAAGCCAAAGCGATGCGACCGTTGACTGTCGCAACTGAGTTGGTGGGTGAAACGAGGATCATGGGAACGCTCGTCGATTCAACTGCGTTGCAAATGAAAACTTCCTTCGGTGAAGCTCAAATACCTTTGACTGAGATAGCTGGTGTGCGTTTTGCTTCCGGCGATGAAACTTCAACAACCGTCGTGATGCTTAACGGCGACTCGATCACGGGCGCGACCGAAAACAAATTCATTACTGTGGAAACGGAGTGGGGTACGGCCAAGATCAACGGTTCAAGCCTTTTGTCGATGTTGTTCGTGCCAGGATTACAATGGGAAAGCTCCACTGGCTTGAACGGAAAGCGATGGTCGCTGGTAGAAGCCAAACCGAACTTGCAAGTTCCGCGAACCGGCACTCCCAACCAGAATCCTCCCAACACCATCACCTCCGGTTTCACCGCGCCCAGCCCAAACCAATCACCCAGCAACCCTACCCCATCCCCGTTCCGGTAAATCAACATAGGGCTGCATCAGAGCTAGCTTTTAGCATCAGTTTGCAAACCACTCGCTCGCTGCGAACTAGGCCCAACGTCCATGCACCGGTTTGAGTAACCGGTGCGACAGAGCCCGAGTTTTGGCAGAAATTTCTGACTCACGCATATTGAGTGGAACAAGTAATTCAGTGCTTGAGACGCTCCGGCGGCGCGTGATGGTCGACGGTGTGGGATAGTAGGTGAGCCTGGACAGGCTAGGGCACACGAAAATGTATGTTTCTGCACTCGCAAAGTCGCGACACGCGAGCGGCGTCCTGCCTGGGCTCCCGTCTCCACGAGCCGTGGTAATGGTCGGCAGATAGTCTGGAGCGGTTGGCAAGATGGAGAAGGAAAGCGCGCAGGTATAGCAGCGATACAACCCGATGGCATGACAAATACATGCATAGCCTAATGGTCGCAAAGAGACTGCTGACCGAAAGTCAGAAGCTCCGGCTTCAGTTCCCACTGGCGTTGCCGAAGATTCATATTGAACTTTCGCGACTTCTGCCGGATGACGCACTCAAGCTCACTGAACTCGAAGACGCGTCAAACTCTTGCAGTGAGGCTCGAGAATTCCTGCTCAACGACGACAAACCGGGAGCGTCACAGAGAACACTCCGCTTGAACACGCTCAAGGAACTTCACGCGTCTGCTTTATGGGATGGATACACATTACAAAAAGGCCATAGTGCAGCGAGAGCTAAATCGCAGCGACACGCTCTCACTAACGCTTTCGCACCCTCTCACGTTGCCAGCGCATTGCAGGAAGTAGCCTATATCAACAGGGGAAATTCTGCGGAAGCTTCAAGATTTCTTGGCGCTCAGCTACGACAAGCCAGCGTATTTCTTGACCTTCTAACTAGTTACTCATCGACGGCAGGAGAATTATGCGACACAGTCCAAATCGAGCGACGATTCTTGCAAATTCTTGATGATGATCTCAAGCCTAGACTTGCGATCATTAATGACAAGGACAGTCCCCTGAGCACCGCGGCCAACAAGGCGACAGAACTGGAGGTGGTGTGGATCGAATGGCGGATGAAAACTGGCCTCGATGAGAACTACAATAGAGAAGGGATTCTTGAGGATCAAACGCATAATGCTCCTATTGACAGAAAGCATCTGCGAGCGCGTCTTGAACGTCTTCGTGGTAGCCGCCATATGGCTCACGAAGATCGGGTTCTCTTGGCGATTGGGTACCTTTACTTATCCTACGGAGACTACCAAAAGGCAATTGATGCCTTGGCCGAGATCGAGCAGAACGAGGAATTTGCCGCCCAGGTCATTCTCTGCCTTGCACACAAAGATTCTGGTAACTTCCCAGCAGCGAAACTTGCGCTTTCAAAAATAATGGGAGCTGAATCTGGATCCACTCGTGAGCTCATCAAGAGTTTTTTGGAAGCAGAGCTTGCACTTGCCCAAGGAGAGAACTCCGAGTCAATCGAAACGCTTGAGGACATACTCACAACCCCAACGGTCTCGCGACCTCAACTACTGCAGGAGGCGTTGCAACTGAATAACGAATACCAGAAGGCAATCAGTATTCTCGATGCGTCCAGTGAAACTCAGTCGCTACCGGAGCTAAAGCGGGTTGCAATCGCAAAACTAAAGGAACACATTAAATTTGAAGGAGCGAAACAGGATGTAACTCCGTTATTTAAATCGTTTATTCGAGTTCGTGCTGCCTGCGCTCTGACCTCGGCATTGCTCCAGCATTCTGATGACGCTAAACAGAAGTCAAAGGAGTTAGGAACTGCGATTGCCAAGTACGAAGAAGAACTGAGTCGCTACAATGAAGCTTTGAAAGAGTACAATACCGCTGCCAGCTCTGACCATTTCAGCGAGGTTTCTGAGCAATTCACCTTGATTGAGCAAGGATATGCAGATCTTGTTAAGTTGAAAGACGAATTCAGGGAACTGTCAGGATTCAACAACGAAGCGCGGAGCTATTGCCTGCAAGCCATAAAGGAGTTGGAAGGACTGCGCGAAGGAAACAACAATTGCAGCTTTCGTTATCCCAGTCTTGCCTACAATACCCTTTGCCTTGCTATGCGAGTATTTCTTCTGTCTCCGGATAGGGAGAAAACTATCTTCGCTGCGCAATTGAATAATCAAGGCGCAAAATTCAGCGGCATGAAGGAAATCTCTGAAGCTGCGAGATGCATTGCGTTACAGCAACGGAGCAAACTCTCAAAAGAAGGCGTTTTTGACGAAAGTCGTAACAAGCTGTTTGAAAGATATCGAGATGCGTTTGAGCTGAGCGTCGAATTAGGCACCAGCGGATTCGTTGAGAATCTAACCGTCGAAGACGTGGCTTTTATCAGCGCAGATACAAACAATCGAACTGTTTCCGAACTACTCATCGGTTCACAAGCGGATACGCCGGTACAGTCAGAGAATTTGGAATTCGTTTCGAAGGACATAATGACCGGCAAAAGATTTCTCTCCTTCTTCGTGGGCAGCGATGCTACCCATGTGTTCTGGAGGATCGCCGATGATCGGGTCCATCATTGTAAAGTTAACAGGTCCCGATCGGAAATTGCAGATAACGTTCAAGTCTACATATCTGACTATCTATCCAGAGCTCCGGGTTCGAAAGTTGAATCTGATGTTCTTAGAAGGGCTTTTGAGCTTCAGGAAGCGCTTTTCAGCGACGAACTGAAGTCGCAACTTGCGGCGGCCGCAAAAAGCGATAGCTGCGTTTATGTGATTCCCCACGGCCCGCTCTTTCAACTTCCCTTAGATACCCTGCCGACCGTCGTTTCTGCAGGCCAAACTGAGTTTGTTATCGACACATGTCCTCCATTAGTCTATTTGGCCTCTTTTCGGCTGGAAGAAGGGCAAGCAAATACCCACTTGTATCGCAAGTCACTTCTGACAGTTCAGCCAGATTCTGCAGTAGGAAGGGAGTCCATTGAACTTGTTAAGCTTCCTTTTGTATCTGAGACCCTTCAGATTAAGCCTGATAGATCTACGGAGCCGCCCAGACGATCAGAGGGCGAACAAAGCTTTGATCCTTCAAAGTTGCTCGCCGAACTGGCGCAGGGCTATCGCTTAGTTCACTTCGGATGCCATGGTGGGTTTAAAGTTGTTGAATCTGGTCAACTTAAGTCAGCGCCTGAGCAACGTGATCGTCGCTTAAATGAAAGTGGGGAAGAAGAAAGTGAATCCTACTTGGATGGCGCATTCCTGGAACTATGGAAGCCAGACGACGTATTGACAGCCTCTGATGTTCTACATCACTTTTCGCCATCGGGTGACAACAGACTCAATTCAGAGCTTGTCTTTTTAAGTGCTTGCGAAACTCAAGTCATCGATGGCGAGGCAATACGATACGGAGGAAACACAATCAAAGCCATGGGCACATCGTTTCTAGTCGCGGGTGCGGAGAATGTTATCGCATCTCACTGGAAAGTCGACGATGTGTCGACGACGCAGCTTGTAAAGAACTTTATGTGCGCAGTGTCTGATAGCTCGAAAACCAGAATGAACGCAGAGGACTACGCCTCTTTACTGCATGAAAAACGCAAGCGACTCAAAAAGAGCGAAGAGTTTCAAGACCCGTACCACTGGGGCGCGTTCACCATATCGACACTGCAACCGCATATTCAGTAATCATCTTCCGGCGTTAAGTCATCGTGTAAGCTCGATTGACGCACGCTTGTGCAATCGCAGTTAGAAACCGTAAAGTGGCGGTCGCCCGAGCCTTCAGGGTGATGGGGTTTGGGGGTAAAGCCGCTAAGCTGTTAGCAGGTAGGTGGCTGTACTGAGAGCGGCTGGCAATTTAACCAGCCAAACCCGCTCGGGCGACAACCAACTGAACTCGCATACCTGACGCCCGCAATTGTCGTTGAGTCCTTTTTGATTCTCCGCAACCTTTTTGAAACTCGCGTGATTTTTTAAAGTGTGCTCGAGGTGAGATTTTTAAAGTGTGCCCGAGGTGAGAATAGTATCCCATCTTCTAGTCACTTTGTCGCTGAGCGCTGTGCATGCCAAATTTTTTATGGTGACTCATCCGTGGTCCATGGACAAATTGTCGTCAATTAATCTGTGCGGACTCAATGATTCGGCGCGCCTTTTGTTGAAGACCTTTTTGTTGTTAGCAGACTAGCTGCATCGACCGCGATCGGTTGAAGGTTAACGATGCGTGCGATGGTGTGACGGAAAACTAAAGGGTCAGTTCATGAACGATACATCAGAATCGGATCGCGTCATGCGGGCTTTTCAGCGCGCGTTTCTGCCTGAATTGGAAGCGGCGATCCACTCTTACGACCTTCCGGATGGTGTGCGGGTGCTCGATTCGCCGTGCGGTGACGGGTTTTACACTGACCTGTTCGCGCGGCGTATGCGGTCTGGGACCTTGGTTGCCGCGGAGCTCTCGGCCGAGTGCTTGGATCGAACCCGGAACGTTGTACGGCCTGCTTCGTCGTTGCTGGGCGTGGAGTTTCATCAGGCTGACGCGTACAATTTGCCTTTTGACGATGGCTCGTTCGACTTCGTGTGGTGCGCGCAAAGCTTCATTACATTGGATGATCCTGTCAAGGCTTTGCGTGAGTTGGCCCGAGTGCTGCGTCCGGGCGGCCAAGTGGCGGTGCTCGAAACCGATGAATACCATCACGTGTTGCTGTCCTGGCCCGTAGGCTTGGAGTTGGCCGTGCAGCGAGCAGTTCGTGATGAGTGCCGTTACAGGTACGGGGACGCTGCCAAGTTCGCACAGACGCGCGATCTGCGGAGTGAGTTCCGCGAAGCTGGGTTAAGACCAACTGTAAAACGCACCGTGTCCGCCGACCGCTCAGCCCCCTTCGGCCCAGCAGAGCGCGAGTTCCTGACTGGACACTTGGACTATCTGCGGAAGTTCGTCTACATGGAGCTAACGCCTCGCGAGATGGCCAGTCTGCAGAAGGCCACCGATGCGAACGATTCCGAAAGCCTAATCAATCATCTGGACTCGGAG
The DNA here is from genome assembly GCA_041742175.1 of Pirellulaceae bacterium. GTDB lineage: Bacteria > Planctomycetota > Planctomycetia > Pirellulales > Pirellulaceae > Aureliella. The sequence continues at coordinate 11,598 of JBGSJB010000690.1, forward strand.
CTGACCTGTATTTTCACGATTTCGCATGCTACCCGAGAGCAAACGCCAACACTGCCAGCAAGTGCCGAGAGGAGCTGACAGTTGTCTTGGGCTGAAGGGACGACTTCAGTTAGGGCATTGGGATGCATGGTAGTGGAGTGAAAGCGGTTTTGATCTATGCCGCGGGTAGGCAATCCCGAATCGATACCGCTCATCGCCGTTGAGAACCACCGGCCGTAAGCGAAAAACAAGTGTCTAAGAATAGTCGAATGCCGCTTGCGATTCGATTGCCTGGTGTTTAATGTATGACCTGGGCAAATATTTCTGTTAGTCGCGCATTCTCTCTCGTGCCGCCTCATGACGTTACAGCCCACGCGTTGTTGCTTGTCGACGACCTACCGTAGATGGCTTCGTGATTTGTCGGATTCAGTTGACCGGCAACCAAGATCTACATCAAGAGATTTTTATGAACGAATGGTGTTACAGAGAGCCTGCCCTTTCGCGCGTCCCTCGTTGGCACAGCGCCCGAACCGTGATTCGACGCAGGTCATCGGAAGTGTTCCTTTGGCTCATGTTGTTTTGTTGCCTGCTGATTTCTTCCAGTGCGATTGGCCAAGAACAAAAAGCGGAGACGGCGGTAAAGCCGGATTCAACAGCCAGTGCGGCAACGCCCGCCAAGGAGCAACATGAAACGCCGACTCTGGCGCTCGTGGGTGCTCAGATCTGTACGCTGGGCGGGCAAGGGGTCATCGACAGCGGCGTTGTGTTACTGACCGGCGATAAAATTTCTAAAGTAGGCGGTCGCGATCTCGAAGTCCCCGCAGGCGTCGAGACGCTGGATGTGGCCGGCATGGTGCTCACGCCCGGCTTGATCGACGCAAGTAGTCGATTGTGGTTGACGACGGCAGCAGCAAACTCGACCGCTTCGGATGCGTCGTTGAATGTTTTGGATGGCATCGATATCTATAGCGATCAATGGCACGAAGTAGTCAGGCATGGCATCACAACGGTCTATGTTCAGCCAGGCCGCGGCGGTACTCTCGGCGGTTACGGTGCAGTGCTTTCGACTGTGCCTGGCGATGCTGGTCCAACGGTGCTAAGCAAGTATGCGGCGCTGCAAGCTTCGATCGGTATCGGAGCAGCCAACAATCGAGTTCGATCGCAACAGTTTGAGAGCACCAAAAAGGCTTTCACTGAAGCAGCGGCGTATCAAAAGAAATGGGATGAGTACAACGAGTACTTGAAGAAAAAAGAAGAAGAGGAAAAGAAGGCAGCCGATGCTAAGTCGAAAGAGAGTCCCTCGACGACAACACCAGGCACTAAAGCGAAGGAACCTGACGCTGAGAAGCCGCAGCCCTCGGACCCTCGACCAAGCTCCGCTTTTCGACGTGGTAGGCCCGGCGGTACTGAAACTGGCGGCCCAGTAACTGGTGGCCCAGTAACTGGCAAGCCAACACCACAACCTGAGCAAAAGGATCCTGAGCAAAAGGACGCAGAAAAGGGCGCGGAGAAAAAGGATACCGCCAAGGAAGGCGAGAAGCCTGAAGCGAAGCCCGGCGAAACGGCGAAGGAGAAGCCGCCGACAAAGCCCAAACAAGACGATGCTAAGGAGCGATTGGCGAAAGTTGTGAACGGACAAATCCCGCTGCGACTTGAAATCCATACGGCCGACGACGCTCATTACGCGCACGAACTCCTAAAGGAATTTACGAAGCTGCAAGTCGTGTTTGCGGGAGTTAGCGAATTGCGATCTTCGACCGAAGGCGTGCGCAAATTAATGGCTCCAATCGTGCTCGGCCCATGGCTATCGGCGGAGTCCAACTATCGCGACGATCCGGATAGCAAACGAGTTTGGCCGAGGGCATTTCATGGCTACGACGGTGCTTTAGTAATTGCGTCGGCCGGAACGACGGATCGCAGTTCGCGGCTACTGCGAGCTCACGTAGGTCAAGCGATCGCATCGGGAATCGACGCTGAAACAGCCTTGTTGGCGGTGACATTAAACGCGGCTCGCGCGCTGGGCGTCGATGACCAACTCGGCAGCGTCGAAGCTGGCAAGCGAGCGGACTTGGTTTGTTTCCGAGGCCATCCGACGGATTCCTCTGCCAAGGTTGCTTTGGTCGTGGTGGCCGGCAAAGTTGTGCATCACACCAAATCGACCGACGAATCAAAAACTGAAAAACCGAAACTAGTCGAAACCAAAGAACAAGTCGTTGCATCCAGAGTGAGCGGTGATGCCGTGGAGTTGAAAGCTGCGGAACTGAACGCAGTGGAAGCCTCAACGATCGCGATCAGGACCAAGAATTATTTGCAACCAGACGGTACGACATCGCCGCAAACCGTGGTGATCGACACGGAGCAAGGCACAGTCGTCAGTCTTGACGCAATCGACGCGAAAGTTGAACTGGGAGTTCAAGTCGTGGACGTCGGTAGTGCTTGGGTTACTCCAGGGCTCTTCTCGTCACACGCCACGCTTGGGCTAAGCCGATTGGTCGACCCGCAGCTCTCCGATGCTACGTACATCGATGCCGCCGACGCAATCACAGCCGGATTCGAAGGCGAAAACAAGCTCGTACGAGAGGGCATGTTGCGAGCTCTCTTATCTCCAGGCGACGCCAACACGCTCGCAGGTCGCTCGAGTGTGATTCGGCTTGGGGCTAAGAATCAGGTCCTGGTGCGCGAGGCGACGATGAAATTCACGTTGACTAGTTCGGCTCGGTCAACGGAACGATTTCCATCGAGCCTTGCCGGTCAGTTGCAGTTGGTTAAAGAGTCGCTGGGTGGCCAATTGTTGGACACGCGGCTTTACCTTCCTGAAGTGGTCCAGGAGCGACTGGCGAAGCAGCGTGTGGACAAGTTGACTTCGGTTGCGAGCGGAAAAACTTGGACATTGCTGGCAGTATCGTCGGATGCCGACATTCGTGCCGCACTGGATTTGGTTGAGCATCAGAAATTAAAGGCGGCTTTGCTGGGCGCTGTGCAGCTCGAACCTTTCCTAGAACGAATAAAGGCTCTTAACCTGAGCGTGATCGCGCGACCTGCGAACGTCTCCGATTACAACTGGTACCCGCAAGATCTGGCCACAGCATCTCACGCCGGTATCGATGTTTACTTTGCTGGCGAAACGGCCGAACAACTGAGGCTGACCGCTGCCATGGCGACCGAAGCTGGCATGGCTCCGGCTAGCGCGCTGAGCGGGTTGTGTTATGGACCTGATGAGCTGTTATCCAAAGATTCCAAGGCAGCGGATTTTGTTGTGTGGTCAGCGTCGCCGTTGGATCTCGGTGCAAAGCCGCTGTGCGTGATAGTGGATGGCAAAGTCGTCTTGGGGGATAAAGTCGTCTCGAAGGATCTGGAACAGCGAGGTACCGATGCAAACTACGTTGACACTACCACTCTTGCTGACCGCTTGTTGGCTGTGCGCAACGAGCTCTTTCGCGACAGCGCAGGAAGACTCCCGGACGCTGATCAAGGCCAAGCATATTTACACGGTTGATGGTGAAGTCATTTCGCCAGGTCAAGTTTTGGTGAACGAAGAAGGTAAGATCTCGTTCGTTGGCGAGTCGATTGAGTTGAGTTTGCCGGCGCGAGAGATCGAAGTCGATACTTTGATGCCGGGCATTATCAACGCATAAAGTCAAGCTGGCTTGCGAGGCGGGGCAGAGATTTCGCGCGAGGTAACTCCGGAGTTTGATACTGCCAGCGCAGTTGATTGGCGTTCACGCGACTTTGCCGAAGCAGTCGATGAAGGCGTGACGACGGTGCAAGTGCTACCTGAAACGGAGAGCGTGTTCTCGGGCTTTGCGTGCGTACTGAAAACAGCAGGTGCCGTTGAACAACGCATTCTGAATGCTGAGCAAGGCGTCCTACTGGCCGTCAGCAGTGATCCAGTTTCGGGAAATCGATCGCGTAGTCGTCCGGATAGCATTTACGTGCGACAGCCGACCAACCGTATGGGTGTCGTGTGGATCATTCGCCAATCGTTGCACCAAGCCAAGTTGGGCATCGAATCTAAGGCGCTCGATCCAAAGACGACAGCGATTCTAAAAGGGATTGTCGACGGTTCGCGTCCAGTGCTCAGCGTCAGTCGCACTGACTACGACATCCGCGCCGCGTTGGATCTGGGTGACGACTACGGCTTTCTACCAACGATCTATGGTGGCGATGAAGTGTACCGCATGATCGACGAGTTCAAAGAACGAAAAGCTGAGTTGGTCTTCACGGCGCTCACTGCAAACTCTGCCGGACGAAGCTTGCGTGGCCAAGAAGGTACTCAACTGCGGTGGAATGTGCCTGGCAAATTGCACGCTGCGGGAATCACTTTCTGCTTGGCTGGCGACAACCTGCTGGCTCAAGCACAGTTCGCTGTTCGCTTCGGATTGCCCAAGGAAGACGCGTTGGCCTC
>JBGSJB010000691.1:0-7896 GCA_041742175.1 Pirellulaceae bacterium
TGGCATAGGAGGTGCCCTCATGCAATTCGTTAGCATGGAAGTGAACCGTCACGGTTCCAGCGATCAACTTCAGTTGGGAAGACTTTCGCCGGGCTTGAACGCCATCTGCGGTCCCAACGGCTCCGGAAAAACGACGTTGCACCATTGGCTTCGTCAAATGGCCGTCGACAATTCGTCTACTTCGGATTGGTCTGTTCGCTCCGCTCCAATTCACGCGCCACAGTACGGCAAAGTTGAATTGCGGAACGGTCCAAGCAACTACCGCATCAGCCAAACAGTCGCAGGACATATAACTTGCGAAGTCGCGAGTGAATTCAACCGCGTGGGCTACTTGGCGAGCACATCGACGGCGTTATCCGCTGAGCAACAGCGCGCATTTGCTGAACTGACCAGCATCGATCACGGTCTCGACAACGTCAGTCGCATGGAGAAACTCGCCCAGCAGCTTGGCTTGGATCAGCCGGTGGCCAATCCGATCGCTTCCGAACGCCAAGCTTTACTCGCGCGACAAGCCGACATAAACTCACGTTTGCGTGGACTCGAGGGCTTGCGCTCGACGCGGGAAGGGCTGCTTTCACGGCGCGGACAACTGGAAGCCGAATTGCACCGCGCGCAGCGCGAATCCCAAGCGTACCGGGGCTACGGTGTACTCGGAGATCGCGAGCGGATGGAAGACCATCGCTCGGCGCTCGCAACGGAACTGCGCGATGTGCGCGCGGAGCTTGCCGTTTTTGATCGCGATATCGCTGGTCATCGATCCGGTTACGCGCTCCGCCGCAGTCATCACGAGTTGGATATTGGATCCACTTATCGTGAACAACTAGAGCAACTAGACGCTCGGTTGGATCGCTGGCGTCAAACGCTGCGCGACCTTCGCGCCCATCGCGAGCGGCTGGAACACAACGCGACCGATGCACGCTTAGACAAGCAGATCGGCGACCAGTTGTCGATCACCAAAACCGCTGATCCGCGTGGCGCGCTGCGTTCACTGGAGGCTCAGTTGCTTGCCGCGAGCCAGCAGATCGATGCACTCGTCACTCGTAACGATCGCTCCTACGAAAGTTATCAAGCGCAAGCGTCACTGCCCGAGTCGCTGCGCAACATGCAACGGGACCTTTACGAAGTTTGCCAGCAACTCGCGCGACAAGAGTCGACCACTGCCGCCGAAACGCTTCGCCAGCAAGCGACTCAACTCGCTCGCAGCGAATCCGAATTGCTTCAGTCCGTTGAAAAGCTGATCGACGAACGAGCCGCGTTGCTTCGCAAGATCGCCGATGAATACCACTTGTCGATGGACCAACTAACACTCGCTTTCGGTGACTGGTGCGAGTGTCATGACCACCCACATCTGTCGCAATGGTTGCTGAACGAAGCGCCAGGTGCACACTCGCACAACGCGCCCGAGCAAAGTGCGCGGGAATTTTATGGCGACGAACTTCGCCTGTGGGAGACTCGACGCGGTGCATTGCAAAATCGAATCGCCGAATTGCAATCGCAACTCAAAGAGCTCGAATCGCAGCTCGCGCTTCGTCGTCAACCAGACGCTACGAAGTCGCTTCGCAGCGAAGCCGAAGTCGCTCGCGATCTGGACAAAGTCATCGCTGATCTACACGACTTGGAAGAACGAGATCGGTTGCGCGTGGAGCTCGACGAAATCCGCCGCGCGCGCGCTAAACTGCCTGTCGAAGTACTAGGTTCAGATCGCTATCGACAATTGGTTAATAAACACTTGGATGGTTTGACTGGTCAACGTAATCCAGAAAACCGTTTGGGTAACAAAACCAATAACGGTAACGTTCACAGCCACACAGCTGTTTACTTGAACGGTCACGCGAGTCATACCAACGGTTGCAATTTAGCCCCAACAGCATTCGCCGAGCTGGCAGCGCGATTAGCAATCGCCGAAGCGATGCTGGAACGCGGGCAGCCAATCAGTTTGCTCGTCGACGGACCGCTCGACAATCTGACTATCGAACAACAACGAGTTGCCGTGCGTCACCTTGAAGCGGTTGCGGCTAGCGGTCAACAAGTCATCTTGTTTAGCGGTGATGAACGTGTTGCCGAGTTGGTGCGCAGCGCCGGCGGTTGGGTTGGCTACATGCATGAACGCACCGCCGTTCGCGCGGTTCCGAAGGCTGTCTACTCAGTGCCCAAAGCGGCCTACGACGTTAACCGCCAATTGCTTGCGGTTGCGAACGATCACGAAGCTGAGAAGTGGTTCGAGCCTGTGGTTCCACGGCAACGATTGGTGCGCCGTGCGTCAGCCTATCAGCAACTTACCGAAGCCTCGTTGATTGAAGAGTGTCCGTCGCTGGATGCAACAACTGCGGCGCGCTTACGAGCTCTCGGAGTTGATCGAGTTGGAGATTTGCTGAACACAGATCCTCGTTGGTTGGCAGAACATCTGCGACTGACAACTGTGACCGAAGATGCCGTCGTGCGATGGCAAGCAGAAGCGAAGTTGCTGTGCAGCGTACAACAGTTGCGACCGTTCGACGCTCGCGTGTTGGCCGGCGCTGGCATTCGGCACCCGCGTCAGTTAGCTGAGATGCACCCCAGCCAACTTCTCGATCGCGTTGAACGATTCTTAGCGACGGATCGCGGACGCGAAATCCTTCGCAGCGGCAACAGTTACGAATTGTCGCGAATCACTTCATGGATCGCTTCCGCAAAGAGTGGCGAAGGACGAGGTCGTAGCTTTGTTCCGACAAACATTCGCCCCGCCTACAACTACGATACCGACTACGCGACAGTCGCTGACGATGACCGAGATCATTGGCAGAGCGAACCGCGTTACGCGCGTCCTGCTCGCGAATACAACGCAGAAGCGGAAGGCAACCGCGTGCGAAACTTTGATCGCAGCGAACCAACGTACCCGGTGGTCAATCGCGAATATGAACCACGTGTGCAGCGCGAACCGCGCACGCGCGATGATCTTGATTCGAGTCGCAAAGATCGTCAACCGCGAGAGAATCTCGAACGTGAATCGCGTAGACCGCGTCCAGCGGTGGCGAATGTCGCTCGCGCTACAATGCCCAACATCAAGAACGGCCGCCCAAATACCGTAGCCGCAGCTCGCTTCTATCTGGACCTTTCTAGTCCAGTTGTCGATGCGCCTTCGATCGGCCCGCGCATGGCGGAAAAATTGGAGCAGATTGGCATCTATACCGTTGAAGATCTTTTGGCAGGTAATGCTGACGCGATCGCAGGGCGGCTGGAAACGAAACGCATCGACGCGCTTACGATTCGAAGTTGGCAAGATCAAGCACGTTTAGTTTGCCGCATTCCTAACCTGCGCGGTCATGATGCACAGCTACTTGTGGCTTGCAAGGTAACCACGCCAGAAGAACTTTCGAAATTGAACGCGGCAAGCTTGCTCGGTCAGGTTACCGCGGTGGCCAAGAGCGCTGAAGGCCAGCGTATGCTGCGTGGCAGTCAAGCTCCAGATCTCGCCGAAGTTACTGACTGGATCAACTGGTCAAGCTACTCGCGAAGTCTAAACGCTGCCTGACTGACTGAAGACCAGAACGAAGGTGCAGGCTCTAAAGAGCGACCGAAGAAAGACAAACGGTCCGACCCAGCAAAAGACTAAGTCACAACGGCAAGCCCCATCGGCTTGCCGTTGTTCGTTTAACAGTTCGCATGCGCAAAACACTACAAGTCAGCCGACGCGATTGAAGTAAAATAGACGACTGCTTTGCCAAAGTAGTTCACCTCAGTCGCATTATTCATGGTCTGTTATGTCCGCTTCTGAATCATCCTTCAACCCTCAAGAACTCGGCTCCACGCAATCGCACAGACCGCTACCGTCTGGCGTGACGAAAGTTGCAGACTGTGAGTATGTTAACGATGGTCACTGGCGCCATCGGCTCGATTTGTATCTACCGGAGAAGGTGACACAGCCGCTGCCGGTTATCTTGTGGGTACACGGCGGCGGATGGATTACCGGAGACAAGGCTGGCGGTCCGGCAATCCAATTCGCGACTAAAGGTTACGCGGTGGCTGCGATGAACTATCGTTACAGCCAACATGCGACTTTCCCAGCGCAAATTCATGACGGCAAGGCCGCTGTTCGATGGCTGCGTGCGAACGCTAATACTTATTCGCTCGACGCAAACCACATCGGTGCTTGGGGTGCTTCCGCTGGCGGGCACCTAGTCGCGATGCTAGGGTTGACTGCAGGTCATGCAGCATTGGAAGGCGACTTGGGTAACGCTGAGCAGTCGAGCGCCGTTCAAGCGGTCGTCGATTGGTTTGGCCCAACCGATTTCTTGACCTTGGGTCCGCGTGAAACGCGAACGCAGTTCTTGGGCGGGGACGCGATTGAGAACCCAGAGAAAGCGAACGCAGCTAGCCCGATGCGGTTTATCTCCAACCAGGCGCCGCCTTTCTTTATCGCGCATGGCGACGAAGACCCACTCGTCGCGTACTCGCAAAGTTCAACCTTTGCCGAAGCTCTTGATAAAGCGGGAGTCGAAACTACTTTTGTAACGATTGAAGGTGGCAAGCACGGCGGTTCGAGGTTCTCGCGCGCCGATCAGATCGCCCGACTGGAAGCATTCTTCAATAAGCATCTCAAGTCATCGCCGCTTGAATAGTTGTCTGTGGGATTAAGCATTAAGCAGCCAACCTTAAGCGGCCGCCATCAATGCGGCGCCGGAGCATCGATTGAAAAGCTTCAAAGACGCGTTCCATCTGGGAAGCTTTGTAAGGAAAAATCTCGATCGGATCCATTGAGTGCACCACCGCGCCGCTATCGATCTCGAAAACCAACAACCGACCATCGATCGTTTCCGCACAGTCGATTGAATAGTACTCCAAGCCCATACGACGATCGATCTCGTGCAATGCAGCGCGATGCTTTACCGCAAAAACGGTATCAAAGGATTGCATGAACGCAGCTTCTTCGTTGCGATTCTTTTGGTTTTGCAGCATGTCAGCGTTCAGGTAATGCACCATCCATCGCTGGGAGATGGCCATGTGAGCTGCAAACGGTTGACCATCGACAACTGCGATTCGATACTTGCGATACCAACCATCTTGGCTGCGGTAATCGATAAATGGCGCTACAAAATACTCGGCGGCTACCTGCGATTTAATGAAATACGTCAAGTCGTTTACATCGTTCAGCTTTACTAGACCATGACCAGCGTGTGAATTGACTGGTCGGGCTATTAACGGGAAACAGTCGCTCACAGCAAGTGCTGCGATTTCGCGGCGATTCAATCGATGCGCATCACTCGCAACCAATTTCCGACAGGTGGCCAACTTCTCGCTAACCGCATTGCGACTGAGCTGTGCGATGGCCATGGGAGCGTTAATGTATGGCTGAGGCCAGTACTTCATAACGTCCGCTAAATCGCGCAGCAACTTCTGATTCTGGTCGGATTCGCAGACCGCTACGAAGGCGATATCGTGTTCGGGAATAGCCGAAAGAACCGGCAGACCTTCGCCGACATACATCAATTCGATGGCGACATCGGAGTTCTCAACCAAGAACTCTAGCGGCGTGTTCGCCATCACTTCACCCGGTCCCATGATCGCCAGCAAACGCAAGCTGGGAACCATCGGATTGGATTGCAGGCGATAAACTTGTTGCTGCTGCAACGCTTGAGCTTGCAGTTCAAGTGCTAATTCGGGTTGCGCGTTTAACTGCATCACGACGGACAGATCGAGTAGCGCAGCCGCATCAGCTTGATCGGTCTGTAGGCGACTGACGAGCTCGTTTGTCAGTGTTGTAAGATTGTCACCCGCAAAGGCCATTCGCATGATGTGAGCGATACCGAGAATCGCCGGAGTATGGCTGTGCTGAACGTTCGCGAGCGAAATAACTTGCATGGACATGGCCTTATGACTTCGAATGCAGATTTTCTAACAGCAGTTTGCCGTAGCGCACCACGGCAGCGATGAGATTATCGATCTCGATTTCAGTGGTGCGATGATTGAAGATGGCGGCGCGAATGGCGAAGTGGCCATCAACGGTTGTGGACGACGGAGCCGCAATGCCCGACTCTTGAATCGCAACGACGATTTCCGCGTTGAGACTGTCGAGTAACTCGGGTTCGACGTCAGCGCAATGGAAGCGAAAAGCTACGATGTTCAATGCAACCGGAGCGAGCAGTTCCAGATCGCGCGCATCGCTAATGCGTTCCGAAAGATACTGTGCGAGTGAGCAGGTGCGATCCATCATACGGCCAAGCTTCTGAGTTCCGTAGACTTGCAGCGTGAACCAGACTTTCAGCGCTTTAAAACTGCGCGACAGATCAGGTCCGAAATCGCATGGCCAAGGCGAACCAGCCGCCATGCCGCGCTCTTCGCGTCGCAGGTAGGCAGCAGGCGAAGCGAACGTTTCGTAATGCACTTGTGAATCACGAATCAGAATAAAGCCAGCGTCGTAAGGCACTTGAGCCCACTTGTGAAAGTCGAGCACAATCGAATCCGCTTGTTCGATGCCCTTTAGCTTGGTGGCGATATTTGGTGACATCATCCCGAGCGCTCCGCAAGCACCGTCGATATGAAACCACAGTTGCTCGCGCGCCGCGATCTTAGCAATGCCTGCGAGATCATCGATAGCTCCGACATCCACTGTGCCAGAGCTGCCAACTATGCAAAACGGAATCTTGTTCGCTGCTTGATCGACAGCGATCATCTGCGCCAGTTGAGCGAGATCCATCTGATGTTTCTCGTTAACTGGCACGCGACGAAGCTGATTGGAACCCATGCCAGCCAACTCAAGCGACTGCGCAATACATCCGTGCGCATCGACCGAGGCATAAGCAATTAACTTGCTAGACAATTCGCCGATTCCATCCGCACGAACCTGCGTTCCAATCTTCGCAGTGCGAGCCGCAAGCAAGCCGATGAAGTTGGCCATCGACGAACCCGTTACAAACAGACCACTGGCCGATTCCGGAAAGTGGAAAAGCTCCTGCATCCAACGCACGACTTGCTGCTCGACGGCGATCGGGACGTGATCGCGGCCACCCAGATTTGCATTCAGTCCGGCGGCAAGCATCTCCGCTAGCATGCCAACCGGCGAGCCGCCACCGTGCACCCAGCCCATAAAACCTGGATGCGCATTGCCGACAGCATAAGGCAAAATGTGTTCAAGAAAGGTGTCGTGCGTTGCTGCCAGCGAGCTCGTGTTCACCGGCAAACTGGTTTTGAAGATCGCTTCAGTCGTTTCCGGCGCAGGCTGCCAAACGGATCGCTCGCGAATCTGCGCGACATAATCGAGCATATCGTCCAGCATGCGATGGCTTTGCCTGCGCAGTGCGTCCCAATCTTGCGGATCGAGTGTCGTTCCGAGGTCGAACAAGCGTGCCTGCGACTTCCTTGAAAAGTTTACTAAACCGTCACAGCTTGCTTTATCGACAAAGTCGCGCGCAACATTTTGCCAAAAACGAATTTGCAATCGTGAGGGATAGTAAATTTCGTAACGAGCAGGAATGCTGAAGAATTGATAGCATTTGAGGGGAAAGCACCGCTTCTTTGAGTCGTCACAATTGCCTGAGTCCACTTTGAATCTACCCGAACCATCTTCGCTGAAGCTGTCCAGTCGCTGGCGCGCAATCGCGCAGGGGCTGTTGCTAGTGGCGTGCGCTGTCGTTGTCGCGGGCACTGCGTACCGAAGTATCAGTAAGTATCACGAGCCGAAAATTGGTGAGTTCGATCGCGCGAACCAGGGACTCTTCGATTTCCATAACGGCATTTACTTTCCTGCAGTTGGCATGACCGCTGGCTACGATCCTTATGGTCCTGAATTCGCGGCGGACTTTCCGGTTACTCGACAGATACCGCCCTATTCTCCGCTTGCGCTTGTGCTTCATTGGCCGCTCGGTTGGTTGCCTCTGCGACTCGCCGAAATTGATTACTACGCAATCACGTTGAGCTGCT
>JBGSJB010000692.1:0-4959 GCA_041742175.1 Pirellulaceae bacterium
CAGATTCGGCCATAATGCGAAATGTGAACGTCGCGAACTTCAAAGCCCGCTCGCTTACGATTCAAACCACCAGGTCCAAGAGCTGACAAACGACGCTCGTGAGTCAATTGGCTAAGTGGGTTCGTCTGGTCGACCACCTGCGATAACTCACCGCGACCAAAGAAGTATTCAATCGCCGCGCTGATGCTCTTAGGATTCACCAGACTTCGAGGCGACATCTCGTCCGCCTCTTTCAAGCTCATACGCTCTTGAACCGTGCGGCGAAGCTTCAAGAAACCCTTGCGAAGTTCCTCACAAGCTAGCTCGTCGATGGTTCGCAAGCGACGGTTGCCCAAGTGATCGATGTCATCGAACTGCGCACCTGAGTCCGGGTCGTACAAGTTGATCATGTACTTGATCGAAGCGATCAGGTCGTCCGCCTTCAACGTCATCTCGGATTCGGGCACTTCAGTTCCAAGCTTGCGATTCAGTCGGAAACGACCAACGCGACCCAAGCGATAGCGATTCGCATCGAAGAATTTTTCATGGAACAACAAGCGTGCTTTTTCAAGCTGCGGCGGATTGCCGGGACGAAGCCGCTGATAAATTCGCAGCAACGCTTCTTCGTGGCTGTTCGTGTTATCTTCCGCCAAGGCATTGACAACCAAAGGCAACTTCGGCGCTTCCATGACTTCAACCGAAGCGACCCCTGAGGTGCAGATCGTCTCAGCGAGCTCTTTAGTGATCTTATGACCAGCTTCGATGATGATCTCACCCGAACGATCCGAATCGCTTGGGTAAACAACGTCATCCACGGCGACCTTATTCTCCAACTTCGCAGCGCTCCGACCGTCGACAATCTTTTCGACGCTCGTCGGATAAAACGCTCGCAGCAAATCACTATCCGAGCTCAGCTCAGCACTCATGGCACGCAGCAATGTCATCACGGAAAACTTACCGCTCTGGTCAATACGTACGCTCAACGAATCTTTCTTCGTGACGTTGATCTCGATCCAACTTCCGCGCTCGGGAATCACGCGGCAACTTGGCAGCTTGCGGTCGCTGGTGCCATCTTGATCTTCGACAAAGTCTACGCCAGGGCTACGATGCAACTGACTAACAACCACGCGCTCAGCCCCGTTGATGATGAACTCACCACCGCCAAGCATGATCGGAATGTCGCCCAAATACACCTCTTCTTCGATCGGCTGCTCACGGTTCAGCCGCAACCAAACCTTCATCGGCTTGCCATAGGTTAAACGTAGCTGCCGACATTCATCAGGTGTGTAGCGAGGCTTACCCAGCTCGTATCGCAAGAACTCAAGCGATACGCTCTTGTCATAGCTCTCGACCGGGAAAATTTCCTTGAAAACACTTTCCAAACCTTGATTCTTGCGCTTCTCGGGAGCAAGATCTTCCTGCAAGAAAGCTTCATAGCTTCGTGTTTGCAGTTCAGTCAAGTTGGGGATTTCCAAGGCATCCAAACCGGTACCAAATACACGTACCGAAGTCGGTTTCAATCGTCTTTGCGAGGAAGTGGCCATTGACGAAGTGTTCTCCTAAAGGAACCACGTTAAAGAATCAGAGTCGCCCCAAAATAACTAAATAGCACCCTATCTCAACTGCTTGTCCGTCGCCACTGCGTGCTGCATCGCGGCGCACAAGCAGAAAACTCAAAAGACAACGGCGCAGGGGCATCTGCGTCCTGACACATTCTGCGCCGGATAGAGATAAAAACAGGGAAGGAGCGAACTGGCCGACATGCACGAAATCAATATAACGCAGCTCACCCAAGCTGGCAAACCCAGTCTAGGCAAGCTGACGAGAGTTTTTTACTGTCGAAAACCTAACGCAGCTAGCACACGCTAACCGCCTGCTTGTTCAGTCGCAGCGCTCCGTATTGTTGCGACACTCGCGGCGAAACGGATCCCGGCCCGATCACTTCCTGCTAAAACCACACCAAAGGCGTGGAGTGCGAGCCTCCGCAGACGAAACTGACACCTCATCGCAGAGGACTTCCGCCGCCACATCAACTTGCAGACATTACTTAAGTTCAACCGTTGCGCCGGCTTCTTCCAACTCTTTCTTGATCTTGGCTGCATCATCTTTCGATGCGCCTTCCTTGATCTTCGCTGGACAGCTCTCAACCAGCTTCTTCGAATCCATCAAAGACGCACCGGTCAAGTTCTTAACAACCTTAACGACGTTCAGCTTGTTCTCGCCGAAGCCGGTCAGAACAACGTCGAACTCAGTTTGCTCAACGACTGCTGCCGGACCAGCATCAGCCGGTGCAGCCATCATAACGGCACCACCAGCAGCGGCTTTGATGCCGTGCTCATTCTCGAGATAGTCGCTCAGCTCTTTCGCTTGCTTGAGCGTCAATCCTACAATCGACTCGCCCAGTTGCTTGATATCGTCTGCGTATGCTGTTTCGGACATGGTTATAAAAACCCTTCTGTAAAGTAACTAAATGTCTATTTGGATCTAACTTGTAAAATCGGGTCGCTCGCACCAACTCGCTCGCAACCAACTGAAAAACGTAACTCAATTGCGGCTTGTACCCGCAGTTTTAGGGTGCAGTTATTCCTGCACGACCGCAGTGGTTCCGCAGAACAATTGCGACTATGCCTCACCCTCCTTATTTTCAATCAGCGTTTTAACTTGGCCGAGCAAATTCGAGCCGCCACTCAAAATCTGGCTCACCAGACTCGATCCCGGGCTGAGAATTTGACCAACCAACATCGAAATCTGCTCGGTCCGACTTGGCCATTTACTGACCGCCAAAACCTGGTCTGACGATAGCGCATCGCCATCCATCACACCGCCCTTGAGCTCAAACTTGGCGAACTCTTTCGACTTGACGATGCTGGCCATCTCTTTGGCAAGGCTCACAAAGTCTTCGCATCCCCAGACAATCGCCAGCGAACCCGTTTGATTGTCAAACATCGGACGCAACGATCCACCTTCAGTCGCCCGGGCCGCCAGACTAGACTTGATGACCAGCATGTTAATGCCCTTCTCCCGCAACTTCTTGCGAATGCCGAATGTCGAAGCGGAATCCATTCCGATCACATTCACTAGAATTGCATCAGCAACGCCTTCAAGCCGATTCTTGATATCACCTGTTACCAGGTTTTTTACATACTTACTCATAACCGATTCCGCTCAAATAAATCGAACTGAAGATCCTGATTCACTACGCCGCAATTCGAACACTCGGAGACATCGTCGCGCACAGCGCAATGCTCTTGATGTAAGTTCCACGGCAGGCGTTGGGTTTCAAGCTATTTACAAACTGAATGAACGCCTCGACGTTTTCGATCAGCTTTTGAGGCTCAAAGCTCAGCTTGCCGACGATCGCATGCAAGTTCGAACCCTTATCGTTTCGGAATTCGACTTTACCAGCCTTATACTCTTTGACGACGCGCGCAATTTCGGCGGTAACAGTACCCGATCGAGGCGAAGGCATCAATCCACGTGGACCAAGAACCTTACCCAACGGACCGACCAAACCCATCATGTCAGGCGCTGCAATACATACATCAAAGTCCGTCCAGCCTTCCTTAATCCGCTTGGCGAGATCTTCTTGGCCAACATGATCGGCACCCGCTTCTGTTGCAACAGTCGCGAGGTCACCCTTCGCAAACACGACAATTCGCTGAGTCTTGCCAATCCCGTGCGGCAACACAACCGAACCACGCACGAGTTGATCCGCTTGCGCAGGATCAATTCCCAGATGCATATGGATCTCGACGGACTGGTCGAATTTCCGCGCTGGGAAATCCTTCAAAATCTTAACCGCATCAGCCAGAGGCATGATTGTCTTGCCAGGCGCTTTTTCAAGCATGGCTTTCATTACTTTAGTTGGTTTGACCATAGTTAACCTTCTACTACCTCCAAGCCCATACTGCGTGCAGTGCCTTCGATCATGCGCGCAGCATGCTCAAGGTCACGCGCATTCAGATCAGCCATCTTTTTCTTGCAAATCTCTTGAATCTGCGAATGCGTGACTTTGCCGACCTTCTTCTTGTTCGGCTCACCCGAACCGCTAGCAATCCCAGCCGCTTGCTTCAGCAAGGATGCAGCGGGCGGACTCTTGGTGATAAATTCGAAACTGCGATCCGAATACACCGTAACCACAACAGGAATCGGCGTTCCGTTGAACTCGCGAGTCCGCTCGTTGAACTGCGATACGAACTGACCGAGATTAATACCGAACTTACCAAGGGAGGTACCAACTGGCGGTGCCGGCGTCGCCGAACCACCTGGCACCTGAAACTTGGCTTGTCCCACCATTTGCTTTGCCATAGGAGAAATTCACTCCGCGAAACTCAATAAATCCAGCTCAAAGTCGAGCCGAAAGGGTACTCGTAAAATGTCATTCGCACCGATCGACAACGACAATCCAAGTCGCCGCGAACCGTGCAAGCCAAATCGAAGCTAAACGGCTTCGATTTGCCAGTGATCAAGCTCAACAGGCGTACTGCGTCCGAAAATACTAATGATCACTGTTACGCGACCATTCGCTTCGTCCACTTTTTCCACTTCGCCTTCCAGGTTCTGAAAGTAACCTTCTTTACAGCGCACTCGATCTCCCGATCGGAATGGAATCGCTGTCTTCAGGGCCTTCTCACCCTCTTCTTCGTCAGGTCGAACCGTCTTGACAACCCGCTCCACTTCATGCGGATCCATCGGAGTCGGCTTGCCATTGGCGCCGGTGAAATCACCAACCCCAGGTGTCTCCCTAACCAAGAACCAGGTGTCGTCATTGATGCACATATAGGCCATCAAATAACCTGGGTAGAGCTTCCGCTTGACAACGCGGCGAGTACCAGTTCGAGTGAAAGTGACAACGTCTTCCGTCGGGATTACGATATCCCCGAAGTACGCTTCCATGCCACCAATTTTTATGCGTTTTAGCAGCGCATCGCGAATACTATCTTCGCGATTGAATGCGACTTTGATGATGTACCAATCCAT
>JBGSJB010000693.1:0-11339 GCA_041742175.1 Pirellulaceae bacterium
CGCTGGAGCCAGGAGCACTACAATGATTAGGCATCACCACAAATCTTCCCAACTCCTTCCAGAACGTTGTTGAAATACAAGTCAATCCTCCGCTACACTAACGTCCGCTCAACCTGCCGCTCCGCGGCTTACTTGAACAAATAGATGCCTCCGACCGCTGTGACCGCCATGATCAAGCGAAGCAACATGGATGCAACCCGGCTTCGGACCGCTGGCCAGAATGTGACTCTCAACGGGCAGTTCTTCGAGCCATTGCCATACGTCGAGCTCCGCGTTTGCATTAAACGTCAAACTGCTGACCATACCATCAATCGCATCCAGCAGTTTGCGTCGTGCAGAGAGATCAAGTTTGTTGTCGGCCCGAGTGCATTGCAATAGAAACTGCCGAGCCTTCTGCAAGATAGTCGCAGCAGTATCTTCTCGTCGCGGAGCTAACTCAACCACAGGCGACAAGATCATTTGTAAAGCTACTAAAGCCGGCAGACCGAAGTCGCGAGGGGGCTCGTCGTCATCCTGATCGGTCGCTTCACGATCGCGGTTTTCCTGCTGTTCGATCTGACTCTGCCGCGCGATCGCAATCGCCTCTTCGATCTTAAGCTCGTAGCGTTCCAGTTTGAAACCGATCGCAAGTTTTCGAAGCGTGTTCGCTAGTCGAGCGTAACCAATTTCGTTCGTCGCTTCAGTTCGCGCTAGCAGTCCCTCACGTAGCAGTTGCACCAGCTTTGATTGCACGTAGTCGTTTCTCGCCCAGCGCAGCCAACCTCGCAGCGCTCTGCCCGGACGTGAGTAGACGCATGCAATCCCGTCATCAAAAGTGATCGGAAGCGAATCTACGTCCTGTACTGCCGCATCGCTCGGCGACTGCCCGGAGCATCGTGGGGACAGCCAAGTTGAAAACAACTCAAGCAGCAGCGGAACATACTGCCGCGAATCGGTATGAAGAATCTGCACATCATCCAAGCTAACCACACCATCTCGTTGCCCAGACAGAATTCGCTGCATCACACCGCGCACTTCGTTCACTTCGCCCTGCCCTGCAAAGTAGTCGAAGGCTGAGTCGGCCGAATCCGTGTTAATGCGATTCTGAACTCTTACTCGAAGCAAATCATTCGCACTCAGCTCTGCACACTGTTCATCGTTCGGAGGTCGTTGAAAAGCGGATCGACAACAGATCGCATCGAGCAAGCGTTGTTCGGTTGCTGCAAGCGTAAGTTCCTCGGGTAACAAGATCGCCAAATCTGCCGGCAGTTCGACGGAACCCTCTGCAACACCGCGACCAGCTAACTGCACGCAACCTGCATAATCAACCAGACGATGTGCATCGAGCCACTTGGCATAAGCTTCAAAAACTCGCCGAATATCGCGACCTTTCGCATCCGACTCGAATGCAGTCTCTTTTAATGAATCCGGATTCAGCCCTGCAAGTCGCAGTTCACGAATCGAGTTGTTCATCAATCCCGCTAGTCCGTCGACACTGTGGACGCGTCCGAAGTACTCGAGTTCGCCCGCGCTCAACTTTTCCGCAACAATCCCATGCACGATCATGCGACTGGCGGAACCATCAATCAATTTGAGATCGCGTGTTACGATAAGGTCACTAGCAAGCGATACGGAAAGCGTACGCACTGTTTTCGATTGCAGATTGATGGCCGAGTTGCCGGATAAAACAAGACGGTCCTTCCACTGCTGTCCGACGCGCAGATCGTGAACTAAGAGCCATTTCTCTGTCAGTAAGTTGTCTTTGCAAAAACTCGCTAACCAGTTCAAAATCGCGTTCATCAGATGGACCATCCAGATCAAGGGCATCGTTGTCGCAACGCTTGCAGAGCAACTCGCGACTGTAGGCGTTCACGCGTCGCGACTGCTGGGCCTTGAAGATACACCGCTCCGCGACACCTATGGTCACGGAACATGGTGTTTAGCTAAATATCCGATAGACGATTGGTCTCAATACGCTTTCGCGAACACAGCACGTCTCGCACTTGGCTTGCCGGTCAAGAAGCACACGCCCGGTTCGTCATTGCCAGCCACCGGCATGCAACGAATTGTCACCTTCAGTTCACTGAGCAACGGTTCCAGCTCTTCTTCCGATGAAAAGTGACACATCGCAAAGCCACCGTGAATCTCAGGTGACTCGGCATTCTTCGGTGTAAAGTACTTGCGAAACTCCTTTTCAGTCGTAATCTCAACTGTGTTGTCTTCGCGCATCTTTAAAGCTCGCTGGAACAAGTTGTCCTGCATCGACTGCAACAACTCAGCAATTCCGGAAACCAGCGCCGATCGCTCCATGCTTACCTGCTCACCGGTATCACGACGCGCGACAAATACCGAATCCTTGGCGATGTCCTTCGGACCAACCTCGATACGCAACGGCACTCCGCGCTTGACGTGATACCATTTTTTCTCACCACCGCGCAAATCGCGATCATCCAACTCGACTTCGACGACGCGTCCGGCGTACACCTTTTCCTGCAACTCAGCTCGCAGCTTATTGCAATACTCGAGTACCTCCGCCCGCTGCGATTCATCGCGATAGATCGGCAGGATCACAGCATGAGCTGGCGCGAGTCGCGGTGGAATAACAAACCCGTCGTCATCGGAGTGCGTCATAATCAACGCACCGATTAGACGCGTGCTCACGCCCCACGAAGTTGTCCAAGCGTAAGCCACTTCGCCATTCTGATCTTGATACTTGATCTCTTGGGCCTTGGCAAAGTTCTGTCCGAGAAAGTGACTCGTACCCGCCTGCAGCGCTTTGCGATCTTGCATCATCGCTTCGATCGACAACGTCATATCCGCTCCGGGAAAGCGCTCGCCCGCTGTCTTCTCACCTTTGATCACTGGCACCGCCATGTAGTTTTCAGCAAAGTCGGCATACACGTCCAGCATCTTGCGAGTCTCTTCCATCGCCTCTTCGGCCGTTGCATGCACCGTGTGACCTTCCTGCCATAGAAACTCAGCGGTCCGCAAAAACAACCGCGTTCGCAGCTCCCAGCGCACCACGTTGGCCCACTGGTTGATCAGGATCGGCAAATCGCGATACGACTGAACCCACTTGGCATACATCGCTCCGATGATCGTCTCGCTCGTCGGCCGCACAATTAGCGGTTCTTCGAGTGGACCTGCTGGCCGCAATCCACCTGTCTCTGGATCAGGTTCCAGGCGGTGATGCGTAACCACAGCGCACTCTTTAGCAAAGCCTTCAACGTGTTCCGCCTCTTTCTCAAGGAAGCTCATCGGAATGAACAGCGGAAAGTAGGCGTTCTTGTGCCCCGTATCTTTGAACATCTTGTCCAATACGCGCTGCATATTTTCCCACAGCGAATAACCCCAAGGCTTGATCACCATGCATCCGCGAACCGGCGAATTTTCAGCTAAATCGGCGCCTTTGATGACTTGCTGATACCACTCTGGATAATCTTCGGCACGAGTTGGCGTGATGGCAGTTTTAGGAGCTTTGTTCATGGCGGTCAGGACTTAGGAGCAGTTAAGGAACATCGACTTCGCAGCGGCTGGACGCGCGAAACAACGACGGAGCTTCAGGACAGGAGAGACCAGATTCTATGAGAAGCTCACGAAAAGTGTTATCCCAGTTCGCCCATCTAACTCGATCACTCGCGTTCCTAAAAATTCTACTTGGCAACTAGAGAAAAGTGCCTGCTCGGCGCATGTCACATGGCGGTACTAACCGAGCTGGTTGTTTTAGCAGTGCCTCTGCCACTCAATTCGCAAAACTTCGGCGGTTTTCTACGAAGGTTGGCTTCGTTGGTTCGATTGCTTTTGCTTGAGAGAAGTACAGTTTCAGCTATCCAGCAGTACAGCCCAGGAATCGAGATCCAATCGAAGGCCAATCCACTAACGCTCAACTATAGCGGGACAGCCGCCATTCGCTCGAACCCGAACGACGCCCTTCCGCACACGGCTCATAGCGAACCGCATTCTGAATGGCACTTTCGCAACATTACCTTGTAGTTGCTGCGCAAGGATCCAGTCAAAAGTTCGGCTCGGGTTATACGGGCCTATCGACCCCGAGTTCCAGGCGTGCGCTAGGCCGTACTTCGATGGGACATAACGACTCTGCGTCGATGATATTTCGGCTTCGCGCCGATGAGGCATCCTTTCCGGTTTAGATTCAATGAAGTTTATTCAATAGCGGCAACAAAAAGAAAAGCAAGATGTGGCGGTAACCGCTGTTGATCGGCTGCGAAGTGCTGATGTCATGATTGCATTGTAAAAGGCACAGGCATACATTTGGCATGGCTAGTATTGGATCCTCACTGTTGATCGTTAGTTTAATCTCGACTTATTGCCACTGTCGCATAGAATTGCCAACCAAGTTTCCGAAACCCTTGCGCAAGAGTAAAGTTTCTAGAGGTGAATTATTAGTATGTCAGACAATAACACCGATCCGGACGATTCGGCATTACTCGCGCGTACCCATTCAATTTCGTCGAATGATGATGCTTCAAGAACGCATCTTCAAGTTGTCGCAGCTGATGGTAAGCTGGCCGACGCTAGTCGATCGCGGGTGATTGGCGTTTACAAACTTCTGCAGCAAATTGGTCAGGGAGGGATGGGTGAAGTCTGGATGGCTGAGCAGGACAAGCCGGTGAAGCGGCGCGTGGCACTGAAGTTGATCAAAACTGGCTTGGATAATAAACAGTTCATCGCTCGCTTTCAGGCGGAACGCCAGGCATTAGCGATGATGAACCATCAGAACATCGCGAAAGTACTCGACGCTGGCGCGACAGACGATGGTTCACCTTTCTTTGTCATGGAGTTGGTGCACGGAGTTCCAGTGACTCGCTATTGCGACCAAAACAAACTTTCCATATCCGAGCGGTTGGATTTGTTTATCCCGATCTGTAGAGCAGTGCAACACGCTCACCAAAAAGGGATTATCCATCGTGACCTCAAACCTTCGAACGTGCTGGTAGCTCTTCATGACGGCAAACCGGTCGCGAAGGTAATTGATTTCGGATTGGCCAAGGCACTGCAGAGTGAATTGCGTTTGACGGAAAATACAATGTTCACTGAATACGGTCAGGTTGTCGGGACGCTCCAATACATGTCGCCTGAGCAGGCTGAACTCAACCAACTGGATATTGATACTCGCACTGATGTGTATTCGCTCGGTGTGATGTTGTACGAATTGTTAACGGGTACCACCCCGATCGAGTCCGAAACCCTCAAGCAAAATACGGTCTTTCAAGTCCTGGCCTCCATTCGCGAGAAAGACCCGCCCCGCCTCAGCGTGCGATTAAGCAATGTCGCTGCCTCCACTGTCAGCGGCATCTCCGACCAGCGTCGAATCGAACCGGCGAAGTTAAAGAACATTCTCCGCGGGGAACTCGATTGGATCGTAATGAAGGCGTTGGCGAAGGATCGTACCCGTCGCTACGATTCGGCCAGCAGTCTCGCACACGATATTGGTAATTACTTGAATGGCGATATCGTAACGGCTCGACCGCCCTCCCTTATCTATCAGATTCAGAAGGGTTTTCGGCGGCATCGCGCTGCGTTCTTAAGTGCACTAATAATCATGATACTGCTGGTGAGTGGAACGGCGGGCACTGCATTTCAAGCCATGCGTGCCTGGCGCGCACAACGACAGGCACAGGCTTCCGCAGATCGGGCTGAACGAGCGGTTGCAGAACTAGAGGAACGGCGGCTCGAAGCTGAAAAAGCCCGCAACGAGGCGATTCTTCAGAAGCAAGAAGCCATCACCCAACGCGACCGAACACGACAACTCATGAATTTTCAGACGTCTGAATACGTGCTTCGAGAAGGCGATCTTCGAGAAGCTTTCTCGCGTCTATCAGCGGCAGATGGTTACCAATCCAATTGGGAATACGGTGGAGTTTTCGGGCAAATTGTCAGTCGTGCCCGCGAAAATTTCGCACCGATTGCTCGTTGGAGCATTGCGCCGGGACCGCTGGAAGGCTGTTTTATCATCCCAAAGACTCCGGACGCCTTGCGCGAGGGCCTGGGTTGGCTGGTCCTAACATACCCCAATTCGATCAGGGTTCATGAAATGAGATCCGGCCAACTCGTTGCCGAGAGGCCGTTTGCACCTGTCGTGCGAACTCGGATGGGCGACCCCAATGACTTGCCTGCCGCAGTAGTTCCGATCGCGCCACGTTTGCCGACCCAACAGAACCGTATTGCCGCTTTATCATCGGAAGGCTTGCAGTTGCTCAGCGTGCCATCGCTTGATGTGGCTGTGAATGTTGCGGATCATGTGCCTCGCCATCTTCAAGCAGCCTCGGAAGCGGCGATTATTGCGACTGTAGATGATCAAAATCAGATCCGTGTGTTGAATTCGGATACAGGTCAAGTGCTTGCCCAACACAAAGCTTCTGAGGTGGATGCGATTGCCGAGCTTTGTATTTCACCGGACGGAAGGTCCGTTGTCTACGCGTCATTCAGTATCGCTTATCTCCCAATGCTTTGGACGTGGAACACCAATACTGCGGCAAAATTGCCGTCATCTAGTCAAGTTAGTACGTTCGTAAGCCCCGATACACTTTTGACGATGAAAATTCTTTCGAGCCAGGGAAACGATAGCGAATTGATGTCCAACAAAATAGATCAAGGAAAATTGGTCAGAAGTCGAATCTCACTTTCTCGTCCACTTCGACCAAGGTTACTCGCTTGGACATCGCCAGGGAGGATTGATATTGGTGAGAGCAATCGCGGTTCGTTGGTCATTGAGTCGGTACTCACAGGTTCGGCGGAAGGAGAAGGTAATGAGGTGCAACATGATAAAATATTTGGCAATAAGTCGATCGGTCCACCTCGAATATCCTTAAGTCATTCGCCGAGCTCATTAATCCCACACCTACAATCACCGGAAGAGGTGTCAAATCCGGTATTCATCGCGATAGACCAATCGACGCTTGCAGTAGCAATTGTGCATGGAGAAGAGATTGAGTTGTTCGCACCGCAGCCCTTGGTCATGTCGATTATAGATGGCTTCAAAGCAGCTAGAACTCCAACAACGGAACTAGGAAACTTTGCAGTGGATACCTATCTGTGGACTTCGGTCCAGCGTGATCGGTTGTTAATGACCGCTCCGAATATGAACTCATTAGTACTCCATTACTTGAATGATGGCGGTCGGCCGAACGTGGTGGGTCGGTTCACCCTTCAGCCACCGGAGGATCTCAATGGCCCGGGAAAAGCGATCGTTGCTGTGGACGTGTCCAAGGACGGCAAGACTGCATGGGTGTTATGGGAAGGTGCAGATACTTTCTTGCATACATCCGAGTCGAAATCTCGTGATTTGGTTGTGACCGTGTACGACTTGCAAACCAAGGCAATGCGCGACAACGAACTGATATCATCAATGCAGTATGAGAACATCTTAAAACGTCGATCGTTTCGCTTGAAACATCACGCCAGCGGAGGAGCACGGGTTTTGCGTGCCTTCTTTGTCGACGAGTCCGAAAAAACACTAGTGGTTGCGAGTGAGCGAATCACCGCTGGGTACAACGCAGGAACGGGCGAACTTCTATACGAAATTCCGGAGACCCCAAAAGTCACGATGGCACCTAATCGGAGACACTTTGCGTATGGAAGTCATCGCAATGCTACACCGGTGAAGGTTATAGAAGCCTTAAACGGACGCACCTTATTTGAAACCCAAGCCATGCAGAAAGTGGTGCACATGACTTTTGCGCCGAAGTCGGATTCAATTTGGATTGGCTGGGAAGGTGGTTTAGTTGAGCAGTTTGTACTAGCTACGGGCACTTCAAACCGATGTTTCCGCTCGTCAGCAGCGCCAGCTTTGATTCTACCGGAAGGAGATCGATATGTAGGATTCGTTATGTCGCAGGGCGTGATCGGCGATTTCGTTTTGGCTGAATTTGATACCGGTAGACGTGTCAGCACACTCAAGCAGAGTTACCACATACTAACGAAGTGTGAGAGCAACTTGGTCGGAACTTGTTTGGCCTTTACAACTAAAGGATCCGTTGAAATCATTAGCCGCATCAATGCGGAGCAAGCGATGGAAGCGCTCAATCGAATCAATTTTGCCCACGAAATGCAATGGCGATCAAGACTAGCAGACTTCTACGGAGGCGGTAGCCAGCGCGACCCAACGCAATAATTTGATCGCTAGCGAACATGAAAGCAGAACGCGAAACGAAGCAACTCATGTTGCAACTCATCAACCTATCCGACCTTGATAGGCATCTTGCAAAGGCGCGCAACTTCGAGAAGCGTGTTGCGCGCCTTGTCGTTCATCCTGAGACCTTCGCTCATTCCAGCGGCATCATTGGTATAGGCAGTTCGAACTGATACGCAGCGCCCGCGTCTTCGCCTTGTTCGCCATCGCGAGGCGCTCCCGCGATGATGCCTGTACTTGTAAGTGCCACCGAGCGACCGAAGATGGCGAGTGGAGAAGCGTCCGGTGCCTCAAGTTTGCTTAGTTGCGTACCGGTGGTCACGTCGAAGATGTAGGTCGAGCCAGCGCCCCCGTTGTCGCCCCAGGCGCCGACGGCCAAATTGTCGCCCACGAGGTCTACCGAAATTCCAAACTGATCCAAGGGCCCTCCATCATTGGCAACGAATTTGTTGATGAAGATGCCCGTCCTAGCATCGAATAGGTACACAGAGCCCGAAGAAGTGCCTTGATCGTCGTCGAAGGGCGCGCCAATTGCGATGAGCCCGCCAGAGATCGAGACCGCAAACCCGAACAAGTCTTGCACGCCTGCATCATTCGCGGTCAGCCTGAACAGTTGACTTCCGTTGGAAGAGTTGAATACATACACGGCTCCGGCCTGGAACTGTTCGCCACTGTCAAATGGCGCACCGGCGACGACATAGTTGCCAGCGATCGCCACCGAGTGACCGACGTTGTCCTTAGGCTGTGCTTCCGGTGGGGTCACACGGGTGATCAAGCGCCTCGTCGTAGCATCGTAAAGATAGATGGCACCGTTAGCCCCAATTCTGGTGGCCCCATTTGCGAACGTTCCCGGAGCACCCACTACGATTCGGTTGGAGGAAACTGCTACGGCGCTGCCGAATGCGGAACCATCGGCTGGATTGCGTCGGGTACCTGTGGGAACAAGTTTGGTAATTTGTGCACCAGTCGCTGCGTTGAACACGAATACCTCGCCGGCAAAAAAGCCGATGTCATCGGCACGCGGAGCGCCGACCACGATAATGTTACCGCTGGCTCCTACCGAACGACCATACGAGTCATCGCGACGGCGCTCACTTGCAGATCTTGGTACAAGCTCTCTCACGAACGTTCCAGACGCGTCAAATACGTAGGCTGAACCGGGATTATTGAAAACCTCGAGTGAAAGACCCTCATGCGGAGCGCCCACCACCACGCGACCTCGGGCGGCGGCAAGTGAAAAACCGAACAGCTGCCCTTCAATCCCATTAGGTGGCAAAATTTTCTGTGCTTGTACAATGTCAGCCGCTGGTCCAAAAACCGCAGCGACTACCACCAGAACCGCAAATGGGAAGAACGCCCAGGATGTTCCATGGTGGCTGGCGAAGCTAAGTAAAGAGGCTTTCATGTTGACTCCTGATCTCCAATTAAAGGTGCGTGCAGCGACCGTGACTAGAGTCGCTGAATGTGGATTGCTTGTCTAAATGGACTGTTGCGCTGTTCATCCTCACTTGAGTTCGAATCCCAGATCCCGGCAAGTGAGTTGGTAGTCGGTCGAGTTTGTCCCATTAGAAAGTGCCACATTGCCGGGCCAATCTTCGAAGACAATTGATCGAAACACCCAGCATGTTCGAAAGGTATCGCCAAGCCGTGTTGAGCTCTGTATGAATTCATACATTGTCGCCACTTGATCGAATGCAATTCGGTTAGTCTTTTGTGCCCGAGCGTGCTGGAGTCCTAGGCGATTAAGTGGGAGCTTCATGGTCGGGAAGCTACGGACTGTGAGGCGCTCGGCCTTGGTATGGGAAGTTCGGCAGAAAGCTCACATGCTGTCTTACACGTTTACTATCACGCCGGACTTACGAACATTGACGTATGCGCTCGACAGAAGAATGAAACTTCACTTACAAAGAGCTGTATTGTGATGTTTTCATTGCCGATTAATCTTGGCATACGTAGCGATGCTTTCGCCCTGCGGATGCTGAGGGGAAAGCGATGCCTACTGACCAGATAG
This sequence comes from Pirellulaceae bacterium, assembly GCA_041742175.1. Taxonomy (GTDB): domain Bacteria; phylum Planctomycetota; class Planctomycetia; order Pirellulales; family Pirellulaceae; genus Aureliella. The sequence continues at coordinate 10,143 of JBGSJB010000693.1, forward strand.
GCAGCGTAGCAGTGTCACACTCTAGTCCAGTGAATGCGTGACCATAACTCGGAGCGTCAGCAAGCTGAGCGTTCCTGCGAATGCATTGAGTTTCGATTGAGGCTCAATGCCAAGAGCCTACAAGGCAGTGCGTCCCCAAGCGGGCTTGGGGACGAGGTTAGATTTTGATTACTCATCAAAGGCTGCGTCGAAGGCGCGGTCGCTTGGGCTGAAGTCGAGTCGCTTGGTGAACTCGCAAGCCTCACGAGCGCCGAACTCGCGGTTCATACCAGAATCTTCCCACTCGATGCTCAGCGGGCCTTGGTACTTCGCCTGGTTCAGTGCTCGGATGATCTCTTCAAAATTCACGCCACCGCGACCGGGGCTGCGGAAGTCCCAACCGCGCCGTGGATCGCCAAAGTTGATGTGACTCGACAAGATTCCGCTGCGGCCGTTGAGCGTCGTGATCGCGTCCTTGACGTGCATGTGATAGATGCGGTCAGGGAAAGCTCGAATGAACTCGACTGGATCGATACCTTGCCAAATCAAGTGGCTAGGATCGAAGTTGAAACCGAACTCTTCGTGATGGCCCACTGCTTCAAGGGCTCGCTGAGCGGTGTAAATGTCAAAGGCAATCTCAGTCGGATGCACTTCCAAAGCGAACTTCACACCGCACTCGCCGAACACATCCAAGATCGGATTGAATCGTTCCGCGAACAACTTGAAGCCTGCTTCGATCATCTTTTCGGAAACTGGCGGGAACGAATAGAGCAAGTGCCAAATGCTGGAACCGGTGAAACCGTTGACTACGCTGACTCCGAAACGCTGCGCCGCCCGCGCGGTCTGCTTCAACTCTTCAATCGCTCGCTTGTTCACACCTTCAGGCTTGCCATCGCCCCAAACGTAATCTGGCAAAATCAACTTATGACGCTCATCGATCACATCGCAGACCGCTTGACCGACCAAGTGAGCACTGATCGCATGGCACTGCAGACCGTTCGCATCGAGGAGCGCACGCTTCTTCGAGCAGTAGTCATCCTGTGACATCGCCTTGTCGACTTCGAAGTGATCGCCCCAGCAAGCCAGCTCGATACCGTCGTAGCCGAATTGCTTGGTGAGCTTCACCATGTGGTCGATCGGAAGGTCGGCCCATTGGCCAGTAAAAAGGGTCACAGGTCGTGCCATATTTTCACTCCTAAGAAACAGCGGCGGGCAAGT
>JBGSJB010000694.1:0-2856 GCA_041742175.1 Pirellulaceae bacterium
GAGCTTGATGCTGATGATAATGGCTCGAAATCGCTGATGCGATGGGTGCTTTATCGTCCGTGGTGCATGTTGCTGGCTCAAATCGTCTTCACCCAGGAAGCTTGGGGAGCGGAACAGATTTCGGGGCAGCTATCGTTGGAACTGAGCGATGATCAGCTTGGGAATCCGTATGAGCCGAAACGCATCGATGTCGTGGTAGTGCGAGCCGATGGTGCGGAGGTCCTGTGTGGGTCGCTCGGTGAATTGGTTCAGCGAGTCTTACAACGATTGCAGATCGCCTTGGTCGCTCGCACCGAAGAAGTTGCTCGGTTGGATGAGTTTCTGGCTCCGGTTGTTCGCCGACTGCTTGAACGCAAAGTCTGGCGTTTCGATCCGCGCGGGGGCGGGGGCGGTCGGCCTGGATTCACAATCGACGATGATTTTTCAACAAGCTGCTATCGCGCATTCGGCAGCAAATATTTCTATCGAGCTGGGAGCATTCTCACAGCAGCCATTCGTGTAAGTGCCGAGCAATGGGCTGCGGATAGGCAAACCAAGTCACGAGCGTTGGCCGGTTCGGCAGCGCTGGCAGCAAGCGGAGATCGATCATGAGCGAACCATCGAAGTCAAACAATGTGAACGAAGCCAGCGGAAAGTACGCGATGACGCCAGACCATCTTTCTAAGAAGATGCATAAGTGGGCAGCAGGTGGTGTGTCTGGTTACCCGCTCTCACATCCTATCGTTGGCCAAACGAATTTCTTTGATCAGTTCAAGCACTTCATTCATTTGGTGGACGACGAATCCGAGAAGTTCGCCCACGTGTTTGCGATCATCGCCCAATGGGGTATTGGTAAGTCGCGTCTGGCTTACGAGCTGATGAGCCAGATCAATGATACTTCACCGGGTTGGTACGTTCGCGACTCGGCCAGTGCGCTTAGCAAGGCAGATTTGTTTAATAATAACGCGGATCGCGATCAGTATTTGGGACTTTACATTCGTTACTCCCAGGTCGCCAATGAATCACATAACATCGATAACTGGTTCGGATTCGGTCTGTACAAAGCGCTTTTGCCGCTAACAAGAAGCACTTTCGACAATTCGATCCAAGGTCAGATTGCGAAAGAGGCTTACGATCGTTTGCTAACGCGTGGGTTCGACGAAGCCAAGCTAGCGGCGGCGCTGGAGATCGACAAAAAGCATTCCGACGAAGTTCTCTACGACGACGAAACGTTGGTCACACGGCTGTGCCAAGCGGCCTACGATTACTTGAAGACGCTGGGTATCAAGTACGTCCTGATCGCGCTCGACGAACTAGAGACAGCAGCCGAAGCGGCGACCTATGGTTTGGAGACTGAGGCGGAAAAACAACTTGACGGTCGCGCGATCAAACTGATCGGCAAGGCAATCAAAGAAGAAGATCCTCGAGGCAAGCTGCCTTTCTTGCGATACGTCGCTCTGTGTTCTCCCGCGATCGGACACGAACTGCGCGAGATTCGCAGTACGGCAAGACGATTTGAGTTGGTGGAACTCTCACAGAATGCGTTTGCTGACGTGAGCGACTTTGTAAAGTTGCTAAAGGGCGACGGGCGGCTCACGCACGCCTATCCGGAAGGATTGGTAGAAGCGGCTTACGCAATGAGTGGTGGTAATTTCGGTTGGTTCAATGTGGTTATGGCGAACATTGACCAGGTGAACGCCAACCGTGGAGTGCGAGCATCAGTCCGGAAGCCTAATGAACCGCCGGAACCATTTACGGTTGGGAGTTTGTTTGATGAAGCAGTTAGGAATGTTAGTAGGATTCGAGAACACGTACTCGACCGACATGCGGTTTCAAACTTAGAGATTGCGAAAGAGTTTCAGGCGGACGCAAAGGAGCTCCTATTTGGCCAGTTGCCTAACAAGCTTGACCATTGGCCTGCAGAGAAGCGATTGGCCTTGCAGCAGGCAGAGAATGAGTTCGGAGCTCCTATCGCGATGCTGTTCCAGAAGGTTCAATGGTCATTTCAAGGATGTGCCAAGGCGCTCAAGAAGAACAAGTTCACTCGCAAGCAGGCGAGCAACGAATGGAATCTGCCTGGTATCGAGGAACCGCTCGATCTTACGCAATTGATCGCAAACATAGCGACATATTCGATCCACGAATCTGCACACGGCTCGGGTGATTCGCAGACACTTCTGATCCCGTTGAACGTGAACCAGTTTGTGCAATTGGCGGCGATGCTCTACCCGCATCCCGCCGTGGATGACGCGGCCCGTGCGTTATGGCGCGAGTTCATCGGCGATGATTCTGTCCCCAGTGATCGTGGGACTCATCTCGGGCCGAGTATCGACATGCTCAATCGGTTGAATCTCCGTCTGCGGGCCACAGGGGCGACATCCTTCATCTTCCGCGACACCGATGAAAGCACTGCACACGAGACTGCGCTGACTGGTTTGAAAGGCATCGCTGAGCCAGAGCGAGCACGTATTCTGCTCACCGGGTTGATGCGGCTGCTGGATCAATACTGGGAGTATGATCCGATCGATGCGGGACTCGGAGGTAAGTTGGTTGCCATTACGACTCGCAAGCCGCCAACCGGAAAAACGGCACTCGTGACTTGTCAACAATTGCACCTCCATCCCGATGGAAAAGTGATTTTTGCTTGGGTTCGATCGGAGGAAGAATTACTGGAGCTCTGTGAAAGAGTGAGCAGCACGAGGAAAGACCAAGGTCGTGTTCCCGTTCTGGCTTTTACTCCACTCAATCACTTGTGCGAAAAGTTCCAAGCGGCTGCGGATGGCAGGTTGAGCGCCGCACATGAGTATATGTTGCTCTATGAGATCTCTGCTCGTGAAGAACAGCAGTTGTTCCCGATCGGTTTGCCCAATGCCCAGA
>JBGSJB010000695.1:0-3428 GCA_041742175.1 Pirellulaceae bacterium
TGGTGACGTTCGTTTTTTTCGCTTATGCTAAGCCGAGCTCTATTATAAACTTCACTTACTTGGTCAATGATGATAGCTAACGAAGAAATTCCCGCTCAAGTTCGATCGACACCTTCTCCACTTCGACGCGCCATTCTGCGAGGTTGTGCGATTATCGCTCCGCCGCTGATCACTTTGCTTTTGCTGATCTGGATTGCGACTGCGGTGGAAGATTACGTACTGCGTCCGCTGGAACAAGCCGGTCGCACAATGCTAGTCTGGGCTTCGCAGGACATTCTGACTGCACCGCCCGTTGGCGCCGAACTGAACGACCCAACCAACCCGGCGGCCGGCTTTAAATTCGCCGGCAAGGACTATGTTCAGCCGCCATCCAACCGCCGCTTCATTCCCGAGTATGTGCTGCTGTATGTGGACGACAACGTCGATCATCTACCACGCGAGATGCAAGATCCGAAAACGTCGATTGGTTACTACCACGCATACGTATCGATGCACTTCATGCCACGTTGGTTTACGTTCCCGCTGCTCTTGCTAGTACTCTTCAGCGTGCTTTTTTTCGTAGGTCGATTTCTTGCGGCAGGTGTCGGGCGGATGTTTGTCAACCTCTTCGAGCGCGTGATCACTTCGCTGCCGGTCGTCCGCAATCTCTACTCGTCCGTCAAACAGATGACGGATTTTGTGCTGACGGAACGCGAGATTGGATTTACACGCGTGGTGGCTGTCGAATATCCTCGACCCGGTATCTGGGTACTCGCGTTTGTAACCAGTGAATCGATGCCGACGCTCGAACGTGCCACGGGCGAACAAATTTCGTCACTTTTCCTGCCGACATCGCCGATGCCCATGGCGGGCTTCAGTGTGAACTGCCGCAAGAGCGACTTGATCGATCTCGACATGACCATCGATCAAGCGGTGCAGTACATCGTCAGTTGTGGAGTCGTATGCCCCGCTCCGGTAACTCTGCAAGCCACCGGCGCACCTCGCATCGAACCGACAACATAACTTGGCGGTAACGCGTTAGCGCTCGCGACTGGTCGCTTGCATAAAGCGGAAGATGTAGTAAGCCAACGTTAAAACGGCTTGCAGTGTGGCAGCAACATAAGTCAGCGCCGCAGCATTCAGCACTTTGCTGACGTAAGGCAATTCCGGCCCGCTAATAATGCCAAGGTTAACCAACTCTGTCTTGGCACGCGAACTTGCATCAAACTCGACAGGCAGGTTGATTAACTGAAAAGCCACCGTTGCACCGAACGCAACGATGCCTGCCAGGAAAACCCATTTGCCCAGGAACATCAAGTTACCAAAAACCATCACCATGCCGATCATCAGCAGAATCGTTCCGAAGCTGCTGCCGAATTGAGCTGCTGGCACGGCCAAATTGCGAATCTGCAGCGGCGCATAACCGCGAGCGTCCTGCAGAGCATGCCCCGCTTCGTGCGCCGCGATGCCTACCGAAGCCATCGAATGTCCCGCGTAAACATCCGGACTTAACCTCAGCACCTTCGCTGAAGGATCATAGTGATCCGAGAGTTGCCCAGGAATCTGCTCAATCGCAACACTGTGCAAACCACCAGCATCCAAGATGCGACGAGCCGCTTCGAAACCGCTCATCGATGCCCTGACTTGGCTCATTTGCTGATACGCCGAACGCACCATCCACTGAGCCAACATCGCCAACAATAACGCTGGTGCGATGAACAGTAGAAACATAAAGTCGAAACCAAAACCGAACATTCGACACTCCCAACCTGTCAAGTGACCTTTTGGCAGTTCCGCCACACTCTTAACTCGAAAGCAAACTCTATACCAACCAGCAAATCGGTTCGACTGCACCGCAATCCCCGACAAGTTCTTCGTTCATGACTTCTTCGTTCATGACGGATTCTTCTTGTAGATTTCACCCGGTTTCTTCAATCGTTCCTCAACTAGCGCAACGCTTCCGTCCGCCTGAAGCCGGCGAAAGAAGCACGTTGGATAGCCTTCATGGCAGGCCGCGCCGACTTGGCTGACCTTCAACAAAATGGTGTCTTCGTCGCAATCGACCAGGACTTGGTGAACGTTTTGCACATGACCGCTTTCTTCACCTTTACGCCACAACCGCCCGCGACTGCGACTAAAGTACACGGCACGGCCCGTTTCGAGCGTTTCACGAAATGCTTCAGCGTTCATCCATGCCAGCATTAACACCGCTCCGCTCGACACATCTTGAGCAATCGCAGGCAGCAACCCACCGGCTGCGTCGAATTTTGGCCATACAGCCCCCTCGATCTGACCACTCATCTTCATTTCCAATAAAGCCATTTAGCGATTGCGAACTAGGTGACGGAAATCTCGAAACCAATCGAGCGTGATTCGCCGCCGCCGATGTTCCAATCGTTGGGAGCTACATTCGCAGTTTCAATACAACACATCGTTTCAAACTCTTGATTACCGAAGTCAGCCATGCGTTGCGACTTCGCTATCCACGGATTCCACACAACCGTTGACTCGGAATCTCGCGGAGCGATCTGAATGCTTCGCTCGTATGCTTCGTCCTCAATCGTAATCAAACTTACTTCACCGCGATAAACGCGGTCTGTTTCTTCCGTAAACCGAATCGCCTCTCCAGTCGCTTCGTGCACTCGGCTTGTCAGTTGATCACGAAATGCGTTTTGCTCCAAACCACTCACTTTTGCCCGTCGCGCTTCGCCAAGCTGAAAATAAGTATGCAAAGCCACTTCACATGGCTGAGTCTCCGGCGATTCGTTTTTGGCAGTAAACGTTACGTCGAGCGTGTCACCAAAGTTCGCAATCAATTCAACTCGAAACGGCGCAGTATCGTATCCAAGTACAACCTCTACACCGCGATCATTCACTTCCGCACGAAGCACTTTCCACAACTCAGTTCGCACTGTGCCGTGTGCTGGCAATGTCGCGTCTATTTTGTTCGGGCCAAACCAGGGAAAGCAAACTGGAATGCCACCGCGTATCGGCTTACCAACTTCGTAAACCGCTTCGCCGCTCATGAATAACACGGGATGTTGCTGCGACGTTGGTTGGAATTCAGCTAGATGACCGCCTAGCAGAAAAAAGCTGCCGCTGCATTTCGCCGCTTTAATTCGCCCTTGGATCAATCCACTTGAATGGTGTTCGAAGTGCAGGTGGTCAGCGATTGCAAACTGCCGATTCAATTCTTGTAATAAGTCTTCCGTCATCGCGCGCTCTTTGATGCTTCGTATTGCAAGTCGAACGATCTGTGCCAATTGCAGCGACCGTTTCGCAGCGATTATAGCGGTAAAGTGGCGAAAGACTAATGTTGTGCGGTCGAATTCGCGAGCGGTCGATAACAGATGATTAGCCGCCCGTCCATTAGCCGTCGAGGAGCCGCCGATGCCAGTCCTAAACAAACCGATTACCGCCGCATTGCTTCTCGCTGGTGCCGCCGGTGG
>JBGSJB010000696.1:0-3230 GCA_041742175.1 Pirellulaceae bacterium
TCGAAGTTTGCACGGACGGTTTGAGCTTTGACGAGGTCGTTGAGCGATTGCGTCAGATTGTTGTCGAGCGACTTGGGCTCGCGCCGTTCAAGGGAACGCATGATCCATCGCCAGCGCGTATAACCGAATCGGTGAAGCCAACAGAATGAGCGGAGTTGCAATCAAGGTTAAAGAAGTGGCTGAGTCGTGGCTGAAGGGTCTGTTCTATCGCGCGGTACGCAATTCAGCGCGGATCGCTGGTGTAGCACTGTTCGATCTGCGTTGCGTCGGCAGGCAGAACATGGAGTTCGAGGGCGCTGCGTTGGTCCTGAGCACTCATCAAAGCCACTTTGATCCCGTATTGATTGGGCTCTCCTTTAACGGCCGCATGAACTACTTGGCGAGGCGGTCGCTGTTCAATAATCGGTTGCTGGGAACGATCATCTATCTGCTGGATGCGATCGAGTTGGATCGCGATCGCAGCGGTATTGCAGGCTTGAAAGAGACGCTCAAGCGACTGAAAGGCGGTAAGAAGGTACTCGTCTTTCCTGAAGGGACGCGTACTAGCGACGGGAAAATCGCGCCGCTAAAACCGGGCTTTTTAGCTGTCGCGCGGCGCAGCAAGGTTCCGCTGGTGCCCATCGCAATCACCGGCGCTTATGAAGCGCTACCGCGCACTTCGAAACTGCCGCGACTGTATCCAATCTGCATGGCGGTTGGTGAGAAGATCGAAGCGGATACGATCGCTGGGCTGAGCGATGACGAAGTGCTGCAGATACTGAGCGCTCGCATGCACGAGTGTTACCACACCGCGAATTCAATGCGAACTTAGCGCCACGTTGGGCAACGGTTCGGACAGATTCTTAGAAACTGCCGCTGGTTAGCCTTGATTCTTGTGGTTGCGGCTTGGTGAGATCGACTTCAATCGTTGAGCTCGCACTTTTGTGCCATTTCAGAAGAGCAGCCAGTTTCGTTTGAGCGTCGGGTTCGCCGTTCATTTCCACGCCCGGCGCATGGCCCCAAGTGATCGCGCGATTGTCTGACGTTCGAATGCGCATGATCCAGGGACTGGGTCCGCCCATCCTCAGATCTCGCTCAACATAGACGCCAACAAGTCGCAATTCGATTCGCTCATGTTCAAGAAAGCGGCACACGGCGAGGGCTTGTCGCACACGAATGTCAGAGTACGCCATGCCCACATCATTCGGCGGTGCGGCATTGCCGGGGTAGATATTAAAAAAGCTAGTCAGTTGGCTGGGATCAAAGTCGCTCTTCGGTAGAACGACCCCATCTTCGTCGACTGGGAAAAACCCGGCAATCATTTCAGAGGAACCGGGATAGTAGACCATCGCCACGGGTCGACGGTAAACGATGTCGACGTTGACTTTGCCATCCGAGTTTTTCTTGACGTAAGTCGTGCGTTGTACCCAACTGTGCGATTCGAAGGCGTGAGCGATTGTTGCGCTAGCTTGGGGGTCGAGTAAGGAGAGTTGCCCCAATCCGCCGCTGTGAAACACTTCGTCGCGAACCTTCGAAGTGCGAATCCAAGTGGGCTGCGGAGTGGTTACAAGGTTTTCCAAGCGAAGTGCGTAGAGGGCTTGGTCGACGTGATGCGCGCCCCAATGGCGCCAAGCAAAGTAGCTGATCACTAACAGCGGAATGACCGCAAAAATCAAGGCGCCACCGGGGACGTATTGCATCCACTGCGCGAGCTTTTGCAGCCCGACCGGTTTCACTTCCTTGTCTTTTGATGCAGCCAACCTTGGCAGCTCCTAGTGATCGACGCGATGAGATCAAACAGAAAACCGGCACATGCTTAAGGTGAAGTTCGTTCTCCAATCGGACTTCTTACCAGATTCGTAGCTGCGACTGCAACGCGACTCCGGTCTTCAATTCGACCGCTCGACGAACTTGCGCGATCAACGCTAGCACTTGCTCGCTAGTCACTGCACCGGAAGCGATAATGTAGCCAGGGAATTGGGCGCTCAGCGCTGCTTCGCCGTCCGACGCGCCGCGCACCCCGGCGGTTTCAAACAGTTCAGCCAAGCTCACACCATCCGGCTCGACGAACGCCAGCACCGTACGCAGATCGGTAGAGGGCTGATTCGCACGCTTCATAATCCAGCTCGCTTGCATACGGCGCGTCAGTTCACTTTCGCCGCCGGCCTCCAGCTTCAGATCAATCGCTAGCACGATCGTATCGTCAAGGTTGCTGCGACGAAACGCAAACTGCAATCCGCTGGATTCACGCCGCGAGGTTGTACCATCGCGGTTCAGCACGGTCGCTGCCACAACGCTACTGCCGAGATCGTCGTGAATCACTCCGGCATTACCGATTATCGCGCCGCCGACTGTGCCGGGGATGCCGACGAGATGTTCGAGTCCAGCCAATCCAGCGCCGACGGTTCGAGAAACTAAGTGGCCAAGCTTTGCGCCAGCACCCACGGTCACCGCGCAGCCGTCGATGTGAATTTGCGCGAAATCGGGCGCTGCCAAACTAATCACCAAGCCGTCGACGCCCTGCTCGCGAATCAGGAGATTCGAGCCGCCGCCGAGGATACGGAGGGTCAGTCCTGCGCTCGTGGCCTCTTTGACTAAAGCACTCAGCTCTTTCAAGGTGGTTGGTTCAGCGAAGTAGCGCGCCGAACCGCCGATCCGCAGCCAACTGTATTGGGCCAGTGGCTCGTGTTCGCGAACGATGTGGGGAAATTTCTCAAACAGTGTCATCGTGTCGGTTTAGTTCCAAAGGGAGTGACCTGCGTCGAAAGGTTGATCCCACATTGTAGTGTTCGAGGTTCTGGCAAGTCACCAGCACTCGCAGGCTTTCAGGCGGGGAATCGTAGAGACCAAACGAAAAAAGCGGTCGACTGTGCTGAAGAGTCGGCCGCTTGAATTTTTTTGGCATGAACTCTGCAACGAGCGGTGTTCAGCCAGGATCGGACTCCGCGAAGAATCCGCTACTTGGCAACTGCACGTTGCAGCAGCTCAGCAATACGTGACTTGCTTTGCATGCCTGTGAGACTGAATCGTTTCCAGTTACCTGCATTCTGGGAGAAAACGACAACTTGAGGAAGAGTTTCGCCACGCATTAATTGCTCAGCCAACTCGGGGCGCTCGTCCTTGTCGATCAATGCGACAACGACGTTTTTTAGATCCCCTGATTCCTTCATAGGCTCTAAAGTATCTCGCTTCATAACTTGGCAGGAGGCACACCAACGTGCTCCTACAAGAATCAAGAGCGGCTTCTTTTC
>JBGSJB010000697.1:0-24296 GCA_041742175.1 Pirellulaceae bacterium
AGGTTCGACGCTTCACTCAACTGATCCAGACTCACAATGCCTTTACGAAGAAGCAAGTCGGTAAAGTCGCGCATTGGTTGGTCCACAGTCAGTCTCCCTTTAGCTTTTCGAGCAGGACAGGTTGCCAAGCAGGCTGGTTTAAGATCAGTTTCGCTAATCGCTATATCGCAGCTCGCGACGTCGGCTCATTAAGCCTAGTTGCAGCGGCTAGTTTCCAAAATAACTTCGAAGCAGATTTTCGGGGCGGATGCCCAAACGCACTTACTTTAGCCTTTGTGCCGATCGCGCTTGAGCAGCGATCTGCACATTGTGCTGGATTCACGTTCGATCGTCGCTAAGCAGGCGACAAAAGGAATGGAAAAATAAAGCAATTTGGCGAATGCCCCAGACCGCAGAAAAGTTGGCAGAAGGTGCCTAAACGCAGTACGGATGAGAATTCTACACAATCATCTTGACCGAAGGACTAGCAAAATGTCAAGCAAACCGTTTTCCCAGTTCGCCTTGCTACTGGAGAGTTTCCGCCACGGCATCGATCTGCGAATGGGATTCGTTTTGATTACCGGCAACAACCCAGATCGCCGCGAAATCGTTGGTATCCTCTTCGGTCTCCTCAACCAGTAATGGGCTTTCCTCGGACCAGTTCAAGCTTTCGATCAAGTCATACTCGGCACACCAGGCAGTGTTTACGCTCATGTCGAGCTGAAAACCCTTGCGGTTCGGTGGCAAATCCCTGGCGAGTCGGTTGTTGGCGAAGTAATTCTCATCGAGTGGAAGCATCGGAAGCGAGCGACTCTTGCAGTAGATTTCCAGCGAGACTTCCGGTAGCCGCGAATCGGCACTGCCCAGCGAAGCCGCCAGCAAAATCTCCGATAGCGAAGGAAGCCGATAACCGCTTGCGTCGGTATCAATCTGAACGCTTCTACGTCGGGCGCCTTCCACCCATGAGCCAATGTTGTAGACGGGTTCTAGATTCTCTCGACAGCTTAGCCAGTTACAAAACTCGAGCAACAATATTGAGTTCAAACCGGTACATGCGCGATTAGGATCTTTCTCATGGATCGGATCGCGTTCGATCGCAGTGTGTCGCATTTTCCGGTCCGCGACTCGTTCCGAATTTCGAAACTGCTCTTCAAACCGATCGAACTCCGCATTCGTAACCGGAGCGATACTGATCCAAAACGGATAGTCGACCTTCACCGACTGAAAAGGAAACTGCTTGATCTCTCCCGGTCGGCACCGCCACAGTGGCTGACTAAATCTCAGAGTCCCGGGTTCGATTTTTACTTGTTGGATGCCCGTTGCGGAAATGCGGCGGGTAGGGGTCGCGATGCCCGAAGCAAAATTTGCAACTTCATTTTGATGGAGCAACCAAGCCGCAGTCGCGCTCACACCAGGGTCGTCGTGAAGTTGCAGCTCTGCCAACTTATCCCACTGCAATTGCCGCACATCCGTTTTTGGAAAACTTCCCAATACGCACAACGCGTGGTAGGTCGCGCCGGCTGAGATATTCGAGATCGCAAGCCCTTCCCAGATCCCAGGCGCTGCACCCCAATTTAGCGCGGTCGCTAAAAAGACCGACGTCTCATTCGGACTGTTCGAATAATCGAAAATTTCTGCGAGCCGTCCGTTGTCACCCAGGTGTGCAAGCGTGATCGCAGCTCGAACCCGGTCGCTTGGAGTTGAGGATTGTAGGTCGAGTATATTTTCAACCATCGCCGGCGCTTCAGGAATCGACTTCGCCGCGGCGATCACCTGAAAACTCAGTTCGTCTTCGATGTTGCTCCAGTCCAACATTAGCGAACTGAAATCGGATCGGTTGAGCACTGCACCCAGCAATCGCGCTCGCGAACGCAACTTTGCATCCCGCGAGTTCAGATAATTTATCTGCGCAGCGCCAGCGCTGACGGGATTATTCTTCAGTTCGTTGAGCAGCGCCTCAAACTCTACCGGCGTGCCTTGCAAACTGAGCTCCACTCTTTGCTGCACACTTTTTCGAGTCGTTTCAGCGACTTGCCGCCAAGCGAAAGTTGCCAGTCCGCCAGCAATTACGGCCATGACCAAAGCGGAAAACGCCCGCGTTGCATGATGGCGGCCCGCACGACTCAAGAAACGCCTCTGGATTGCGTTTCGCTTGCGGAAAGAGGTACCGATTTGCATGCTCAAGAATTCGAGCAGGGTCGGCAAATAACGCGATTGCTGCTTGCGCCCCCACATCGCTGACAACTCTTCTAATCGAGCCTGTGTGCGACCGCGCCAAGAACTCTTCTGGAAGTGGTCCACCCAAATTCGAGTTGGTTCGCACAGAAAGTCATGAACTAGATGGAATTTATCATTGCATTGAACCGGATATCCACTGGGCAATGTCAGTTCGCTTCCGGGTTGGGAAAGCCGAACGACCAGTCGCAAATCTTCAATCAGTATATGCAAGACGCGATGCAACTGACTTTGCAAACCCTTTTCGGTCAGCGCACTTTCAAGCTCTGCGAAGCTTATGAGGTGTGAGTGCACATTTTGGTCGGCGCTGGGCAGCAAGCGCTTGAGCACTTCGACGGCACCTGCACAAACTCGCTGGTAACTTGGCGGTGCTACGCTACTCTCGAAAAGATCTTGGAAGTAGCCGACATAAGCGCCATGCACACCACCGGCACTTCTCAACGTTTCAGGATGCCATCGTTGCAGCTTGGCCAACTTTACAAACATCGCCAATTGTATGGGCAGCACGCGGCCGCGATCGGAAATTTCATCGATCGCTTCAGTGATGAATTTCGCCGCAGCCTCATCAAGGCTTTCAGGAAGCGGTGGCAGCGAACCGTAGCTTCTCCCAGCCACCTCCAGTAAGCGTCGCGCATGGTGACGATCCAGCAACTCGATCGCGCGCGCGTTCTTCCACTGCTCAACGCCGCAATCCACCATCCGCATAAATTCTGTCACTGCGATCCACGAGCCTTCGCGCACGACCAAGATCGCTTGGAGCACTTCGCCGTCGCAATATCGCAGTGCCGCAGCTAACTGTTTCAGCTGCTCTTCCGTCGCAGAGCCGGACCAATTGTCGAAGTGGTCCAAGACGAAGATTACTTTACGAAACTGACTGCGCGCCTGTACGTCATCACGCAGCTGCAAAAACAGCTGCGACAAATTGTGCGCTTCAAGGTTGCACTGTTGCGCAATCGTTGCGGCAAAGTGAGTCAGTTTCTGACCCTTTTGGCATTCTAATTGGATCGGCAAAACATCCGGCGCAAGGTTCGGCAGAATCCCGGCGCGCAGAAGTGAAGTCTTGCCACTGCCGCTAGGACCGTACAGCACTGCGACTCGCGAATACTCCGTGCTATCGAAGCCTTCCAACCAAGTCTTCCAAAAATCCACCGCTTCCGGCAATCCGCTGGGCGCTTTCGCACCCGGCAGCAACGAAAGGAAAAACTTCGCATCTTCCGCTTCAAACGGCTGCAAACCGCGATGCGTAAACTGAGCCGCGCTACGAAACGCAGTTGTTGCCCACGTCGACTCGAAACCCAAACCGCGATCACTATCGGCCGTCCGAATCGTTAGCAGTTCGGCCGACGCTTCCTGCCCCGCCAGCCACTTAATCAATTCAGCTTGGAATGCCTCCATCGAGCTGTAGCGGTCCTTCAAATTTTTACGTAGTGCGCGACGCACGATTCGATCGAGCTCGATCGGTACATCAGCGTTCAATGTTGGAACGGGAATCGGCGATTGTTCAAGCGTCGCTTGTGCGATCGCTTCGGCTGTCACTCCAGTAAAAGGCACCCGCCCCGCCAACATTTCGTACAACAGCACCCCTGTTGAAAAGATATCGCTGCTAGGCCCGATACGCTTCGTCTCGTTCCGAATCTGCTCGGGGGACATGTACCGCGGTGTGCCGCCCTCAGGTTCATACATTTGCGCAGGCGCAAGCGCCAAACCAAAGTCAGCGATCAACGGCTCGCCTTCGGCACTCATCAAGATGTTGGTGGGTTTGATATCGCGATGCACGATGCCGCGCGAATGCGCATGAATCAAACCACCACAGATACGAACTGCAATCTCGACCGCACGCTTGATCGGTAGCGGCTTGCTCAACAACTCGCGCAGCATTGGACCTGCAACGTACTGCATGATGACCAGGTAGCCATGCTTGGGATCGTTGCAAATATCGAAAATTCGCACGATGCTCGGGTGATCCAAACTCGCCAACGTTTTCGCTTCGCTTTTAATGAAGCGAACATCGACATTCGACAGTAGCAACCGTTTGACCGCGACTGGCCGATCCAACTCATGATCGTGCGCGAGATAAACATCGGAGAACCCGCCGCGTCCCAATCGCCTAAGCACCAGATAGCGGTTCCCAAGCAGAACGCCTTCTGTCAAATCGGGTATGTCATTGTTGGTCACTTCATCCGCTGTACCGAAATCGCGCTTCGTCCTGTCGCTAGACGAAGGGATATACTCTCGTGCGCCGGACCGCCTGAAGTGACTAAAGTTGGTGCTGGAATGTGTCATGATGAGAACTGTGCAGCAGGACCGATCTGCTTAGTCCCGATAGTCGGAAGCGACAGCCCATCTAGTCTAAACGAAATCCTTTACGGTCAATGCTTTTTCGGCCTTGGAATACGTCGATTCGATCCTTTTCTTCCTCGACCGCCGCCAGATTTTTCGTAGCTTGCCGAAGTCTCGCTTACAACCTCTCCGATTTGAGTTCTTAACTGCTCGATGCGATCTCGCAACGAAGCAGCCCGCTCAAACTCGAGGTCCTCCGCGGCTTGCAACATCTCCTTTTCGAGCAGCTCGAGGTAATCATCCGTAACCACCTGCTCGTTCGCTTCACCACGTATAAGCCCACGCGCTTTCTTGTGAGCCTGCGCGGCCGATTCAATTCCCGACTTGATCGCACGCTTTACCGTCTCCGGCGTAATGCCATGTTCACGATTGAAGTCTTCCTGCAGTTTGCGGCGACGCAACGTTTCGTCGATAGCCGCGCGCATCGAAGCCGTAATGCGATCGGCATACAAGATCACTTTCGAATTCACATTTCTTGCAGCTCGACCGATGGTTTGAATGAGGGATGTTTCGCTCCGCAAGAACCCCTCCTTGTCAGCATCGAGGATTGCGACCAGCGATACTTCGGGCAAGTCCAACCCTTCTCTTAGCAGGTTGACTCCCACCAGCACGTCGAAGCGACCTTGTCGCAATTCGTGCAGCAACTCGACACGCTCGAACGCATCCAACTCGCTGTGCAACCAGCGGCAGCGCACGTTCTGTTCCGTCAGATAGCCCGCCAAGTCTTCCGCCAAGCGTTTCGTGAGCGCGGTGATCAGCGTGCGCTCTCCCAACCCAGCTCGCTCGCGAACCTGTTCGAGCAGATGCGCTACCTGACCGCGAGCTGCAACCACTTCGATCACTGGATCCAACAAACCGGTCGGCCGAATGATCTGTTCGACGACTTCGCCGCCCGTCTTCGTCAACTCATAATCGCTGGGCGTTGCCGATACAAAGATCACTTGATTGGTCTTTGCCTCCCACTCCTCGAACTTTAAGGGACGATTATCGAGCGCGCTCGGCAAGCGAAATCCGTGACTGACCAGCGTAGTCTTGCGACTTTGGTCGCCAGCATACATCGCGCGCACTTGCGGAATGGTCACGTGCGACTCGTCGACCAGCAATAAAAAGTCTTTCGGGAAAAAGTCGTACAACGTGTCCGGTGTAGCGCCAGGCGGCTTGCCGGAAAGTGGACGCGAATAGTTCTCAACTCCGGGACAATGACCTACTTCTTGAAGCATCTCGAGGTCAAACCGAGTGCGCGCGTTCAAGCGCTGCGCTTCCAGCAGCTTGCTTTCTGACTCAAACTTCTTCAGTTGCTCTTCCAACTCTTGGCGAATCAGTCGAATCGCACTTTCAATCCGACTCTCCGGTGTAACGAAGTGTTTCGCTGGAAAGATGTAGATCTCTTCCAACCGCGAGACAACTTCGCCACTGATCGGATTGATAATCGAAATCTGTTCGACGTCGTCACCCCACAGCTCGATGCGATACGCGAACTCTTCATACGAAGGCCACAGCTCGATGCAGTCTCCGCGGACTCGGAATCGACTGCGCTCGAACGCGACGTCGTTGCGTTCATATTGAATGTCAACGAACTGCAGCAGAACGTCGTCGCGAATGATCGATTGCCCGACGCGCAGCGGCACAACCATGTTGCGATAATCTTCGGGACTGCCCAAACCGTAGATACTCGATACGCTCGCCACAATCACCACATCGCGCCGACTGACCAGCGCACTGGTCGCAGCCAATCGCAGACGATCGATCTCTTCATTGATCGATGCATCCTTTTCGATGTATACATCCCGCTGCGGAATGTAGGCTTCGGGTTGATAGTAATCGTAATAACTGACGAAGTAATGAACTGCGTTGTTTGGGAAGAAGTCACGAAACTCGGAGTACAACTGCGCGGCGAGCGTCTTGTTGTGACTGAGTACCAACGTTGGTCGTTGAAGTTGCTGGATGACGTTGGCCATCGTGAAGGTCTTACCCGAGCCGGTGACACCCATCAGCACTTGATGTCTGACACCTGATCGCAACCCTTTCACGAGCGATTCGATCGCTTGCGGTTGATCCCCACCGGGCGCAAACTGGCTGACCAATTCAAACTGGGCATCTGTTTTTGAGTCCATCTGCATAAGTTAAGGTACAGTCCGTTCTCGGCTTTGAGCCGTAAGGATCGCTTCGTCCGAAAGTGGTTTGGCTGGTTGAGGAAATCGCAAGTACGGAGCAAGCTGTCGCAGAGTGGCCGCGCCAATTCCGGGAATTTCCTCGAAGTCTTCCAGTCGTTCGAACGGACCGTGTCGCTCGCGATACGACACAATCGCTCGCACCAGCGCCGGCCCAACTTCGGGCAAATTCAATAATTCCAACTCGTTAGCCTGGTTCACATCGACTGTATAAGTTGCACTGAGCCGTTCTAGGCTCGATGACGGCATGCGTTGTGATTGGGAAATTGATTCCGGTCGCAGCGTTGCTTGGCGACGCCACTGAGCTCCACCAACGCACAGCGCTACGAGAACTAAGATCAACACCAAACCGCTTGAAGGCAGCCTGGGCGACTCAGCGGTTTCGATGACTTGCGATGGCACTGTATGAGTCCTTTCAGTCCTTTTCAGCCGAACGCGCATTACCGAACGCGCATTTCGGTGCAACTCTGGGAAATCCGAGCTAAATCTTCGGCTTTCGCCAACTTGAGCCCAACTCATAAGCGTACGCGACCGAGCATTCTCACTCAAGGCGACCTGCGAAGTTCACTTCGATACGTTAATTTAACGCCAACTCGAGAGCGATTTCCTTCCGCCAACCAACGCCAGGCGAACTTCAATGCTTGATTCAGGCCGCGATTACCCGCAGCAATCTCGCGATATCTTTCTACAAGATGACCTTGAACAACTCGTTCGACTCGCCATTCGAGAGGACTTGGGCCGAGGGATGGACTTGACGACGATAGCCGTCGTCCCGCCCGGTTTGCCTGCCCGCGCAAACATTGTGGCCCGCCAGCCCGGTGTCGCTGCGGGCGTTCAATTGCTGCCCTGGATCGAACAAACGTTGCAGGCCAGCGTTAACATCGAAATGCAAATCGAAGACGGCGCCGAATTCGAACAGGGCGATTGCTTGGCGACTTTAAGCGGCGATGCGCGCGATGTGCTGACCTGCGAGCGAACGTTTCTGAATTTTCTAGGCCGACTGTGCGGAGTGGCTAGCTGGACTGCGCAGCACGCGCGGTTGATCGCTGACCTGCCCGTCCGTCTTTATGACACTCGCAAAACGACGCCTGGCTGGCGTCGCTTGGAGAAATACGCGGTTGCGTGCGGCGGCGGCAACAATCATCGCCTCGGTTTGCATGACGCAATCCTGATCAAAGACAACCACCTGGCTTGCCATGCACGTGTGACAGGCCGCCTGCTGAGTCCCAGCGAGGCGATTCGTTACGCGCGCGCCTTCTTGGCTGAACAACCCGATGCACCGAAGGATGCGATTGTCGAAATCGAAGTCGACTCGCTCGAACAGCTCGACGATGCTCTGCCAGCGAATCCCGACATTATCCTTCTCGACAATATGTCCACCGACCAGCTGCGGGAAGCGGTCGCGCGGCGCAATCGGGTCAACCGGGGCGTGCAGCTAGAAGCGTCCGGTGGCGTCCGGCTGAGCACATTGCGAGCGATCGCAGAAACGGGAGTCGACCGCATCAGCGTCGGAGCACTCACCCACTCCGCCGTCAATTTAGACTTGGGACTCGACTGGGAACTTGGCAAACCAACTCATGAGCAGGCATTTTGAGGGGGCAATTGTTGAGCCGACCGCCATTTGGGCTTGTCGAAGCCAAATCACGCCGTTAACCTGCTGGATTGTATTGAAAAACGGTGAATCGGCTGCCGATGATGGAATTTTAACTCGCGCAGCTTTGACAAGCATGGAAAAATCAAAATGCCAAAAATGAAAACGCATAAGGCGACGAAGAAGCGATTCCGAGTCACCGCCACAGGCAAAGTCAAACACCGCGGCGCGGGCACAAGTCACTTGGCGATTCGCATGAGTGCCAAGCGAAAACGCAAATTGCGTGGAACTCGAGTGCTCCAACCGCAATTTACACGACAGATCCTGGACTGCCTGCGACACAATAGCTACTAGAGCGAAAAGCTGCAATTAATCAGCCGGAATAAAAGTTTTTTGTGCGTCCGGCTACGACTACGAAGTTCAGACCAAATCACAGCGGGTTTGTACAAAGTACCTGGGTTCAACTCCTGACGTTGGCGGCTATAACCCGCGCCGCCGGGTGCGACTTTTCGCTCCCATTGCTGTAGTTTATTCGGTCGCGATTGCCAAATTGCCTCACCGAAGAAACCAACTCAACGAAAAACTCGTCAGGGACCTGAGGTTGCTAAGATGGAGATTTTGTTCTCATGAGAACGCTTAAAGGTTCCGCCAGGCGTAAGGCCACAAAGCGGTTATTGAATCGTGCGAAGGGCTATGTTGGCGGTCGCAGAAAATTGCTGCGAACTGCTAAGGAAACTCTGGTTCGCGCCGGCGTGTTTGCTTTTCGTGACCGTCGTGTCAAGAAGCGCGAGTTCCGTCGCTTGTGGATTATCCGCTTGAGCGCTGCTTGCGCTCAGCACGGTATTCGCTACAGCCAATTCATTCACGGATTGGGCAAAGCGAATATCAGTTTGGATCGTAAGCAACTGTCCGAGTTAGCGATCCATGATCCCGCAGGCTTTACACTTGTGGTTGATCAGGTGAAAGCCGCATTAGCAACTAGCGCTTAGTGTAGCGTTACAGCTTAATTTGAGGGTGCATCTTTGTAGACGGACTCCCTAGTCCGTCAGGGTGTCTAATTAGACCGCGTGCTGCCCAAATACATAGCTGAAGCAAAGCACTAGTCAACATTGGCTAAGAGCTTGGAAACTCGCTACGCGAACTTCTTTCCAGCTCTTAACAGCGAATGTCAAACCAGACTTTCCCACGAGCAATTGGCCGTTTTACAAATCACCCGCCAGTGACTGCCTGGCGGATCGTTCGAAGCGAATGGCCTTAACGGATCGTAGCCCCGCAACCAACGGGGCACATTCGAAATGGCATCGCCAAATTGCGATGATCCAATTCACGTGCTTGATTACTCGCAAGACGCAACGTACCGTTGAGTGAACGAGCGTGCGATTCGTTTTCCGTTGCTGCCATGGATAGCGGAGATGCGATGCCTGAAAAATTTTTAATGCAGCGGCGTGTGGAATTTTGCGAAACCGACGCAGCGGGTATCGTCCACTTCGCTTCGTATCTGTGCTACATGGAACAAGCCGAGCATGAATTTCTTCGTTCAATCGGACTATCCGTTTGTCAGCCGCAACAAGATGGTTGGCATTTGAGTTGGCCACGCGTTCGCGTCGAGTGCGACTTCAAGGGAAGTGCTAGATTTGAAGAGGTGCTAACTATACAGGTATCCGTCGCGCGGCTGGGTGCAAAGAGTGTCACCTACGATTTCGAATTTGTGCGGGGGGTGGAACCGATAGCTAACGGAAGGGTAATTGCCGTATGCTGTCTGGTAAAAAGCGGTTATCCCCTGCAATCGATCCAAATTCCGCAAAACTTTATTGAAATATTGAAAACGTATCATTAGCAATCTGATTGCTAGAAATGAAAACGCTGGGGTATATTATAACTACCGACCTAGTTAAGCCCCAAAGACGTAGAGCTTAAATATGTACAGCTTGCGACGCGACAAAGTGAGAGTGAATAGTCCAAAGAGTGATTAGGGCAAATCGTCCGCTAGCTAAAATATCAATAGACGTAAGTTAATTTGAATGCACGGCAAAAAATGCCGTTGCCAATAGGGGTGAAGAGTGATGCCGAAACATCTAGTATGCGTAGTTGATGACGATCCCGGTGTACGTCGTGTGACGTGTTCCATTCTCGAAGCGACCGGTGAGTTTATATGTAGACCTTATGCCAGCGCTAGCGAGCTGCTCAACAGCGACTCGCTGGGCGAAACGGGCTGCGTAATCACAGACTTGAAGATGCCTGAGATTGATGGTTTGGAGCTTCAGCAGCTGCTCCGTGAAAAAGATAAATGCGTCGCTCTTGTGGTGGTAACCGGTCATGCAGACATCGCCACTGCGGTGAAACTGCTGCGTCAGGGAGCGGCCAATATTCTCCAGAAGCCGTTTGATTCGAACGAATTGATATCGACTGTTCGCGAATCAGTCCGGCGCACCGAGCGTTTGCGAAATCAATGGGAGAAAGTTGAAGTCGCGAAGGCGAATTTCGCCAAACTGTCCGACGAAGAGCGTGAAGTTCTGAAGTTGTTGGTAGCGGGCGTCCCCAATAAAGCGATTCCAGGCCAACTTTGCATGAGCTCACGTACGTTCGATCGGCGCAAGCAATCATGCATGGCCACGATGCAAGTCTCATCCGTCGTCGACTTGGCAACACTGATGTCACGCATCTCCAATTTCGATGCAATGCAGATGGTTGATCGCTATGAGCCGCTCGATGCGTTTCCAAGCTCGTTGCAATTGGCGGTGGAACCGATGGCCCACGAGAAGCAAATTGAGAAGTAGCCGGATCGCTCAATGCTACCGGAATTTCACTAGAAGCATGTGCGATCAGCCGTAACTCGTTACGGCTGATTTCATTTGGTATGGGTATTTCAATCGGATAGTCACCGTTTGCGCAGCCCGTGCAGTCTACTCTAACGGTGTTGCAGGCGTATATGGACCAACACATTAGTGGTCGTGTCGTAGCGCCGAGCTTCATTAGCCGGCCAGACTCGTAGATAAACCGATTAAAACCCAAGCGTCACAGTTTGCGGCAGACGAAGGGCAGCCCATGGTTGAAAACGCGGTGCCAGCGGTCGTTGAGCGAGATTTTTCAGTCAATCTCATCCGGCCAGAATCGCAACGTGTGAAACTTGATTTTCTTCAAGAGTAGTCGACGATCTCCCAAGATGAGGTCTGACGCTGTGCTCGAAAAGGACGTAATCTGTTCCCTAACTGGCAGACGGTCAGAGTCTGCAGCAATTCGTCCATTGACGTAGATTTGGTTATGCATCAAGCTCGCTGCGTCCTTGTAGCCTTGGGCAGTAAACATCAGCTGTACGCCCTTGTTAACCGGTTGGGTAGATAGCTTCTGCTGCCGTATGCTGCCACTGCTATCGGTGCCCTGTATGGTCCAGTGAACCGATCCATCGCGCAAAATCTCGATAGCAAAAGAGCCCGGACTTGCAAGAATGTTAGCAGCGCGCGTGAGCGGAACCAACTGATCGACGGTTACAATAAAGGTAGACTCCCTTTTACAAATATCTAAACGCGGGTCGAAAAAGAGAGTCTTGGGCTGCGCGTCGGCAATATTGGGAAACGGAACTCGGCTGGTCGCCAATCGGGCTTCAGCAAGTTGCTTCTTCATTTCGCGTACGACGAGAGGCTTGCTTCTCGCGACGTCAACTGTCCCAGACGGATCGGACTGCAAGTCATTCAACACATACGCGTTCGGATCCGACGGATTGAGCCCAATGATCTTCGTAAGTCTCTTGCTACCGACTAAAACAGAGTATGTTTTTTGTGCCCGTTCATCGCTCGTCCGAAAATTCTCACTTTGTACTTCGGAGTATAGCGGGTCGTGAAGCTTCGCTCGAACATCGAAAAAGGCATCAAGTCTCGATCTACCATCGATGTTTGGGTACAACGCTACGGGCGCTCCGCCTGCGCATAGGTCGAAGAATGTTGGCATGAGGTCATAGGATGCGATAACGGAATGATTAGTTGAATTCGCTTCAATCGTGCCGC
Organism: Pirellulaceae bacterium; assembly: GCA_041742175.1. Taxonomy (GTDB): domain Bacteria; phylum Planctomycetota; class Planctomycetia; order Pirellulales; family Pirellulaceae; genus Aureliella. Next base: position 12,318 of record JBGSJB010000697.1, read on the forward strand.
GCCAGTTGGCTACCATCGAGACTTTCACTCCGCCTTGTGACAGCGTTCCTTTGGTTCCAAACAGTCGCGGACTCCTATTTCGAGCAAAATGATGTCCGCCATTGTCGCTGGTTAAGACGATCAACGTTTGCTCTCGAATTCCCAAGCTGTCTACCAGTGCCACAATGCGACCTATTTGAACATCGATCGAGTACATCATCGCCAAGAGCTTGCCGCGATTGGTAGAAAGGTCGAAGTTTGTCCGGCTGTTGTCAAAATTTGTTGGCACAGCCCAGGGAGCGTGTGGCGAATAGGGCCAGAAATTAACGAAAAATCCGTTCGGTTCCGCAGCCTTGCGCCGAATGAAGTCGCCGACCATATTGGTAAATTCTTCGTCAACATTGTCTAAGTCTTTCGCGTAAGCTCCCCAGGCTGAGGAGTACAAATTGAATCTGCCGCTCCAAAAGCCGGGAGGAGCCGGAGGTACGTATTCACCGTACTCGTCGAAGCCCAAAGCAGTTGGGAGGTAATCTGGGCGAGCGGACCCTACATGCCATTTCCCAAAGTGGCCAGTCTTTTTACCCAAAGCTTGCATGATGGTGCCCAGTTGCGGTACGTCATACGGAAGGCCCGCATTTCCAAGATTGCCCTGCCGGATTCTGGGTATCGCAGGCCACGCGTTGAGGGCTCCGAAACGCACTGGGTTGCATCCAGTCAGCACGCTTACGCGCGTCGGGGAACAGATCGATGCAGCAGCAAAAAAATTTGGAAACAACCGGCCCCCTGCTCGCAACCTATCCATGTTAGGTGTAATCGCATCCGGTTGCTCAATCGTGTAATTATTGAATCCGAAGTCCGAATAGTCCGCATCGTCAAGCATGATATTGATGATATTTTTTGGACCAACAAAATTGATCGGTGCCATCAACTCTGTTTGCGCATTCAATCCATGAACGCAAAATAGAAACATTCCCTGTAGGAAAACAGCAACCACTGTCCCTCGTACTCTCGGCATTCTTAATCTTTTGCACGAGCGCTGAAAATGAGACATCCGTCACTACCTTCCAATTCATAACCAATTGCGCAGATACCGGGTCACGGTAATGCTAATCGTTGCTTGGATAGATTCCAACCAAGTCTGGCTGGAAATTATTTGAAGAGCCAGCAAATACTCGGATAGGCAGCTGCGAGCCGCTACCATGTAGCGGGTGCCTTCCAAGCGTTGTGGTGAAATACTTGCTTACGGGCGAGCGATGGTTGTGACGGGTTCACCAAGCAACAGCGGTTTTCCGAATACGGTTTGTTGGTCGTTCTGATCGCGCATCCAGTCATCGACAGACTTACGCATTCCGTTCAACCGCTCCGCAAAGGCTGGGTCGGTTGCCAAATCACGCTGCTCATGTGGATCGTTTGCGAGATCGTAAAGCTCTTCGGCTGGTCGCTCGGCATGTCTTTTAACGATGGCCGCCGCCAGCGGATCCGACTTGGCAGCATTCAACCAGCTTTGCCAGTAGATCACGCCGTCAGCACCCGCAGCGCGAGTGATATGCGAATGATGCTGGAATTCGGGATGCAAGTTGCGGATGTATTTCCAGTCGCGTGTTCGAACGGTCCGGATGGGGTAGACGTTGTAGTTGCCGTCGCCGGAGTGAGTCGCGAAAACGTGGTCGCGATGGACATTAGTATTGCCGTGCAAGACGCCCGCGAATGAGCGACCATCGAGGCCGTCGGGCACGCTGCCGCCTGCCAGTTCGATCATCGTTGGCAACAGGTCGGGCCAACAGACCATCGCGTCCGACGTCGAATCGGGCAAAATCTTTCCACTCCAAGCGACGATCAGCGGCACTCGCATTCCAGCGTCGTACAGATTCCACTTGGCGAACGGCAGTTGAGCGCCGTGATCAGCGGTGTACGCGAACAGCGTATCGCCCTTCACATGCTGCTTCACCAACTCGCGCACTTCGCCGAGCAGATTGTCGGCTTTGGTCACATCCGTCAGATACTTAGCTCGCATCGCCCGCATCTCCGGTGTATCGATGTGTGCTGGCGGCAACTTCAAGCTCTGTGGATCGTAGCCATCGTTATCGCTCCAAGGAACATGCGGGTGACGCGTTCCAACGAATAGACATAGCGGTTTTTCGGTGTTGCGTTCCGCCAAAAACTTCGCCACTAAACGCGTATCGCTGACGCCAATCGCCGGACCATCTACGAACTCAAAGCCGTGCGCTTTCGCTTGCCCGCTGTGAGCCACTTTGCCGATGGCGGCAACTTGATAGCCGAGTTTCTGAAGCAGCGGCGGCAACGAAGCAACTTCAGACCGTTTCAGTTTATGATTCGGTTCGGCGCCATTCCGAGCTGGCCACAAGCCTGTCAACAACGCATTGCGGCTTGGACCGCAAGCTGGCGAAGCGACGAAAGCGTGTGTGAAACGCATTCCCTCGGCAGCAAGCCTGGCCATATTCGGCGTCTTGATGTCCGTCGCGCCATAGGCTTCCGAATCGAGTTGGCTGTGGTCGTCGGCGATAAAGATCACCATGTTCGGTTTCGTCTGGTTGGCCTCAACGGACTGTAACTCCGTAGCTTGAAGCTCAGCCGTGACGAAGATGCCTGTCAGCGTACAGAATAATGTTGCAGCAATGAGTGGCGGTAAGCGCCATGCGGTCGGGATCAATGAGTATTGCATGATTGGTTTCGAATTGGAGGAAACTCGAAGTGGCGAAGAAGTGGCTTGGTTGTCAGCGGTCGCTTGTTTGAGAAACAAATTCAGTTCTGCAGCAGATCGACCGAAGCGGAGACCATGGTTGTGATCCCAGTTTCCAGAGATTCGCGCGGATCAGGATAAAAAAACGGTGAGTGAAGCGAAGGCGGAACTTGACCAAGCTGTTCGAAACGTTTGAGCCGCTCTGGAGAAACAACTCCCAAGCGATACATGACGATCGGGACACCGGCGAGTCCGAATTGACTGAAATCTTCACCGCCCATGACGGGTTCCATTGGCAAGACATTCTCAGTGCCAAGCGCTGAATGAAAACTTTGACGAACGCGCTCAGTTAGTGGTCCATCGTTTTCGAGCGCTGGAGTTCCTTCTGAAACGGTGATGATTGGCTCTTGCGCGTCGTAGGCTTTGGCGATAGCAGTTGCACGGCGGCGGATTGATGCAAGAATTTTTTCGCGAACTTCCGGTTTGTAACTGCGGACCGTTAGTTGTAACTTGCAATTGTCGCCAATGATGTTGTGCTTCGTGCCACCGTGAATTGCGCCGACAGTGATCACCGCTGGCTCGATCGGTTTGATCTCTCGCGAGACGATCGTTTGCAACGACAAGACCAACTCAGCCGCTTGAACGATCGGATCGACGGTCGTTTCTGGCGCAGCCCCGTGACCACCACGTCCTTTAACTTCGATATCCACGGAGTCGACATTAGCGAGCGAATACCCGGGACTAACGGCCACTTTGCCAGTCGGCGTCGAGCTTTCGCAATGCAAAGCAAGCGCGAAATCAGGCCGTGGAAATTTGGTGAATAGTCCATCATCGAGCATCGCTTTGGCACCCGAGCCGCGCTCTTCAGCGGGTTGGCCGATGATGATTAAAGTGCCTTGCCAGAGGTCGCGATGTTCGGCTAGAAATTGGGCCGAACCCAGCAAATTCGTCATGTGGATGTCGTGACCGCAAGCATGCATGACACCTGAGGTCGATCCACCGGCTGCAATGACAGTCTGTTTGGAGGCGTAAGGCAATCCAGTTTGCTCGCTCACAGGCAGTCCATCCAAGTCGGTGCGCAGCATCAGCGTTGGCCCTTTGCCATTTCTCAGCACGCCGACGATTCCATATCCACCGACTTTTTCAGTAACTTCGAAACCGCTCTTCTTCCAAGCTGTTGCCAAGTAAGCTGCAGTTTTCTCTTCTTCGAATGAGACTTCGGGATTGAGGTGCAGGTGGGTGTAAACTTCCAGCAGCTCTGGCATTCTTGATTCCAACCACTTTTCGAGTTCCCTCGGGCCAGCTGCGTAACTCCGCGGCATTGAAGTCGCGAAGATCAAGACGACTGCGGCAACGACAAAGCAAGCATGAAAGAGTTTACACAGCAATTGAACGATGTTTGCGGAAGTCGTTAGCGGCATAGAGTCAACTCCAGAAGCGAACTTGGTTGCATGTAAGATGTGTTCTGAAAGGTGTAACGGATTCGAACTGTACTATAAACCATCTTCTCATTCAGTGCGGGACGTGTAATACTTTCTCAGCTTCCAAACTTTGATCAATTGCTACTCTGACTTTCGAGTGGTTCCCTCTGTGCCGCATGTGTTTCAGACCAAGGATATAAATGGACAGTTCGTTCTGCTGGGAACGGGCACGTCCGTTGGCGTTCCAGTAATCGGTTGCGGTTGCGAAGTTTGCACCAGTTCCAATCCGAAGAATAAGCGCACACGATGTTCAGCGATCGTTGGATTGCCGGGCGGTAATTTGTTGATCGACACCGCGCCGGATTTGCGGACGCAGTTGTTACGTGAAGGCATCGGCATCGTGCATTCCGTGCTGTTTACGCATGAGCACGCCGATCACATTTTCGGTTTGGATGATTTGCGATTGTTTCCGTTCATACTGCAGGGGCCGGTTCCGTTGTATTGCGAGCCGTCGGTTGAAGATCGCATTCGGCGCAGTTTCGATTACGCGTTTCGGACTGGGCCGGTGACACACGCGGGTGCGATTCCGCAGCTTGAGTTTCGTAGCATCGGATTGGAGCCTTTCACTTTGCTTGGTTGTCCGGTGCGACCGCTGAGGCTGCTGCACGGTCCTAATTGTCAGGTGCTGGGATTTCGCTTTGGCAACATCGCTTACTGCACCGACACCAGCGAAGTGCCTGAGCAGAGCTTTGAAGTGTTGGAAGGTTGCGAAGTTCTGATCTTGGACAGTTTGCGCTTCGAACCGCATCCAACGCACTTGAACATCGAGGCGGCGCTGCAGATTATTGAACGCGTTCAACCTCAGCGGGCTTATCTAACGCACTGTTCGCATGAACTCGAATACGACCGCTTGAATGCAGAATTGCCGAGCGGAATTGAGCTGGCTTATGACGGATTATCACTTTCGCTGAAGCTCGATTGACTTGCTGCAATCGCAAGTCGTCGCGCGTGGAGGTGAATCGAGCTAGAAATCGCGATACATCTTGTCTACATTGGTGCTCGGCTTCTCCTCCATTTAATCTCACCTTAAAAATCTCACCGCACAAGGATCCCACCATGGCAGAACCGCAACTATCTCAACCGCAACCATCGCGACGCAGCTTTTTGCAGACCGCTGCAACCACCACAGCGATCGGCGCGACGATTCCTTACTTCACGTGGACGGAAAAGGCGTTCGCCAATCAATCCAAGAACGATCGACCGCGCATCGGTTGCATCGGAGTTGGCAGTATGGGAACGGGCGACGCGCACGGGCACAGTAACTTCGGCGATGTCCTCGCGGTTTGCGACGTCGATAAGAATCACTTGGAGCGCGCAAAGCAGGATCCAAAAATCGGTAAAGGCACTGCGGACGCTTACGAAGACTATCGTCAAGTGCTTGATCGCAAAGACATTGACGTGGTCAGCATCGTGACTTGCGATCACTGGCACGTGAAGATCGCGGTCGAAGCGCTGCAAGCGGGCAAGCATGTGTTTTGCCAAAAACCGCTGACCTTGACGCTGGAAGAGAATCAACTGATTCGCAACGCGTGCAAAAAGTATCCCGACTTGGTCTTCACCGTTGGAACTCAGCAGCGTGACGCGCGCAACCTCTTTCTGCGTGCTGTGAACATGGTGCAAAAGGGACTGCTTGGGAAGATTCACACGGTCACTTGCAGTATTGGTGGCGGTGACGTTGCGAAACAGGACTTCGAAAAGACCACTCCGCCCGACCATCTCAACTGGGACATGTGGCTGGGACAAGCTCCGAAGGTCGACTACATCAAAGAGCGCGCTCACTACCAATTCCGTTGGTGGTATGAATACAGCGGCGGCAAGTTCACCGATTGGGGAGCTCATCATATCGACATCGCGACTTGGGCATTGGGTGAAGACAAAGAGGGTAGCGGCCCGATTGAAATCGATGGAACGGATGCGAAACATCCTGTGCCTTACGAAAACGGTTACGCGACGAATGATCTGCGTTACAACACAGCCCATGATTATGTTGTGAAGTGCAAGTACGCCAGCGGCGTGACACTGAATGTGACCAGCGGCGGCAACAAGGAAGCGGACTCAGAAGGGCCTCGGTCGGTTGGCAACGGTATTCTGTTCGAAGGCGAAAAAGGCCGGATTTTCGTCAGCCGCGGGAAGATTTCAGGCAAGCCGATTGAAGAGAATTGGGACAAAGACGCGTACACGGATGAAGACCTGACGCGTTTGTTCAAAGGCAAGCCGCATGAAGGGCACAAGAGCAACTTCTTCCGCTGCGTTCGCGAAGGTGGGTTGCCCGTTAGCGATGTGTACACGCACGTGCAAGCGATGGGAACGTGTCACTTGTCGGCCATCGCCGCTCGACTGAATCGTGTCATCAAGTGGGATCCGAAAGCTGAAAACATTGTCGGCGACGAAGAAGCCGCGAAGTTCTTTGCGCGCGAGCAACGCAAAGGTTATGAGATCAATCGCGTGTAAGCCGACTGATCGCCTTACCATCGTTTGCGGCGCTGCGATTCGCTGACGATCCGTGAGTTTGATGCGGGACTATGTAACAGACTCAGCGGTGATGACTGTGCCGCTGGGTCTAGCCGTTTGCCGTCTGATTCGGGTGAATCGATTTGAATCATGAGTGCCGTTCGACTGAGGCGCGGAACTCCGACGTGATCAAACAACTTGTCGGGCAACATCGCCATCACTGTTTGAGAGATACGATGATTCAAGCGGCCATTGGCAGCTCGCCAGTCGATATCGTTCTGCACCAAGCGCCACAACTGATGTTCTAAATTCTGCATGTGCAGATGCAGCCACTTGCCGTCTAGCAACTCCGCAGAACGCAACTGGCCGAGTGAAACGCGTGACTTTAAGATCGCTCGTGCGTCGAAGCAGTACGCTTCGATGTTTTGAATCTCTGGCATCGCGGCTAACAGATGATCGGCATAGCTTTCCAAGTTGCGTCGCAGTCGATTGAGCTTCACCGCGGTTTCAACGGAGAGACCTTGGCCAAACACGATCAGGTTCAAGCAGCGATGACGCGCTTCGATATGTGAGACCATGTTGCTGTGCATCAGCGGCGCGAATTCGTCGCTAAGCTCGAGGGCTTCGAGCTGCGTCGCGAAGCAGGCGAGCGTTCGCGTGAGCGGCTCGGTCAGCAGTATCTCTTGCAGGACCGGCATGACTTCTTGCCAGCGTCGAGCGCGCGCGCTAGCACCGGATCGATTCATGGCATCGCGATGCGAAGCCAGCCTGTAGCTCCATTCGTCACAACGACTACGGTGCAGTGTCCACAACGCTTGCGCGGCCTCCAGCGATGGGACTAGTCGCTGTTGTAACAATGACGACGCGACTCCAACGAAGCTGGACGCTAATTCTGCTAACGTGATCGCGTGCATAAACCCGCCGAGTACAGGGAGGACTCCGAGGCTGGAACAATGGCTCGGACGAAAAGCAAAGCGCGGTCCCAGGTCGACTTGCGAGGAGAGATCAGTGTTCGCAAAGTCCTTACAACAAAGCACTTACGAATTCGCGATTGAGCGATTGTCGCTTTGCGTGTTCGGCCCAAATGATGCAGAAAAACTACATTGAGCGGCCTGCGAGTCTCGCAATGGACTCATGCAGCACGCAACACTGATGCGTCGTCAGCGTTTCGGTTTGCAGCTGATCGACGATGGCACCGTAAAATCATATGGAAGTCAGCGAGGCACGTTAGCATCGGTTTTTGCCGCATGAACCGGTGCTTGTGCACGCTTGTGCATTCCGGCTAATCCATGGCGAACCGGTGCTAGCGCACTCCGGCTAATTTAAGAATCCAATCTAGATGAACCAATAGGCACGATGCGGGACGCAGTTCGCGTGCAGGCGGCTCGCTCAAATCAAACTCGTCGATTAGGTTAATCACACAATCGAACTCAGAAGGATCGACACCGCTCGCATGGTCACCAACAGCAAACAGAAATCTGCCACCCGCTCAGCGCAGCGAACTACTAAACGCGTCAGTGCGATTGTGGTGCGAGGCGCACGAACGCATAACCTCAAGTCCATTGATGTCGATCTGCCGCACAACCAACTGACCGTCATCACGGGTGTCAGTGGCAGCGGCAAGAGCTCGCTCGCGTTCGATACGGTCTACGCCGAAGGACAGCGGCAATACATCGAGAGTCTATCTGTCTACGCCCGGCAGTTTCTCGACCAATTGCAACGTCCGGATGTGGAGAGTATTTCCGGATTGCAACCGACGCTGTGCATCGATCAACAGACCGGCGTTGCCAACCCGCGCAGCACCGTTGCCACAGTTACCGAAGTCTACGATTACTTGCGTCTGCTAATGGCGCGGGTCGGCAGTCCAACTTGTTTTGAATGCGGGTTGGCGATCGAGCAGCAGTCGGCGGAGCAGATTCAACGGACGTTGTTGCGATTGCCAGACGCGACGAAGTTGGTCGTGATGGCACCGATGGTCCGCGGTCGACGTGGCGGTCATCGCGACGAACTCAACGCGATTCGCAAAGCTGGACTGGTGAAGGTTCGCGTCGACGGCACGCAATACGAAATCGAAAACGTTCCTGAACTTGAGATCCGAAAGAACCATACCGTTGAAGCGATTGTCGACAAGTTGGTCCTTCGCGAAGGCGTTGAAAGCAGGCTGAGCGACTCGATGCAAATCGCGTTGCGATTGGCCGACGGCTTGGTTTCTGTCAGCTATCTGACCGCAGACAGCGATTCGGATTCGTGGACCGAAGTGCTTTTCAGTACTAAGTACGCTTGCCCAAACTGCGGCGTGAATTACGCAGAAGTCGAACCACGGACGTTCAGTTTCAACAGCCCATACGGAGCTTGCCCACGCTGCGATGGCGTCGGCAGCCAGCATCAGTTTGATATCGATTTGATCGTGCGTGATTGGAATCAAGCGCCGTCGGCTGGAGCATTGCTGGTCTGGTCCGCTGCTGATGCGTCCACGAAAAGGCGAATGCGAAAGCGATTCGAGGAATTGCTGGTCGATAACGGCGGTGCTTGGGACCAACCGCTCGCTGCGATGAAGCCGGCGGCGCAGCGAAAATTTAGTGCATCTGCTGTCGCTATGTTAGCTGAACTGCGCGATGGCCTGCCTGAGGACGATCGCAAGTGGCTCGAGCCGTTTCAGCAATCGCTTGCGTGTCCGGAATGCGGTGGTTCGCGACTGCGCAAGGAGGCGTTAGCGATTCGACTGGGCGGAAAATCGATTTTTGAAATCTGCTCGATCAGCATCGGCGAATTGGAATCATGGATTTCGTCGCTGACGTTTAGTCCTGATCAACAATTGGTCGCCACGCCGATCTTGGGTGATGTGCTCCATCGAGTTCGCTTTCTCAACAAAGTCGGTCTCGGCTATCTGACATTAAGTCGCGGGGCGGATTCGTTGAGCGGCGGTGAACTGCAGCGCGTGCGGCTGGCGACAAGCATCGGTAGCGGCTTGGTTGGGGTCAGTTACATTCTCGATGAGCCTTCCATCGGTTTGCATCAGCGCGACAACGATCGCTTGATTGACTCGCTGCGCGATTTGCAGAGGCAAGGGAACACGGTGATCGTGGTTGAGCATGACGAGGCGATGATGCGAGCTTCGCAGTACTTGATCGACATGGGACCGGGCGCGGGTAAGCAGGGAGGCACGATTGTTGCCGCAGGCAGTCCTGAACAAGTGCTTGCACACGACGACTCGGTCACAGCTGCTTACCTTCGCGGCGAACTGACGATCGAAGTCCCTGGTACTCCGCGCAACCCACGATCGCAACCGCAAATTACGCTCAGCGGCGCGAGTCTGCACAACTTGCAAAACGTTACCGTACAAATTCCGCTGGGGTGCTTGGTTGGAATTACCGGAGTGAGCGGCAGCGGAAAGAGCTCGCTGATCGGCGAGACGCTTGTGCCAGCACTCGCACGGCAACTCGGTCAAGCGGCTGGTCGTGTCGGACCGTTCAAATCACTTTCTGGATTCGAGAACGTCGACAAGCTGATTGAAATCACTCAAGATCCGATTGGTCGCACTCCGCGCAGCACACCGGCAACGTACTGTGGAGTGTTCGATCTAATTCGTGTCGTTTGGGCTAACACTCGAGAATCGAAACAGCGCGGTTTTTCGTCAAGTCGCTTTAGCTTTAACACGGGCGATGGTCGGTGTCCGCAGTGCCAAGGTCAGGGGCAAGAGAAAATCGAGATGAATTTTCTAGCTGACATTTATGTGAGCTGCTCGATCTGCAACGGCCAGCGATTCAATCGACAGACGTTACAAATTCGCTATCGCGATCGCTCGATTGCCGATGTGTTAGCGATGAGCGTCGATGAAGCGGTTGAGTTCTTTGTGAATTTCCCGAAGATCTATCGCTATCTGCTCAGTTTGCAGCAGGTCGGTTTGGGATACGTGGCGCTCGGACAAAGTTCCAGCACGCTGAGCGGTGGCGAGGCGCAGCGAATCAAGCTGGCCACAGAGTTGGCTCGTAGCGAAACGGGCCGAACCATCTATTTCCTTGACGAACCCACGACTGGTTTGCACTTCGCTGACGTACGGCGTTTGATGTCGGTACTGAATGGTTTGGTTGAGCGCGGTAACACAGTGATTGTCATCGAACACAATCTCGACGTCATTCGCGCTTGCGATTGGCTCGTCGATCTCGGTCCGGATGGTGGTTCGGGTGGCGGCCGCATTGTAGGGACCGGCACACCAGCTGAAGTGGCCGCCAATCAAGAAAGTTTGACGGGCCGTTACATTTAGCGAACTGCGAGTCTGCTGCTCTATTTATTCTTCGGTGCAGGCGGTTGTTCTGACGCTTCCGCCGACGTTGCAGCTTGTTTTGCTGCGTCGACCCAAGCGGCGATTGGAGAGATGACCGCGCCGTGTTTGCGCGTCGCGAGAGCGACTTGTGAGTTATCGGGGGATAGAGCCATCGACCAGATTGCACTCTTCGCAACTTCGTTTTGGCTGATTTGTCGCATCGACTTGTAATCGACGAGGTACACGTTGCCGTTCATCGCTGCGCCGGCTACTGCGGTGGTACCTGGAATTGCGATCAGGCTGGTGATCCAATCGGACGTGAGTTGCAAGCTCATCACCGACTTGGCTTTCGCAAGATCCCACAACTGGATGCGGCGATCCGCGCCGCCGCTGATCAACTGCGAATCATCGTCTGAGAACACAACGCTCCAGACCGCTTCTTTGCCGCGCGACATCGTGGCGAGCAGGTCCAACTTCGGCCAACTGAAGATCTTGATGGTTCCGTCGCCGCCCGCCGTGGCAACTTGATCGCCTTTGTGATTGAAAGTGATATCGAAGATCGCAGCCGCTTGAGCGTCGATGCGTCGAGCTTCTTTCTTGTCGGCGATTGACAGCACCAGTAGTTTGCCATCTTCGGTACCAGCCAAAATTTCTGCATCGCCGGGAGCTTTTGCGGTCGCGCGGATCCAGCGCGAATCAATTTCGAATTTCTTGGGGTCGCCTTCGCCATACAGGAACACGCCACCCTTGTAATCGGTCACGACATATTTCGCGGCGTCGAGTGGAAGTACGCTCCACAGCGATGTTTCCTGTTCGCCGACGGTTTCGAGCTTTGCAGCGTCCACTGCGGGCAGTTTCACAATTTGTGCTGGGCGTAGCAGCAATCCATCCGATTTCGTTGCAACCAGTTGGGCGTTATCGAGCCAAGCGATTGAACTCAGCCAGGGGCCGGTCGTCGCTGGAGCTTCGGCGGGATTCTTTTCTTGAGCGAGCACAGTTGTCGCAGACGTTCCGCAAATCAAGACGAGCGATAGAACGCGAAGGTAACGAGTGGCAAAGCGCATGAATTTCCCTTTGGGTCCGGGCTGGGGTGGAGGAGGTGG
>JBGSJB010000698.1:0-1631 GCA_041742175.1 Pirellulaceae bacterium
TCAACCGCCTGTGCAATCGACTCCGCTGGCACTTTCAATCCGTCGTTCTTAGCCGACCGCAGCGCCATCAGTTGCCAAACGCTAACCGACAAATCGGAATCGTTCGAGTTCGGAGTATAGCGCCACGCGCCCGCATATTGGCTGGACTTGGACTGCTTCTGAGCGCTCAAGATCAAGTTGATCGCACGCTGCCCGCGAGCCTCAATCAACCGATTCTGTTCTTCGTCCGCTCCCATGCCGAGCATCTCGGTGAGCATCAACGTTACGATGCCGTGCCCGTACATTCGCGAACCGTCCTTGTTACCGTAGTAACCATCCTTGTCCTGTCGATCATCGCGCAGCACAAACGCCATCGCCTTCCGCGCGACCTCACCCAGTTCCGATGGAGTGCTCGGTGTATGCCCGGTACTCGCCAGTGCCATGATCGCGAGCGCAGTCATCGTCGTGTCGTATTGTCGATCAGTGATCGCGCCATCGGCACGCTGCTGAGTTACCAAGTATCGAATTGCGCCATCGATCGCCGCATCCACTTCGTCTTTGGCAAAGCTGACCTGCAACGAATCACCCAATGACGAATTAGCCGCGCTTGTACTCGCTGCTTCCGTTTGCGCCCACCCAATTCCAGCACTTGTGAAGCAACTGGCGAAACAACCTGCCAAAACAAACTTCTGCACCGGAGAGTATGCACGTTGCATTTTGGAGTGCGAATTGCAGAGTGGCATAGGCGGCATCCAGCGTCTTTGTTTACAGGTTGTGTTGAATCGCCAGGCCTTGCAGAGAAATCGCCTCATCGGGAACCAGCACCGGAATTTCATCGGTTACCGGATAGAACCAAGTGCTGGATGCGTTGACCAATCCCGATTGAAAATCGTCCGTCAAACTCACTCCAACTCGATTGGTAAGCCGCCCGTGCTTCAATTCATCGCGCAGTCGTTCGGTCACTTCCGAAGCGGCCGTTTGCAGCGGTTCTAGTGTGATCGGGCAGCGTATCAATTCCAATAGCCAAGTTGGCATCTGAGCTTCTTTCATCAGGCTACTCGGACGGCAATTTGTGGCCGAGTTTCTCGCGCTTGGTGTTTAAGTATCCGATGTTGTGAGGATTCGAAGCAGAAATGATCGGAACTTGATCAACGACGCGCAGATCAAAGCCGCGAAGATTGAACGCTTCCGATTTCTTGGGATTGTTCGTCAGCAATCGGACATCGGTAAGCCCCAGGTCCTTGAGAATCTGAATGCCGACGCCGTAGTCTCGCATGTCAGCTTTAAAGCCCAGTGCGTGATTCGCTTCGACCGTATCAAGTCCCTGCTCTTGCAACGCATAAGCTCGGATCTTTTGCGCCAAACCGATACCGCGGCCCTCTTGAGGCAAGTAGACCAACGCGCCGCGGCCCTCCGATGCAATCATTTGTAAGGCCATCGCCAATTGGTCGCCGCAATCGCATCGCAGCGATTGCAGAAGATCGCCCGTAAAACAACTGCTGTGCATTCGAACCAGCGGTGCGATTCGATCTTCTTTCATGAGGTCGCCCATGAAGATCGCAATCGGCTCCTGAGTTTCAAATTGAACTTGAAAAACCGCAATCTGAAATTCGCCGTACTTGGTCGGCAAATTGGCCTGCGCGACGCGGTTG
>JBGSJB010000699.1:0-2966 GCA_041742175.1 Pirellulaceae bacterium
CATCGCGAGCTGGCAAGCGCATCCTTCAAGCCCATGTCCTCTTCGTCGACTTCACCGCCCAATGAGTAAATGGTGCCGAGAGTCGCGATAATCACTTCGCGAGCCGGAAATGAAGCGATCACCCCAACTCCAATTCGCCAATCCCATCCCAGCGGCTTCACCACAGGCTCAATCGCTTGACCGGCTTGACCTAGAAAACTTCCTTTGATGAGCGTACCGTTCAGTTGCCGTTCTTTGGCGCGCAGTGCCTCCAGTTCTGAATCGTCGGTTGAGTCCGCGCCAACACCCGCTTCACGCTCCTCGATGGCGCGCGTCAGTTCGTTTACCTGCGAGTGATCGCCCGGGAAGTAGCCCGCCGCCCAAACCAAGACCGCTGTGCAAAAAATCAGCGTTCCAGCTCGACCTAGGAACGCCTGAGCTCGCTCCCATACGCGATAGAAAACAACTTTCGCAGACGGCAACTTGTAACTTGGCAACTCCATCACAAACGCGGACGTCTCGCCCGGGAAAAAGAATCGCTTCAACATCCAGGCTACAGGTACCGCTACCACCACGCCCAGCACATGCATCGCAAATAGCACCAGGCCTTGCAAACCGATCCAACCGCCCAGCCAAGTGGTTTCCGGCACAAAGGTGTAGATCAACAAGACATAAACCGGCAAACGCGCCGAACAACTCATCAGCGGTGCGACCAAAATGGTGATCATCCGATCGCGGGAATTCTCGATTACCCGTGCAGCCATAATTCCAGGCACAGCGCACGCAAACGATGACATCAGCGGCAAGAATGATTTGCCGCTCAAGCCAAGCTTCGTCATCAATTTGTCCATAACAAACGCGGCTCGCGCCATATATCCGCAATCTTCAAGCAACCCGATGAAGAAAAACAGAATCAAAATCTGAGGCAAGAAGATCAGCACCGATCCAACGCCTGCGATGATTCCGTCATCGATCAAACTTCGCAACGCTCCGGGCGGCAACCCAGCGTGCACCCACGAGATCACCCAAGCTTGAAGCGACTCAATCGAGTCCATTAAAAAGGAAGCGCCGGTGGATATGCTTTGGAATACCAAGAACATGATCGCGGCGAAGATTAACAGCCCCCACACGCGGTGAGTCAGAATGTGATCGATGCGATCGGAAAGCGTTCGCGTCTCTTGTTCAGGACGTTCGACGACATCGGCCAGTTGTGTTCGGATCCAGTTGTAGCGACATCGCGTTTCGATCGCAGGTACTCGTTGGCCGACTGCTGCCAGTCGTTGCCGCGCCGCTGCAATGCGTTCTGGCAAGTCACGTAGGGCTTCCAACTTCGAGAGCTTCTCAGCATGCGCGCCGCCGACATCGAGCAGCAAACGCTCGACAAGGAACTCTTGCATTTCAGGTTGGCCGTTTGATGTCAACCATTCGTTCAAGGACAACGTTTCCGATCGAAACTCAGTTGGGAAAAGATGCGCAGGTTCAATTGGCGGATGATCTGCAATGTGCTCTTGGGCTGCATCGCGAATCGCGGCCTTGATATCATCGACACCCGCTGACCTACTCGCCGTAGCACAGACAACTTTCACACCCAATCGCTCGCTCAACTTCGCGACATCGATCTTGATCTGCTCCACGCTTACGCGGTCCCACATGTTAAGGACCAGGACCATCGGGATGTTCAGTTGCTTTAACTGCGTGAACAAGTACAAATTGCGTTCGAGGTTGGTTGCATCGGCGATTGCGACGACGACATCCAACTTCGGCACATCCGCTTGGCGGCCCAGCAGAACATCGACCGACACCATCTCGTCCATCGTCCGTGCCGCCAAACTGTACGTACCCGGCAGATCGACGATTAAGACTTCGCCATTGGCATCACAGTAGCGCCCTAGCTTCTTCTCAACGGTTACTCCCGGATAATTTCCCACGCGTGCCGGCACGCCGCACAGCGCGCTGAAAAGTGTGCTCTTGCCCGTATTCGGATTGCCAACCAAAGCGACAGACAACGTGCGGCTGGACGAGTTAACAGACTTTTTGACAGCAAGGGCCAACGGCAAAACTCCTTTCAAGTCGTCAATTCGACGACGACTCGTTTGGCTTCCGAACAGCGCAACGACAAGCGGTAGCCACGAATGGTGATTTCCAACGGGTCGCCTAGCGGTGCAAAACCGACCAACTTGACACGTTCGCCGTCCGTCAAACCCATCTCCATCAATCGCACCGCAATCGAGTCATCACCGCTGACTTCGATAATCGTGGCGGTTTGGCCTTCGCGGAGATCAGCTAAAGAGGGCATGTTTTAAATCAACAAAAGAAAGTCTCATTCGAGACGCTGGCAGGCGGCAAAGGTAGGATTTAAGCGGCGTGAAGTAACGCATCGAACACGCTGCTTACAAGCGCGTTAGGCGATCGACTGCTGCGAAACAGCCACAAAAACTTGCAATTCGTCGTTCAGTCGCAAACTCAAACGCTTTCCATTAAGTGCTAGCAAACAAGGTGCACCTGGCCTAATCATGCGAATCAGAGCACCAACTCGCAAACCCATCTCGGCCAAACGATGTACCAGACCATCGTCGCCGCTCATCTCGACGATATTCGCCTGCTCATTGGATTTTAGGAGTTCTAGCGGAAGTACCGTTTCGGCCGACCCTGCAGTGATCATGACTTTGGACTCGTTTTGGAATTGAGACTCAGTGTCAACAACATCAGTTAATTTATACTCGGCATTTTGGGCGTTGGGAATAACAGAAAGCGAATTTCTCACCTATCTCAGTCAGAAGAAGGGTTTTCTCGGACGCATCTGCCTGTTGGCCGTTCATCCAGCGCCTACCCCCACACGTTGAGCTTGAGGCGCTAGCCTGGATATTGCATAAGTTTATTGGCTTGGGCTTATAGCGCGAAAGCCTTAGTTCTGATATGTACAGGAGTTACAACACTTCAGCACAACCAGAATCAAGGCTTTCGGCAATGACAGATCGTACACTAAA
>JBGSJB010000700.1:0-16755 GCA_041742175.1 Pirellulaceae bacterium
CTAAAAAAGCTCCCCGCTGGCTTGAGAAGTAGCTTTGCCAATAAGCGACTGATCGAGCGAGAAACAAACAATTGGCTACGCACGTAGAGGCTTTCATGGAAGCATCGCGGGACGCGGGTTCGATCCCCGCCGCCTCCACTAACACGGCCACCGCAAGGTGACCTCAAGCAAAATGACCCGCTGGCTCACCCCAGCGGGTCTTTGCATTTCTACGCGGAAAATCGGGGCTTTTTCGAGTCGGTAGATCCCGCTCGACGTCAAATCGCGGGACGGGGCCGACACCTCTTGGCACCCCAAAAGGCTCAATTCAAGGCCAAAGGCTCTAAACCCCGGGACGACCCCCAAACACGTCCCGCCCTCAAAAACCCTTAAAAACCCTGAGAAACACAGCACTTTTGCGAATTTGACAAAAACAGCGGTTTTGGCAAAAAATGCCAGTAGGCAGGGGAATGAAAAACCTGACCATGGCGTCCCGGGGTGATGAACGGCCTCGCAAGCGGCGAGTGCTTGTTACGTTCTTCTCGCTTACGCTGTTCTTACGCGTTGTTCCTCGCTTCGATGTCACCCAAAGAAGCATTGGAAATGAAAACAGGTCGCTGATCCTCGTCGGAGACACCGCACAAGTACCCGCCAGAGTTAGGAGTACTGAAGCGCCGCCGATTGAGAGATTTTGGTAAAACCAGAACAAACAACTCGCACCGGTTGGGGTGACCGGTGCGGCGAAGGGTCACTTGGAACTGCATTCGATATGTCAGGAGGACGCGATATTGGACAGTCGGTTGATCGCTTAGGGCACGCCCACCTAAGCGCGCTCCAGAAGTTACGAATATTGGTTTAACTGACCGCTCCACAACGTGGGTTTGCTGGCGCCAGAGGCATTGAGACAAACTCACGATTTGTCAATCGCCAGCAACTCATGGTAAGATCGGCACAGTCTGAAGTGCCCGGTGCGCGTTGAAAAGCTTGTACTGCGACCTCTCAGACGCAGAGGTCGATGTACCCTCTTCAAATCCTTTCTATGTAAATGTGACAGGTGCACGCGGCCTGTTAACGAGCGTTCAATCTTCGCTTCCCCCGAGCTTGTATCCGTTTTTCAATACTGCGACTGATAGCATCCCTTGGTGTCGGTGATGTTGGTATCGTTCCGCACGATGGGAAAGATGGGGCATCGGTTGCAACCGTTTTGCTTTTGAGTAGTTATCCCATGACCGATGTCACACAGATATTGAAACAAATCGAAGCCGGGGATGCGCTTGCGACAGGCCGACTCATGCCGCTCGTGTATGAGGAGCTGAGAAAACTCGCGGCAGCTCGGCTGGCATCCGAGCGACCTGACCACACCTTGCAAGCGACTGCGTTGGTGCATGAGGCCTACGTGAAACTTGTTGGTTCCGATCAGCCATGGGAGGGGCGGGCTCACTTCTTTGCAGCGGCAGCCAATGCCATGCGTCAGATCCTGGTCAATTGGGCGATGGCAAAGCGAACGGACAAGCGGGGCGGCAGTGCTCGGCGAGTGGAAATGGATGATTTGGCCGCTGACTTCTCGACCGATCCGGACTTGATTCTGGATCTCCATGATGCGTTGACTCGATTAGCTTTGGAAGATTCTGTGGCTGCAGAGCTAGTCAAGCTGCGGCTTTTCGGTGGACTGTCCGTCACAGAGGCTGGGCAGTCGTTAAACCTCTCTCGCACCGAGGCTTACGACAACTGGAAGTTCGCCCGAGCGTGGTTCGCTGCAAACAATTTTGGCTAAATCGAAAAATGCCTTCGAAATTCCCCGGACGGTTTCAAGCTGTTTCTTGCATTGATAGATGTCAGGCAGTGTTTTCTTCACTCCCAGCTCCATTGTGTTCAAGGACAACCGCCATGTTCCGAATCATTTCAATCGAATCATTATGCCAATCGTGGTTTAGTAGCAAGAATCAGGTGGCATCGAATCGCCGTGCTCCAAGCACTCGCACGAAACGAAATCGACGATTAAAGCTAGAATCGCTTGAGCGCCGCGAAGTATTCAGCGTCGACTTTCTTTCGGGCTTCAGTCTCGGCGTGGATGCGAATTCACCGACCATCTACGACAACGCTGTTGATTCCGCAGGGAATCATTACGTTGCAGGGTACATTGGCGGTACTGTTGACTTTGATCCCGCCAATGTACATGCGGGCAATGCTGACCTCCTAACTGCCAGAGGGGGAACCGATGGTTTTCTCGCAAAATATGGTCCCAACAACGAGTTTCTGTGGGCGCGCGGGATGGGAGGAGATGCCATTTGGGATCAAACCTCGACGTACAGAAACCAATTCGACAATGCAAGTTCGATTGAGATCGACAGTTCCGGAAGTGTTGTTGTCGCTGGGCATTTTGTAACAAGAGCAACGTTTGGAGGTACGACTCTGGTTGCAGCGAATAGCCTTTGGGTGGATCCATTCGTTACTAAGATCGACACCAACGGGAACTTTCAGTGGGCACGATCATGGGGTACTTCCGCCGAGGATCGCGCCGAAGATCTAGCGATCGACTCGGCGGGCAATGTCGTTGTCGTCGGTTTTGGAAACCCTCAAGCGGAGATACGCAAGTACAGTTCTGCAGGAAACCTTCAGTGGTCTAAAGTTATCGCATCCTCGACCATTTGGGGAAACACAGCGAACTCTGTTGCTGTTGATAGTGGAGATAACATCATCGTGTCAGGTGACTTTACCGGAAGAGTCGATTTCAATCCGGACCCGAAGAAGACATTTAACGTGACAGGTGCAGGAGCACCGACGGGAACTAGCGGCACAAGTAAAGCAGTGAATGCTTATGTACTCAAACTCAACTCAGCTGGCTCCTTTCAGTGGGTGGCACCGTTCATTGCCGTCACAGCATCCAACAGTCTTTCCCAAGTAAATGGTCAGCACACAGCCGTGGATTCAGCTGGCAATGTGTACTTGGCGGGGAGCTTTAAAGGGCAGGTTGACGTCAATCCAAGTGCTTCCATCGATACGAGGCTAAATAGCGGCCACGATGCCTTCCTAGTGAAACTTTCTCCATCTGGAAGCCTTGGCTGGCACCAAACCCTTGCCGGCTCTGAGGTGCTAATGGACCTGGCGGTGACAAGCGTTGCGGTGATCATTGGGGGGCAGTTTAGAACACCGATTACATTGCCTGGGATGGCACCGGTGGCACCCAATGGCACGCCCACGTCCTCTGGATTTTATAGCCGAGACATCTACTTTGCCGAATTCAATAACAATGGCGCGCTACAATGGAGTGCGTTTATCGGAGGAGACTCGACGGAGTTGCTTTCGTCTTTCGATGTTACTTCGGACGGCTCTCTTGTAGTTGTAGGTGGGTACTATGGAACTTATCTCGACTTCGATAATGACCCACTTACGCCACCGGAATTACAAGGAAGAACAACAACTAGTTCAAATCCCCGATTCTTAGTAAGGCTACGCCGTAGCTAGACGCCAACCGCAACTCTCGCCGCGGTTGACGAAGCCTTTGCGAGCCCAGATTCGCTTTTCGATGATGACCAACATGAGTCGCTGTGGTCACTTGGAAAGACCGCCGTCAAAGGACGAAGATTGCGATAAAGAAGCGGTTTTGTTTGCAAAAGACTTTGGCCTTGTAAGACCGATCGTGGTCACACTCGCGGGTGTGGCTACGATGAACGATTGTTTACTAGGCAATTGCCGCTTCGCTCCATAGCGGTTTTGGAGTTGCGCTGTTTGTAATGAGGGCCGAAGGCTCGACACACGCAGGTAATGTGTCGCCCCTTCGGGGCTGGTCTTTCGATTGGTCATTGCACCGTGGCTTATCAGCCACGGCTAAGGATATGTCGGCCCTTCAGGCCTAATCAACGCAACTTCAAAACTTACGCGTCGGGTTGGGACGGAAGAATCCCTCGCTTACGCGTCGGGTTGGGAAAGAAGTTCTCGCTGAATTCCGCACACATTTCAACTAACGATGGTATCGACGTTTCATGAACCACAACAACTCGGCACAACTCTCCGCAAAAGAGATTTTTATCCTTGCCGTTGAGCTCAAGAGCGTTGCCGAACGGAAAGCCCTGGTCGATCAGCACTGCGGCACAGACCCTGAATTGAAGAAACAAGTCCAACGACTGCTGGCTGCAGCGGACAAGGAGCATACGAAAAGTCCACTGGACGCCATCGTGGATGCCTTTGGGCCGGAAGAAACCGGTGGCAAGCCGGGATCGGATCGAAGAGCACAATTGACCTTAGACATGAATGCGACCAAAGCTATGTCGTCGATAACCGTCGGTGGACAGATTGGGCGTTACCGACTGATGGAGCAGATCGGCGAAGGGGGCATGGGTGTCGTCTATGTCGCCGAGCAAGTGGAACCGGTCCGCCGCAAAGTAGCTCTCAAAGTCATCAAGCCGGGTATGGATTCCAAGCAAGTCATCGCGAGGTTCGAAGCCGAGCGGCAAGCACTGGCGCTCATGGACCACGGCAACATCGCTCGCGTTTTGGATGCGGGCACGACCGAGCTGGGTCTACCCTACTTTGTGATGGAATTGGTGCGCGGATTAACCATCACTCAGTATTGCGATAAAGCCAAGGCCAACATTCGCCAACGCTTAGAGTTATTCATTGCCGTCTGCAATGCAGTCCACCACGCGCATCAGAAAGGCATCATCCATCGCGATATCAAGCCCGGCAACGTCTTGGTTACGCTGCACGATGGGAAACCGGTCGTCAAAGTTATCGACTTTGGCGTGGCCAAGGCGCTCCATCAACAACTCTCACAGCACACGGTTTACACCGCCCTGAACCAAGTCGTGGGCACTCCTTTGTACATGAGCCCTGAACAGTTGGAGTTAAGCGGCTTAGACATCGATACACGCACAGATATCTATTCGTTAGGCGTGCTGCTTTACGAAATGCTTACAGGTTTCACCCCGTTCGATCGAGATCGCCTGCTGAAGTCGGGCTTTGACGAAATGCGTCGCATTATTCGCGAGGAAGAGCCCCCGCGACCAAGCCAGCGCATCACGACGCTGCCCAAGGCGGAACTATCGACAGTGGCTAACAAACGCGGGCTGGATGACCGCGCATTTACGCGGTCGACGCAAAGCGAACTGGATTGGATCACGTTGATGGCTTTGGAGAAAGATCGTAATCGTCGATATGAATCGGCCAGTGCATTTGCGGCCGATGTGCAGAGATATCTAAACAATGAGCAGGTGCAGGCCTGTCCGCCGACGGTCCTGTATCGGCTCAGCAAGTTATGTCGTCGGTACAGGGGGCCGATGGTTACTGCCGCCGCACTGGCTCTGGTACTCGTCATGGCAACGGGCGTAAGTCTGTCGTACGCCCTACAGGCCAATGAGGAAAAAAACAAAGCGATTCAGTCGGAACAACTGGCCGAAAAGCGTCTGAAGCAATCGCGCGCGGACTTTGATCTGGCTCTTAAGTCACTCGAAACCATTATTCAAAGTGTCTCGTCGTCTGAGTTTGCTCAGTTGCCGGGGGTTGACCCTGTTCGTGAAGATATCCTGAACTGCGCCATGCGTTTTTTCCAGGAGATCATTGACAAGCATGACAATGATCCCTGGGCGCGCATGAAACAAGCGTTAGCGCATAATCAGATCGTCAAACTTTATGAAGGTAGAGGAGACTCCGCAGCCATCCTTCGTGAAACGGACGAGTCGATTAGGATTTTGGAATCTGTCATTGCTGAGAATCCGGAAGTGCTTCAGTTTCAGCAGAGCCTGATGTACCCGCTGTTTACTCGTCTGCACAGTGTGCTGCGCACTGTTCCGCAGCGTCATGCGGATGCCGAGCGATGTCTGCAGATTGTCCGGAAATGCACGGAAGCTGGATTGATGAAAGAACCGGAAACTCTTGCGTTGCTGTACTACAAAGTCGCCGAAACGCTTCCAGATAACAAAGAGCGAGCCCGCGAGTTCGTCGAAACTTCGATTCAGACATCCGAATCGCATGGTCTACCACCACTGCCACCCACACAGATCTGGCTGGCAGAACGTGCGCGAGATGAAGGTGACCTTGAGTCAGCGGTCCGCTGGTACCGGCGTGGAATTGAGCTTTACGATGCACAGGCAGCTGAAGCGACGGGTGGAAGTACGATTGTTCCCCGCTGGTTGTCTTCGCTAGATACCGCCAAGCTTGCCGCCATCCACGAGCAACTAAATCAGCCAAAGGAGGCCGAGGAGAGCTGGAACAAGGCCTTCAACACTGCCCGACAACTGAATCGTGAGTTCAGCGCCGATGCTCGAGCATGGCAGTCGCTCATCGATCGCACGTCCGAACTCTGCGGCTGCCTGAAGTCTGAGGGAAGACTGGCAGAAGCCGCTAAGCTAATCAGCGATGTCTTGCCGGAACTGACAGCGCCCTCTGAATCCACCGTCGGGATTATTCTGCTCCAGGCCGAGCTTCTTGAAAGCCTGCAGGATTTTGAAGGGGCACTTGCCATTTATGAAAAAGCGGTCGAGGACAGCCCGGATGCCGGCAGCGTTCACGTAGCACTTGGCTGGTTTCTTGGGCACACCCCCAGATTTTCGCTTCGTAACGATGACCGCGCAATGCAGCACCTTCAGAAAGCTGTGGAACTCGAGCCTCGCAATCTGCGAGCGCTCGGTGCATTAGCCGAGCAGTACATCGTGAAAGTCAAAGATTACGACAAAGCGATGCAGCTCGTCGAGCGTGTTTTGGAACTGAACCCTGACGACGCGTGGGGTTTCTTGAACCGAGCCGAGATCCACAGCGCCCGCGGCGCCTTTGAGCTGGCGAAGCTAGACGTGGACCGCGCCATCGAACTATCTCCGACCGTCTGGACCTACTTTTCGCGCGGGAGATTGCACGCAAAAATAGGCAATTACGAGCTGGCGCTGGCCGACTTTGACCAGGCGACAGCCACAGATCCAAACGTAGCGAATGTCTACGCGGACCGCGGAACGCTCCATAAAGACCGCGGAGCATTTGACCTTGCCCTGGCAGACTTTAGCAAAGTCATTGAGCTAACACCGAACATCGCCGATTTCTACAATCGTCGGGCAAGCATCTATTTTGAACTTCGCAACTTTCCAGAATCCATCGCCGACCTCACTCGGGCGATGGAACTCAAGCCTT
Organism: Pirellulaceae bacterium; assembly: GCA_041742175.1. Taxonomy (GTDB): domain Bacteria; phylum Planctomycetota; class Planctomycetia; order Pirellulales; family Pirellulaceae; genus Aureliella. The sequence continues at coordinate 7,096 of JBGSJB010000700.1, forward strand.
CATACTTTGCACTTCTAAACTCAATCCCTGCTGAAAGATTGTTGACCCATGGGGATAGCGAGTATCACGACGGAATCAAACTACTTGCCGATCGCTGCGTGGAGCTTAATAAAGAATCCGCCGCGTCACTGATTGCACGTGCACAGCTTCTGGCGGGATTAGGCGAATTGCAAAGGGCCAACGAGGATCTGAAAAAGAGCAGCTCTCTATCTAACCGGAGTTACTATGAGCAATATCAGGTGGCCTTATTGTCAGCTAAGCTGAAAAGCCAAGAACTTTACAAAGCTGAATGTCAGTCGCTAGTGGAATCGACGACACCAGCAGCAAAGCCGATCGCTAAACACTTTGCAGCCTGGGTCTGCGCTTTGGCGACCAACGCTGTGGAGGATTACACTGCCGCGATTACACTCAGCCGGGCCGCTGTGGAGGCTGAGCCGACAAATCCGCAATTCCAGAATGGTCTTGGAGCCATATTAATGCGGGCCGGGATGTATGTCGAAGCAAAGCGATACCTCGCGGGGATTGACAACAGTGCTGAGAGCGAAGCCACGTCGAAGAGCTATAAGCACTATTTTCTGGCCCTGACCGAACATCACCTTGGTCAAGCTGATGTGGCCCGCGTCCAGTTGAAGTTTGCCAGCGAGCTATCGGACAGCGAGCTGGCCGAATCTGTTCCTTGGACTCGCCGACTAACAATCGAGTTGCTTCGTGCGGAAGCTCAAGCTTTGATTTTAGGTGAAGATCCCTCCGGCAATTAGGTCACGGGCAAACGATCAGTTTGGGCATCCTGTTAACCTCGGCGATTCCCCGCTTGCGTCTTGATTCTGGCTCCGACCCACGCAAAGCAAGTCTCACCGAGGAGGCAAAAGAGATGCTGGGAATTGCCACTCAGCAGACTGCAGCAAGGCTAAAAGCGTTTTTGAGTTATGGCACCGAAGATTTGCAATTAAGGTGCTGATCAACGAGGCGAAGAAGCTTATAGGTTCCTCGGCATATAACCGGTGGTTGAGCGGAGTGACACCGCCGGGTACGACGCGCCTGAATACCTGATCCTGAAAGGATCGCAGCGAGCATGCACTGTTCTCCGCATTTTTAACGTTGCACCTCCACCTTATCCGGCCACCATCATCTTTTCCACGAAGGGTCGACGGCCGATAATCGATTCGGCATGGGAAGCACGGCTGCATGATTACCTTGGCGGCACTGTTCGTGGCTTGGCTGGTCTAAAGCAAGGAGCTGGCTGCCATCCCTCCGGGATACTCGTCGGCTGCCGGGACGAGAACCGGTGGTGTCGCTCCGCTCAACCACCGGCTAATGGCTGTCAAGCCTTCGGCTTGCAAACAGAATAGCAAGCGAGCCGTTGTGTCGTCTCGATTTTTTTGTACTCGTGGAGACTTTGCCAGGGTCGAACTTGGTTTTCGACTGCGTGGGGCAACGGCGACTCGATGGTCGGATGCCGCCATCGAAGGTGTTCACCGCTAGAACTTGAAAAACGTAGTGGGTGAATCGAGCTCGTCGGAATCGGAGCGATAGTTTCCACGCAGAAGGTCGCTCCGGCATGCGGTTAGCTAAGGGGTTTGATGGGGCTTTTGAGGGTCACTGAAGACCGTGAGCCCAGCGGCAGAAGCGCTCGCCACCGCTAGAAGTGATTTGCACGCAGCCTGAGATGCCTCAGGCAACTGGTTTTGCAGCCCAATTTTGCGAGCGGTGCAAATAGCGATGACAACGCTTCGCAGAGCGCCTCGCTGGGTGGACGGAATGGAGCTGGAGCTAGGCAGCATGACGGGGCTCCAGCATTAGCGACGGTCCTGGCGGTGGCGGCACACCGCTGGTGGGTTGCTGGAGCCGAGCGGCCGTCTATCGCCATCCTGCCGAGCCTTCAGGGCATGGCGGGTTTCGCTCATCGGCTCCCGGTCGCGAGCTTGCCTCGTTGCCATATCGCCAACCGACGCGCAGCACGCTGGCTGAAGTGTTCAAACCTCCTGGCTGGAAACACCCCGACATTGAAGCTAACCAGGTCCGGCGGGCGAGCACGCTAATGGCCAGCGAGCCGAAATACGGACTGACGCTTTAGACGCAAGACCAAGGTTTCTTGAAAACCGAAAGCCAAGCCTGCCCCCCCAAGCTCCTCCCACCAATCCCTAGTCTGGCTAACGCGCTTCGGTGCCGCAGTTTGCCAGATTGCGGCATGTGTCGTCAACTGAAGCAAATCAGAGAAATGCATGGTGCACTGGGAGGTGTTTATGTCGGATACAGCAGAATCGTTCCAAGGAATTTTGGATGGCCAGTCCATCAAGCTAGACCGTCCGCCGAGCTTTCCCGATGGCTCCAAGGTCAATGTCATCGTTCGCAAATCCAAGCTGACGGCCACCGAACGTGAGGCCAAGTTGAAAGAGCTTTTCGGTGGATGCTCCGAGGATGCGGCAGAACTCGACAGTTATATGCAGTGGAATCAGGAACAACGGCGAATGAATCGCCGCGGAGGGAGTTCTTGAATTTTTTGATCGATACCAATATTTGCTCAGCGTATCTCAAGGGAGCTCGGAACGTCTGGGGCAAGTTCCTCCAGTACCTGGGTGGTTCGGCGATCTCTGTTATCACCGCCGGGGAACCTTGGACGTGGGTCCAGCGGGGCAACGCGAGCCTCGGTGCCAAAAAAACCGTTATGGAGTTCATCGACTCAATGGACATTGTCGACGTGGATCTGGCTGTCGCCCTTGAGTATGGCAGGCTTCGAGGAGCGCTGCTAGATGCAGGGGCACCCATGCCAGATATTGATGCACTGCTGGCCGCAACCGCATTACACTTCAACCTGACTCTCGTAACCCACAACACAGCCGATTTCTCCGCGGTACCGAATCTGCGGCTCGCTGATTGGATGCAGCTCTGAGGTACTCCAAGCGTCGGCGTTACGGAGGGCCAATACGCGAGGTATTAAGGCCTCACCCCAGCTTTTCCAGTGCGCATGCTGGCCTGGAATTTTGTGTTGACCGTCCAAATCCTTGCGGCAGACGACGCAGCCCAGGAAAGATTCACTGACAAACTTCCTGTGACCGAGGCCCGAAACCGGGGCAAGCGCGTCGTCCATGGCCAGCCCCGTTGCGAGTCCAGGACCTCGCCTCCATTACCAGACCACTTGCGAGAAATTCGTAAGTGGTCTTTTTCATTGGACTTACAGTAATTTAGAGTCTCTCACGCGCCGCAAAAGCGAGTTCAAATGTTGTCGGTTTGATCTGATTGTGATCTGATAAGGTCTGGTAACGAACCACGGAATAGGTTCGTTTCTCCTTATCAGATCAGAAATCGGGTGCCAAATCTGGAGCAGTAACTTGCGTCAAACCAGCCGTAAAAGCACTAGCCGAGGCTATGTCCGCAATCGGTACACTATCGCAGTTACGGATTATGGTTGCGACTGATGATGAAGTGGATCGCATGGAGGGAAGGCGGCGACACCGATACGTCGAAGGACTATGAGTACACGGGCTGGAACCAAGTACGAAAGTTTACCGAGGAGTTTTTGCATCAGTCGCTTGGCCCATCGTGAACGAATAATACGTTCATGCTAAACCGCTCTAGGCGGAATCCACCAAGAACTCGTTTGGAGAAATTCCCAAGTAAGCGGCGGCTTTTGTGTAATCCGCCATGTGGAGGCGGCTTTGAACTGCTGAGGGTTCATACCCCAACATCAGCAGCGATGCGTCGGGTGCCCCGTCCCGATGAAACTTTGTCGTCACCTGTTGGTCAAAGCGAGACATGGTGCGCAATCAAAAGTTAACTGAGCAATTCAATCTTGAGCTTTCCTGTTGCATTGCAAGTTGTGTAATCATGTTCAGGTTCAATCCGGAGTAACATGCTCATTAGTCATCGTGTAGCGAAAGCCGGTCTAATGCGAAACCGTTGAAAGCTGCGAACCCGGTTTAATGTCGAATCGCTTGACCTTTCCGTTTTCGATTTGGAAAACATGCCCCACTATTTCATCAAGTAAGAGCTTACCCTCAAGATCGTGGACGACTTGATGAACCTCCACGACTATTGAACCATCTTCGACAGTGCAAACTTTTAGTGGATCGACGTGGGGATCGATAACTGCCCACTGATTCGTCCAATACTCTCTTACAGCCGCCGTTCCATGCACATGGGTGTTTTCCATGCCATTTGCCCAAGCGACGTTTTCTGCGAGATTCGAAAGTACGCCATCGATATCCCTTTCATTGAAACGGTCATAGAGGCGCTTAATCAATTGCTCGTTTTCGGACATTTTTGTAACTTCAGATTTGACTTATATTCGTGGAATCGGCCCCGCCAATGATATCCTGCTGCCTTGGAAGCAAGAATATATTTTACATGCTAGGCCGACGAGTAAGCACTTTGTCTTGGGACCGACAATTACTTGCAAAGCGTAACAGAACGCTGATGAAAAACGAGTTCATTCTTTTGAACTAGCCTTCCTGCACTTCTCGCTGCAATATTTGACTTGCTCCCAAACTTTCTCCCACTTCTTTCGCCACTTGAACGGCTTCTTGCAAGCGATACAAATCTTTTCAGGTAGATGTGGCTTCTTGTGAGTCATTCGTTGAATGAGATGAATGGCGATTGAGTCTGGGGTTTAAGGACTAGTCAGCCTTCAAGACCAATCAAGATCGTTGTTTCTAACTTGGATGTGTCGTCGCAGTGATGGCCATATATTTCGTGCGAATGAGAGCCAATGATTTCGCCCCGCTGCTCAAGTTCTGTTTTCAAGTCTCGCCATTTCTGCGGTAGTGCTTGATATGGTCCGATATGAACGTGCTTCAAGTAGCGCTTCAACTGGAACTCTAACGACCCAAGCGATTGGGCACTTGAAGCCGTACCTTGGAGTTCAACGCCAGAATGTGGCGTGGAGCAGTAGATCGCCTCGATGGGCTTCATATCACTTGCCCAAACAGAACAGTAGCTGCTGCTTGTCTTGAACATGGTATCATTAGGTGCTTCAGGTGTCAGTGGTTGGCGATAGATAGCCCAACGTGGGTCGTTTTGTGTGTTGTGTGATTGCTCCAAGACCGACGACCTGACCTTCAGTTCGACCAAGCCATTTATCACACCTTCGTCCTGCTGATTGCTGGGAAGTTTTCCACTCATTTGATTCCTGATTCCTCACCGCTGGTCGAGTGTTTTTCAACAGCAGCAAACATTTGGTCGTCACTATCAGAGACGATTGGCACTCATGAGCTATCTCGAACAACTGAAACCAACCGACCATTACAACGAGACGCTGCAGTCGAATGTCCATCCAATCGACTGGGTTAATCCGGTGCCTGCTGGTCGATACAACCTTGTCGTCATTGGCGCTGGTACCGCAGGGCTGGTAACCGCTGCCGGAGCCGCGGGGCTGGGTGCCAAGGTCGCACTGGTCGAACGCGGCTTGATGGGAGGCGACTGTTTGAACGTTGGCTGCGTTCCCTCTAAAGCACTCATCTCAGCGGCTCGCCAAGCTGCGTCCATACGCGACGCAGGGCACTTCGGAATTCATTCTGCTTCACCGAAGGTAGACTTTGCTCAGGTCATGGAGCGAATGCGGCGACTGCGAGCCTCGATCAGTCCGCACGATTCTGCGAAACGGTTCACTGAGCTGGGGATCGATGTCTACTTTGGCCAAGGTACTTTCACGAGCAGTAACACGGTGGTCGTCGGTGACCAAACGCTGCATTTTAAGAAGGCCGTTATCGCCACAGGAGCACGTGCTGCAGAACTGCCAATCCCAGGCTTGAAGGTTACCGGCTACCTAACCAACGAGACGCTGTTTTCGTTGACGGAACTGCCCAAGCGATTGATTGTGATTGGCGGTGGTCCCATCGGCTGCGAAATGGCGCAGAGTTTCGCTCGCTTTGGATCGCACGTCACACTCATCGAAAAATCGTCGCATATCTTGAGTCGCGAAGAAGACGATGCTGCTTGGATCGTCCAACAAGCCATGCAGAGGGATGGCGTGAAGATGGTTCTCGATGCGAAAGTGGTTCGTGTCGAAAGGGACGGCTCGGATCGTGTGGCTGTGGTCTCTCGAGATGGTGGGGAAGAATTGATCAACGGCGATCAGATTCTGGTCGGCAGTGGGCGCACACCGAATCTTGATGGACTCGGACTTGAGGCGGTCGGTGTGGCGGCGCATCCGCAACATGGCGTTAAAGTCGACGATCGATTACGTACGACCAACGCGAATATCTATGCGGCGGGCGATATCTGCTCCAAATACAAATTCACGCATTCGGCGGACTTTCTCGCTCGCATCGTCATACAGAATACACTGTTCATGGGTCGAGCCAAAGCCAGCAAGCTGATCATTCCGTGGTGCACCTACACGTCTCCAGAGATCGCGCACGTCGGTATGTATCCCGACGAAGCTGCTGAGAAAAATATCGAGCTTAACACCTTCACGCAGCGGTTCTCGGGCGTGGATCGGGCCATACTCGATGGTGAAGTCGATGGCTTCATTCGAGCGTACTGCAAGAAAGGCTCCGACAAAATCGTTGGTGCCACGATCGTGGCTGCGCATGCCGGTGACATGATCGGTGAGATTGTCATGGCCATGAAGCATCGCATCGGTTTAGGGAAGATCGCATCTGTAATTCATCCCTATCCAACCCAGGCAGAAGCCGTCCGCAAGTTGGGTGACCAGTACAATCGAACGAAGCTGACGCCAACCGTTAAATCGCTGTTCAACATGTGGCTGCGATGGACATAATAGATCGTTTATAAAAAATTCGTTCCTAGGTGATCTTCAAGTTAAACTCGTTTATCAGAACCAAGGAATTTCAATGCCCGACGAAGCTCGCGAACATGTGTTTCCGAAAGGATCCTGTTTACGGTGCTGAACGGCGAATCACAAGAGTAAAGCGACGCCGAACCGATCGAGCGATCGCGCCTGCAACACCGGCGAAGAATCCTTAGCGGCGTCCACGACCGCAGAAGGTGGATTGGTCAGCGAAGCGGGCGTTATCACCGAGCAGACCCGACAAGTCGAACCGCTTCGAGACGATAAGAACTTGTTGAAGAGCCCTCCTCTAAAGCAACCTGCCCAAAAGCAGCTTGCTAATAACACTTCCATAAAAAAGTAACGGCTTTCACGCCGCGCGCCGGACGGATTTTCGTTCTTCGCGAACCAGAGCGTTGGGATGCAAAGCGACCGATTCTCGCTGCGCACTGACGATTGGGCAACGCCGTAAAGCAACTCCGACCAGATGTCCGCCGAATGCCAAGGACAATTTCAGCGCGCGATCGATCTCCGTCTTCGCTCCCAACTTCGGCATACAGTCGATCTGCCCGACTGATTCTGGAGTATCCAGATGCATTGTCGGCGGAACGTATCCATCGCGGAGTGCCATCGCAGTCAGCGCCAACTCGATACTGCCGGCTGCGTTGATCAGATGCCCCAGCACCGCTTTATTACTACTGACTAAGACATTGTCAGCGCGTTCTTTCAATGCGGCGCGAATCGCGTGCAGTTCGCAACGGTCATTTTGCTCAGTGCCAGTACCGTGCGCGTTGATATATTGCGGGCCAAGATACTGCCATCCCGCTTTGACGACTAAGCGATCGATGAGCGCTTCCATCGTTCCTGTATCACCGTCCAAGCCGGTAACATGGTGAGCTTGGTTAAGCATCTGCGCGGCAGCGAGCTCCGCGTAAATCTTAGCGCCCCGAGCCATCGCAGTCGAACGTTTTTCAAGCACGAGCATCGCAGCGCCTTCGCCAATCACAAATCCATTGCGATGCACATCGAACGGTTTGCAAGCCGCAGAAGGGTCGTCGCTGTCCGCCAACACACCCATACGAGCGAACGCTGCGTAGACCAACTTCGTGACCGCATCACCAGCTCCACATAAGGCAAAGTCGGCCTGTCCGTCGCGAATCATTCGCGCTGCCACAATCGTACTAATCAAGCCGCTCGCACATGCCGTTGTGTGACACAGTCGCGGCCCATAAAGCTGAAACTGCTCACCGATTACATGCGAAGCTGTCGATGGCAAAAACTCTTCCCACCAGCGATGTTTGTATTCATCGAGCGGCTTGGAATCGCGCTCACTTTCAGGCATATAAAGATAACCGATGTCACCGAACTGCGCTGAAACACTGCAGGCGAACCGCGTGCGATCAACTGTGCGCCAGTCCAATGTTGCATCAACCAGCGATTCTCTGGCGGCCTGTTGCGTTAGTTGAATCGACTTCAATGATTCCGAACCCGGCGGCAACCAGTCGACCATACCGCACGGCAGGCGCAAGTCTCCGACTTGGTCAGTGGCTTCAGTACGACGAATGTGACTAGTTCCGAGCTGGATGTTCTGCCACACCGATTCGCGCGTTGGCCCCAAGCTCGAAGCAATCCCGACTCCCGTAATGACAATCGGATCTTCCTCGGGCGCGGGCCGTTCTGGGAATCGAAGTAAGACCGGTGAATTGCTAGCCATAGAAAAGTCCAAGAGAATCCTCGCCTAGTAACGTGGTGGATATCGCAAATTCTGATCGTTGCCTGCAAGGTCAAGCTTCTGAGGAATGCACAAAATGTTGTAAATCAGTCGTCGATCGGGCATTGGCACCGCAACCGCATTTACGCCTTCCGTTTCTGCAGCTATTATCTGGTCATCGTGAACACCACCGCCGACCAAACTCGCCAATGCCATTGAGCAGCTTGCGGTTTCTGGAGGGTAAGCGAATGGCTAGCGGCTTCATTGGAAATGAAGTGCCCCGTAAGGGGTTGCGGGTTCGAGTCCCGTGCCCTCCGCCTTAGTGGCTTGTGCCACTTTTGCACAAGAGACGCCTAAGTCTGACTCCGGTTTAGACTTACGGCGTTTTTTATTTGGGTCACCATTGTTCACAATGGCGTCCTGCGCCACATTAAGACCCTCCGCGCCGCCCAAACTGCAGCGCCCGTGCAGCGCACTTTCGATTCCATGCGGTGAAGGCAACTTTTTGAGCGCGTCCGCTTGGTCTTCAATCCCAATGTGCGTGTAACGCATGGTCATCTTGACGTCCGAATGACGAGCCAGCTCCATCGCGGTTGGCAGCGGCGCACCGCTCTTAATTAGCTGCGTAATATACGAGTGCCGCCCCGTTGCATGAAAGTCCGCGATTCCATCTACGTTCTCATAGGGAATGTTCGTCTACTTCAAGTCTAGTTTGCTAAGCAAAGAATCGCATTAAAGGACAGGCATGAAAAGTCCATGGTGGGTTGCTCGTTGAAAAAGAACGTTCTCGATTGCTAAGCAAATCGTCCTCAGAGACCGTCAACCCGTAGGTGATCGGGGAATTTCTTGGCGGTATACAGCGATCTAGGTCGAAAGAAAGCGCATTAAAGGACAGGCATGGGAAGTCTGGGAAGTCCATGGTGGGTTGCTCGTTGAAAAAGAACGTTCTCGATTGCCAAGCAAATCGTCCTCAGAGACCGTCAACCCGTAGGTGATCGGGGAATTTCTTGGCGGTATACAGCGATCTAGGTCGAAATTCGCAGGATGCGCGCAGCGGCCTACGCAGATAGTCATGCACGCGCTAGTGCTTTGTTCCAATTGGAATTTAGGATTGGGGAGGTAGGATTTTAGGGTATACGCTTTTGAGTTTGCATCGTGCGTCGTCGAGTCGCATTTGCCAATCAACTGTTCGTTGTTGCGTGCTTACGTCTGTAGCCCATGT